>NZ_CP063120.1:1825143-2177054 GCF_014931395.1 Haemophilus parainfluenzae | reverse complement strand
GATAAATTATCCTTATGTTATATGCGTATAAAATAAAAGCCGCAAAAGTGCGGTTAAAAATCGAAGAGAATTTTACAATAATTTAGGCAAAAGATCTTCTGTTGGTCGTCAAAAAAAGACAAAAAGGTTGCTTGAGATTTTGTCCAAAATCCGTATAATCCCCACGATTTTAGAAGAAACGGAAGATTATTTCGGAATTTTCTCTTTTCTTATTTGACGAAAGCCCAATTTATGATTAAAATTGCGGTCTATTTTTTATAACCCTTGTTGTGTTTTGAATATCAAAACAGTAAACCATTTTGATTTAGGTAGATTACAATGAAACGTACATTTCAACCTTCTGTATTAAAACGTAGCCGTACTCACGGTTTCCGTGCTCGTATGGCAACTAAAAACGGCCGTCAAGTTTTAGCTCGTCGTCGTGCTAAAGGTCGTAAGAGTTTATCTGCATAATCACCGTTTTTAGTGATTAAGCTAAACTTTTCTCGGGAGTTACGATTGCTAACTCCCACTCAATTCAAAAATGTCTTCGAACAACCGTTTCGAGCAAGCACCCCTGAAATTACCATTCTCGCACGCAAAAATAATCTTGAGCATCCACGCTTAGGTTTAACTGTGGCTAAAAAACATCTTAAACGAGCGCATGATCGTAATCGTATTAAACGTTTAGTTCGTGAAAGTTTTCGTTTATCTCAACATAATTTGCCTTCTTGTGACTTTGTCTTTGTGGCGAAACGTGGCATTGGTCAGCTTGATAATCAAACGTTTTTACAAACTTTGGATAAATTATGGGCACGTCACATTCGTTTGGCACAAAAATCCTCATCGCTTTAATTAAGTTTTATCAAGTAGCGATTAGCCCTTTAATCGGGCCACGTTGTCGTTTTGTGCCAACCTGTTCTTGTTATGGTATTGAGGCGTTAAAAACACATGGATTGTTAAAAGGTAGTTGGCTTACGCTAAAACGTGTATTAAAATGTCACCCCTTAAGCGCCGGTGGATTCGATCCTGTTCCGCCGAAAAAGATTAATAATAACGATGAGAAAAAATAATGGACTCAAGACGTAGCCTATTAGTGCTTGCACTACTCTTTATTTCTTTCCTTGTTTATCAGCAATGGCAACTTGATAAAAATCCACCTGTTCAACAACAGACCACTGAACAAACAACAGCCGCCTCTTCTGATGTCCCGGCAAGTTCTTCTTCATCTGCTGAAGTAGTGGCAGATTCACAAACAAAAGGTCAAATTATCACATTAGAAAATGATGTACTCCGTTTGAAAGTGGATACATTAGGTGGTGATGTAATCAGTTCTGAACTATTAAAATATGATGCAGAATTAGGTTCAAAAGAACCTTTCGTCTTGTTAAAAGATACAAACGAGCATGTTTACATTGCACAAAGCGGTTTAATTGGTAAAAACGGGATCGATACAAAAGCAGGTCGCGCGCAATATCAAGTTACTGGCGATAATTTCAAATTAGCAGAAGGTCAAAATGAACTTTCAGTGCCATTAACATTTGAAAAAGATGGTGTGACTTATCGTAAAATCTTTGTGTTAAAACGTGATAGTTACGATGTCGGTGTTAACTTTGAAATTGTGAACCAAAGTGGTAGTGCAATTGAAGTTGAACCTTACGGCCAATTAAAACACACATTAGTTGAAAGCAGCGGTAACGTGGCAATGCCTACTTATACCGGTGGTGCGTATTCTTCTTCAGAAACCAATTACAAAAAATACAGCTTCAGCGATATGAAAGATAAAAATCTTTCTATCGATACCAAAGCAGGTTGGGTTGCTATTTTACAACACTATTTCGTATCAGCTTGGATCCCAAATCAAGATGTAAATAACCAACTTTATAGTATTACAGACAGTAAAAATAACGTTGCGTCTATTGGTTATCGTGGTCCAGTCGTTTCTATTCCAGCAGGTGCAACAGAGACTATTGCCAGCTCATTATGGACAGGTCCGAAATTACAAAACAAAATGGCTGAAGTGGCTAACCACTTAGACTTAACTGTCGATTATGGTTGGGCATGGTTCATCGCGAAACCATTATTCTGGTTATTAACTTTCATTCAAAGTATTGTATCTAACTGGGGTGTGGCAATTATTTGTGTCACCTTAGTGGTTAAAGCGATTTTATATCCGCTTACAAAAGCACAATACACTTCTATGGCGAAAATGCGTATGTTGCAACCGAAAATGCAAGAAATGCGCGAACGTTTTGGTGATGATCGCCAACGTATGAGCCAAGAAATGATGAAACTTTACAAAGAAGAAAAAGTAAATCCACTTGGTGGTTGCTTACCATTAATCCTTCAAATGCCAATTTTCATTGCATTATACTGGACGTTTATGGAAGCAGTTGAACTTCGTCATGCGCCATTCTTTGGTTGGATTCAAGATTTATCGGCACAAGACCCTTACTACATTCTCCCAATCTTAATGGGTGGATCAATGTTCTTGTTACAAAAAATGTCACCTACACCAGTTGCCGATCCAATGCAACAAAAAGTGATGAATTTCATGCCGTTGATCTTCATGTTCTTCTTCCTCTGGTTCCCGGCAGGTCTAGTACTTTACTGGTTAGTGTCTAACTTAATCACTATCGTACAACAACAAATGATCTACCGTGGTTTAGAGAAAAAAGGGTTACATACCCGTAAAAAATAACAGATAGAAGGCATCGAAAGATGCCTTTTTTCTATCATTGATTGATATATAATCACATGGGCGTATTAATGCGCCCTCTCATTTTTTTATCGCAGATAAAAGTGCGGTCAATTTTTAGTGAGTTTTTATGAAAGAAACAATCGTCGCACAAGCGACAGCACCAGGACGTGGCGGTATTGGTATTTTGCGTGTATCAGGCCCCAAAGCGGTTGAAGTTGCACAAGCAGTACTAGGTAAATGTCCTAAACCTCGAATGGCAGACTATTTACCTTTTAAAGATGCTGATGGCACAGTTTTAGATCAAGGTATTGCACTTTATTTTAAATCACCGAATTCCTTTACTGGTGAAGATGTATTGGAATTGCAAGGTCATGGCGGACAAGTGGTATTAGATTTGTTGCTAAAACGAATTTTACAACTTGATGGTGTTCGTCTTGCACGTCCAGGTGAATTTTCTGAACAAGCTTTTTTAAACGATAAATTAGATTTAGCTCAAGCAGAAGCCATTGCCGATTTGATTGATGCGACTTCGGAGCAAGCCGCTCGTTCTGCATTAAAATCATTACAAGGTGAATTTTCTAATAAAGTGAATCAGTTAGTAGATTCTGTGATTTATCTTCGTACTTATGTGGAAGCCTCGATTGATTTTCCCGATGAAGAAATTGACTTTTTGGCAGACGGTAAAATCGAAGCAAAATTACGAGAAATTATCAATCAACTTGATTTAGTCCGTAGCGAAGCAAAACAAGGCTCGATTTTACGTGAAGGGATGAAAGTGGTGATTGCCGGTCGTCCAAATGCAGGTAAATCTAGTTTGCTGAATGCTTTAGCGGGCAGAGAAGCGGCCATTGTGACAGATATTGCAGGAACAACGCGTGATGTATTGCGTGAGCATATTCATATTGATGGCATGCCTTTACATATTATTGATACCGCAGGGCTTCGTGAAGCGACAGATGAAGTTGAACGTATCGGGATCTCGCGTGCTTGGACTGAAATTGAGCAAGCCGATCGTATTATTTTAATGTTAGATAGCAGCGATCCTGATAGCCAAAATATTGAAAAAGTGCGGTCAGAATTTTTATCAAAATTGCCAAATAATATGCCGGTAACCATTGTTCGCAATAAAGTAGATTTAAGCGGCGAGGCAGTTGGAATAAAAGAAGAAAATGGAACAACAACCGTTTGTTTATCTGCTCAAACACATCAGGGTGTAGATTTGTTGCGAGAGCATTTAAAACAGGCAATGGGCTTCCAAACCGGGATGGAGGGCGGTTTCTTAGCACGCCGTCGCCATCTTGATGCCTTAGAAAAAGCGGCCGAACATTTGCAAATTGGGTTAGTCCAATTAACTGAGTTTCATGCAGGTGAATTATTGGCTGAAGAACTTCGTTTAGTTCAAGCTAACCTGAGTGAAATTACGGGGCAATTTACTTCGGATGATTTACTCGGCAATATTTTCAGTTCTTTCTGTATTGGAAAATAAACTTTAGTTTATGACTTTTCATATGTTGTGGGTCATTGCTCTTGGTCTTTCGATGGATGCCTTTGCAGTTTCCATCTCAAAAGGCTTAGCAATGCGAGCTTTTCGATGGCAACAAGCATTAGCTATTGCATGCTGCTTTGGGTTATTCCAAGGCATCATGCCGGCAATCGGCTATGTTGTCGGGCTACAATTTAGTCAGATGATTCAAAATTGGGATCATTGGATTGCCTTTGTTTTGCTCGCTCTCATCGGTGTGAATATGATTCGAGAAGGACTTAGCTCGGATGATGAACCCGCTCCCTCATTGATTAGTTTAAAACACTTGCTAACACTTGGTGTGGCAATGAGTATTGATGCGTTAGCCATCGGTGTCTCTTTTGCTTTTCTTTCCGTGGATATTTTATTGGCCGTCTTCATCATCGGTTTAACAACCTTTGTCATCTCTTTTATTGGTGTAAAGAGCGGTCATTTTTTAGGGAAAAAATTCAAAAGCAAAGCAGAAATTTTTGGCGGTTTAGTGTTACTCGTTATGGCTATAAAAATCCTACACGAACACGGTGTTTTTTAAGTGCGAATTTTCGCCTTTTAGATTATAATCTCATGAACTTTGTCTTTTTAAAAGGGTAATAATTGAATGTTAATTGAAAAAATGCATGGCATCGCCCATAGCTTTATCGGAAAAGCGATCTTTGCTTTACTTCCAGTTTCATTTTTAGTTGGTGGGATGTCAGGTTATTTGTATGGCGGCAGTGAGAGTTTTGCCGCAAAAGTAAATGGCGAGACCATCTCTCAACAAGATTTCTTAAATCGTTATAACCAAGAGTTTGAAGCGCGAGCTCAACAAGAAGGCGAGAGTTTCTTAGCGAAAACTGACTCTGTGGAATTTGTGACTGCACTTCGTCAAAATTTAATTCAACGTTTGGTGGATCAAGAATTAATCCGTCAATATGCGAAAGAATTAAAATTAGGTGTCAGTGATGAGATGATCAAACGTGCGATTGTGAGCGATCCTAACTTACAATCTAACGGTAAATTTGATAACGCGCGTTATCAACAATTATTGGCTCAAAATGGTTTAACATCCGATACTTATGCGGCTATTTTACGTAATGCATTAACACTTGAACAAATGCAAAATGGTTTGGCAGACAGTGAATTTGTTGTACCAGCCCAAGTAAAAGATAACGCACAAGTCTTTTTCCAAAAACGTATCGCTCGTCTTGCAACACTTCCATTAGCTGATGAAATTGCAAAACAAAAAGTAACGGACGAAGAAATTAAAGCGTATTACGATGCGAATGCGAAATCACTTGTTCAACCTGAACAAGCGAAAGTGCAATATATTAGCGTTTCAGCAAATGCATTAGGTAAATTACAACCTGTAACAGAAACTCAAATTGCGCAATATTATCAAGAAAATAAAGCGCAATTCATTAGCCAAAAATTAGCACATATTCAATTATCAACTGAGAAAGAAGCGGATGCCGTTTATCAAGAATTGCAAAAGGGCGCTGATTTTGCTGAGTTAGCAAAATCAAAATCTCTAGATAAACTTTCTGGTGCTCAAGGCGGTGAACTAGGTTGGGTAAAAGACAACGAATTACCGAAAAACTTTGAAGATGCAGCATTATTATTAAATGTAGGCCAATACAGCACACCGGTTAATGTGGATGGGGCTTACCATATTATTTTAGTACAAGATCGTAAAGAACGTACTTTAGAAGAAGTGAAAGAACAAATCGCAGAGACTGTACGTAAAAACTTAGCAGAAAGCCGTTTCCAAGCGGTAGAAAAAGCGGTTCGTGAAAAAGCAGCAGAAAGTAGTGATTCTTTAGCTGCGGTAGCTGAAGCTGCTGGTGTGAAAATGGAAGAAACGGATTACTTTGGTAAAAATAATGTCCCTGCGGCATTAAATTTCCCAAATGTGACTTCTGCTATTTTTGAATCTGATATTGCAAACGGCGGTGCAAATTCTGAGCCATTAACGGTAGGTGAAAATGAATTTGTAGTGGTACGTGTCGTAGATCACAAAGATGAAGGTTTACAAAGCCTTGATGAAGCAAAATCAACGATTGAGCAATTCTTAAAACGTGAAAAAGCCGATAAAGTATTAGCTGAAAAAGCAGAGCAAGCGGTTAAAGCACTATCAACTGATCCTACCAAATTACCAGCAGGTATTAGTTTTAGTGAACCACAAACCTTTACATTAATGGATAATAAAGATCCAATGCTTTATGAAGGTATATTTGCTATTGCTAAACCACAAGATGGTAAGGTAGCTTATCAAGTTGCTCGCAACAGCAAAGGTGACGTAGTTGTGGTTGCTCTTGAACGTGTAGAAGAACCTACTTTAACTGAGCAAGAATTAGCGAAATTTAGCACTCAACTTCTTCTTGCACGTCAAGGTGAATTGCAAGGACAGTTAATGCAAGCATTACGTGAAAAAGCACAAATTGAGATTAATAATACCTTTATTAATCAAGATGATTCAGAAGAAGGTGCGGCTCACTAAGCCGATTGAAATGTCATTCATCATCAATTTCTGATGGAAAATAAAAGCAAAGTGCGGTAAATTTTGACCGCACTTTTTTATATAAAACAAGGAGAAGACTATGGCTCAAGAAACCATTTTCAGCAAAATTATTCGCAAAGAAATCCCTGCCAATATTGTTTATCAAGATGAATTAGTGACCGCATTCCGAGATATTTCACCGCAAGCGAAAACCCATATTTTGATTATCCCAAATAAAGTCATTCCAACGGTTAATGATGTGACAGAACAAGATGAAGTTACTTTGGGTCGCTTATTTACTGTCGCGGCTAAAATTGCTAAAGAAGAAGGCATTGCCGAAGATGGTTATCGTTTAATTGTGAACTGTAATAAACACGGTGGACAAGAAGTATTCCATATTCATATGCATCTTGTTGGTGGTGAACCTTTAGGTAGAATGTTGGCGAAATAATGAAAAAGATCCTCATTACAGCAACGGTATTATTTTTAACGGCTTGTTCATCTGCACCAAATATTGTGGGAACCAATAAGCCAATTTTAAATATGGCGGCAAATTTAGCACCCGCTTTAGATGTTGATTTGTCTGATAATACGGCAGCTTTAAAAAATAAAACCACGCAACAACTCAATGTGCTTTACCATCTTTATTGGTATAACACACAAGGTGTGACACAGGTTTGGCCGAATCAGCAAGAAAGCCAATCAGGCAATATTTTATTGCAACCACAAGAAAAGAAAGTGTTTGAACTACCAAAACCAAGCACAGAAAGTACTAATTATCGTCTTTATTTACAATAGTTTATGTCCACACTATTAATTGACCTTGAAGGTCATGAGCTCAAACAAGAAGAAGTTGAATTACTGGAACATCCTTTAGTTGCTGGTTTGATTTTATTTACCCGCAATTTTTATGATCGTCAGCAAGTTCAAGCGCTAATTAAATCCATTCGTCAACGAGTGAAAAAGCCTTTATTGATTACGGTCGATCAAGAAGGTGGTCGCGTGCAACGTTTCCGTGAAGGTTTCACTCAGCTCCCCGCGATGCAAGCTTTTGCGGCATTAGTTAAGGATTCAACTCAGCAACAACAAATAGCAAAAGAAGCGGGCTGGCAAATGGCGGCTGAAATGGTGGCGCTAGATATTGATTTGAGTTTTGCTCCCGTGTTGGATTTAGGGCATGAATGTCGTGCGATTGGCGATCGTAGTTTTGGCTGTGATGTAAAAAGTGCGGTCAATTTGGCGGCGGCTTTTATTGATGGTATGCACCAAGCAGGCATGGCAACAACAGGAAAACATTTCCCAGGACACGGCCATGTTTTAGCCGATTCTCATCTTGAAACCCCTTATGATGAGCGAGCAAAAGAAGTGATTTTTAATCATGATATTTTGCCATTTCAGCAATTAATTCAACAAAGTAAGCTTGATGCGATTATGCCGGCTCACGTTATTTATACGCAATGTGATAGCCAGCCAGCAAGCGGTTCGCGTTATTGGTTAAAAGAAATTTTGCGTAAACAGTTGGGTTTCCAAGGGGCGATTTTCTCTGATGATTTAGGCATGAAGGGAGCTGGTTTTATGGGAGATTTTGTGGCCCGTAGTGAAAAAGCCTTGAATGCTGGTTGTGACTTATTATTGCTTTGTAATGAACGTGAAGGTGTTATTCAAGTGCTTGATAATCTCAAGTTAGAGGAAACAACGGAGCATTTTGCAGCACGCCAAGATCGCTTGAAATCGCTCTTTAAACAAAAATCCTTTGATTGGTCAGAACTCACAAAAACTTCGCGTTGGATTGAAAATCATCAAAAACTGACCGCACTTCAACAAGAGTGGCTTGCTTCTAAATGATTGATTGCCATCATTATCAAAAAGGCGATTGCCGTTCTTGTCAATGGCTTGAAATGCCTTATGAACAGCAACTCGCCAAGAAAGAAGAGCATCTTAAACAACAACTTGCCAAATTAGATTGTGATAATTTAATTTGGCATCCGCCTTTTTATTCCTCCGAGTATGCCTTTCGTAATAAAGCGAAAATGGTGGTAAGTGGCGCGGTGGAACGTCCTATTTTAGGTATTTTACAAGACCCGAATGATCCACAAAGTGCGGTGGATTTATGTGATTGCCCGCTTTATCCGCAACGCTTTGTAGAGCTATTCCCAATTCTAAAAGATTTTATTGGGCGCGCGGGTTTAGTCCCTTATAACGTGGCTAAGCAAAAAGGTGAGCTCAAATATATTCTGCTCACAGAAAGCCAACATACAAAAAAATTGATGTTGCGTTTTGTATTGCGTTCAGAAACTAAATTGCCGTTAATTCAACGTGAGTTTACAGGGTTATTGGAAAAATTACCACAACTTGAAGTGGTGAGTGTGAATATCCAACCTCAACACGCTGCGATCTTAGAAGGTGAGAAAGAAATCTTTTTGACGGATCAACATACTTTATCGGAAAGTTTTAATGGTATTCCGTTGTTTATTCGTCCTCAAGGTTTCTTCCAAACAAATCCACTTGTAGCGCAAGGATTATATGCAACAGCACAAGATTGGGTACAAGATTTGCCGATTACTAAACTTTGGGATCTCTTTTGTGGCGTTGGAGGCTTTGGACTTCATTGTGCTAAAGCTTTGCAGGATAAACATCAACAAGAAGTGGAATTAACGGGAATTGAAATTTCGCCATCCGCTATCCAAGCGGCGGCTCAATCCGCTCAAGTGTTAGGGCTAAGTAACGTTAAATTTCAATCTTTGGATGCCGCTAATTTTGCTTTAGCACAAGATGAAAATAAACCGGATTTGGTGATCGTCAACCCGCCTCGTCGAGGTATCGGAAAGGAACTAGCTGAATTTCTCAATGAAATGCAACCGCACTTTATTCTTTATTCCAGCTGTAATGCTATTTCCATGGGAAAAGATTTGCAGCATCTAATCAATTATAAACTTACTCAAATTCAATTATTTGATATGTTCCCGCATACAGCGCATTATGAAGCGCTGACATTGTTGGAGCTCAATCCTTAATAAAAAAAGCTAACATCTCTGTTAGCTTTTTTTATTTAGAAATTTAACCGCACTTTTATTTTGCTATAAATTAGCGCAATCAAGAAAAATACGGCCTGTAATAAAATAATGCATGCACCAGTGGATGCATCAAAATGATAGCTAAGTAGCACGCCTAATAGACTTGCAGTTACAGCGCTGATGATTGCGATAACCAGCATTTTATCGAAGCGATTTGTTAGGGTTAGCGCAGTGATCCCTGGTGCAATGAGCATCGCTACAACCAAAATAACTCCAACGACTTGCATTGTACTCACAATGGTGAGTGCGAGTAATGTGAGCAAGCCATAATGCAATAATTTAGGCGAAAGACCTGCAACACGGGCATGGCTCGGATCAAAGCAGTAAAGAAGGAAATCACGACGCTTTAATCCAAGCAAAATAAAAATGATCAAGGCGATGATAGCCGTTTGAATCAGCTCTTGTCGGCTTACACCCAGTACGTTACCGAATAAGATGTGTGTGAGATGTTGTGAGGTTTGGATTTTAGTGAACAGCACTAAACCAATGGCAAACATTCCCGAAAATACAATCCCCATCGCGGTATCTTCTTTGATACGACTGTTTTCTTTTAAATAACCTACCCCTAAGGCGCAGGCAATACCTGAGACAAAGGCGCCAAGCACTAATGGAATACCCGCTAGAAAAGCTAATACAATGCCAGGTAGGACAGCATGAGAAATGGCATCCCCCATCAATGACCATCCTTTCAACACCAAATAGCAAGAGAGTAGTGCACAGATGACGGCAACCACTAATGCCGTGAGTAGCGCATTTTGCATGAAGGCAAATTGAAATGGCTCAACGAAAATGGCGAACATCTCAGTCATAATCCACCACCTTACGTCGTTTTTGACTGATTAATCCGTATTTGGGTGAGAATAGAAAAGCCAATAAAAATAACAAGGTTTGTAATGTTACGATGACACCACCTGTTGCGCCATCCAGATAATAGCTTAAATAGACACCGACGAAACCAGTGATTGCGCCTAATGCTACGGCAATTTTGATAAGAGTTTTGAACTTGTCAGTAAGTAAATAGGCGGTTGCGCCTGGTGTGATTACCATCGCAATCACTAAAATCGCCCCGACAGTTTGTAATGCCGCAACGACACAAGCACTCAAGAGTGTAAAAAAGAGAACTTTGTAAAACAGTGGTGAAAGTCCAACTGTAATTGCTTGTGTTTCATCAAAGAAAATCAGTAACAGATCCTTCCAAAAAATAAGCAATAAGACCAAGCAAATCAACATAATGATGGCTACTTGATAAATATCTTCATCGGCAATCCCGAGGATATTACCGAGAATAATATTTTGCACGTTTATTGAGGTTGGATTAAGGGAAATAATTAACAATCCCAAAGCAAAAAAGGTACTGAAAATAAACCCGATAACGGCATCTTCTTTGAGTTTAGAAATAGATTTGATCCATAAAATGGAAAGTGCGGCCAAAATGCCGGCAAAAAAAGCACCTAAAGCATAGGGGAGTGAAAAGGCATAAGCTATCGCTACACCAGGTACCACGGAATGAGAAAGCGCATCACCAATTAATGACCAACCTTTCAACATTAAATAGGCAGAAAGGAAGGCACAAATGCCGCCGACTGCAGCACTTATCGACATGGCTTTTTGCATATATTCATAGGAGAAAGGTTCCAGTAAATATTCAAGCATAGCTTATTCCTTGTCAGACGGAGGCAGACGACAAGATTTTACAGCCGTTGCTGGCGGATCATTTTTGGTTTCGCCATAGAAGATAACCGGGCGTTCATCATCGGTAAGCACGGTGACAGCACGTTTATCTTCATCATTATGCAGATCTTCACCCAATAATTTGATGTGTCGTAATACACCACCAAAGACTTTTTCCAAATTATGCTGATTAAATGTATCTTCCGTTTTACCAGCGGCAATCACAGTACGGTTAATCATCACCACTTGATCACAGAAATCGGGTACAGAGCCTAAGTTATGAGTAGAAACTAAAATTAAATGGCCTTCAGAACGTAATTGGCGAAGGAGTTCCACAATGGCATTTTCGGTTTTAACATCCACACCTGTAAAAGGTTCATCGAGCAAGATAATTTTACTTTGTTGTGCTAATGCACGAGCCAAAAATACGCGTTTTTTCTGCCCACCAGAAAGCTCGCCGATTTGCCGTTCAGCTAAATGCTCAATGTTTACCCGCTGCATCGCTTCTAGCACTTTTTGTTTGTCTTCAGCCTTTGGAATGCGTAGGAAATTCATGTAGCCGTAACGCCCCATCATGACAACATCATAAACGGAGACTGGAAATTGCCAATCGACTTCTTCCGCTTGCGGCACATAGGCAACCAAATTTTGTTTCAATGCTCGATTAATTGGTAAACCACAAAGCGCAATATTGCCTTGCTGTGGCTTGATTAAGCCCATGATGCTTTTGAATAGCGTTGATTTTCCGCTCCCATTTACGCCGACAAGAGCACAGATTGTCCCCCCTTGTAATGCAAAGGCAACATCATAAATTGCAGTGTGCCCGTTGTTGTAACGCACGGTTACATCATTAACGGAAATAGAAGCGGAAAGTTCAGTCATTATTTTTCAAATCCTTTGACTATGGTGGATACAGTGACATTCAGTAAGTCAATATAAGTTGGTACAGGACCGTCAGCGGCAGAAAGAGAATCGACATAAAGTACGCCGCCGTACTTAGCACCGCTTTCTTTCGCTACCTGTTGAGCAGGTTTGGCTGACACGGTACTTTCACTAAATACCACTGGAATGTGATTTTTTTTCACTAAATCGATAAGTTTACGCACTTGTTGAGGCGTACCTTGTTGTTCAGCGTTAATTGGCCATAAATAGCCTTCTTTGAGATCGTAATCTTTCGCTAAATAACTAAAAGCGCCTTCACTGGTGACTAACCAACGTTGGTCAGCAGGAATTTGTGCGAGTTTTTCACGTAAAGGTTTATCGAGTTGTTTAATTTTTTCTGCATACGCCGCTGCATTTTTTTGATAAGTATCAGCATTTTGCGGATCGTATTTAACTAATGCATTTTTAATATTTTCGACATAAATCAACGCATTAGATGGCGACATCCAAGCGTGTGGGTTAGGGGCATCTTTATAAGGACCTTCATAAATAGAAAGTGGCGTGATGCCTTCGGTTACCACAACGGCTGGTTTATCTTTGATATTTTGGAAGAAACGCTCAAACCAACGCTCTAAATTTAATCCGTTCCATAAAATTAAATCAGCAGATTGAGCTTTTACAATATCTTTAGGGGTCGGTTCATACTCGTGAATTTCTGCACCAGGTTTGGTGATAGATTCCACCGTCGCGGCATCGCCCGCAACATTTTGTGCGATATCCTGAATCACAGTAAATGTGGTCACCACTTTAAATTTCGCTTCGGCTTGTAAAGCTGCTAAACCTAGAGCGATAACAGATAGGCTTTTAAATAAATGCTTCATGAGATGTCCTTAAAAATAATGATTGATTAGCATTCTGCAGAATAATATCATTTTTTATAAGGTTTTCAAGTGAAAATAATTATCAAATCGATAGGTGATTAAAATTAAAAAGCGGAAAATTTTGTGCAAAATTGACCGCTCTTTTTGAAATGATTAACCACCAACTTGTTGGATTAGGCGATCCATACCCGCTTCATCATAGCCTTCTTCATATTGGGCTTCATCAACGGTAAAGTTGTGCATGCTACGTCCTGCGATACAACCGTATTGTTCTAATTTTCCTTTAGTAAAGTTAGTACGAAACGCAGATGAATGGTTATTTAAACTGATCACCCCAATGGTCGCGCGATTACATGGATTTTTATTCACAAAGACTAAATTATAGCCAGATTCGCGAATGTAACCGGTTTTATTAATTGCTGCATCAAACACTTCTTCACGCACTAATTTATTGGTGTTTTTAACAAAAACACTGCGTCCGCCTGCTTGAATGAAAGCACTTGGCATATTCGAGATGTTTTTGATTTGTGCTTTGTTAAGAGAGTATTTAGCCAATTTAACCAGATCCATCACACTTGAAATGTTACTGTCAGATAAACCTGAGCTATCTGAAAAGCGGGTAGAGCGCATACCTAATTCTCTCGCTTTCTCATTCATTTTTTGGATAAATTGCAAACGACTCATGCCCGCAGAGCGAGAAAGGGCATGAGCAGCATAGTTGTCAGAATGGACAAGCATCGCTTTTAATAATTCATTACAAGAAATCGGCGTGTATTTTGGTAATTTTGTATGTGTGCCTTTAATGTAATCGTAATCGTCGTCAGTAATCGATGCAGTACAATTTGCGTTTCGATTATTTTCAAGAAACACATTTGCAGTCATTAACTTGGTGACGGATGCGATAGGTTGAACGTGATTCGGTGAGCTACTTTCGAGCACGCGATCATGGGTGAAATCATACACGACATAAGATTGTGCTGTTGCCATTGCTGGCACTAAACACAATACAGAAAGCACTTTTTTTAACATATCTTTTAATATAGCCAACTTAGAGAATAAAACAAAGCTTGTATTCTATCAGTTTTTGTAAGGGTTTGGGATGTGTGAAAGAGAAAAAATTTAAAGTTTTTTAACCGCACTTTTTTCTTTTGTTTTTTTGATTTTTGCGATAGCGATCGCAAAGAAGTGCGGTCAAATTTTTCTTTGTTTTTCAAATCTGCTAGCTTATCCGTCGGTAAATCTGTAAAATCTCGGCTCATTTTTAATATGCGAATTTTTTGTTGCTCAATTCTGAGTAACATCATCGCCGTAATGTGTAATAACGAGGCTTTATGTTAGAACAACCCCTTTCATCCGAAACGAATACAAAAAAGATTAACTTAATGGATTTAACGCGTCAGCAGATGCGTGAGTTTTTTGCTGAATTAGGCGAGAAACCATTTCGTGCGGATCAATTAGTAAAATGGATTTATCATTTTGGCGAAGATAACTTCGACAATATGACCAATATTAATAAAAAATTACGAGAAAAATTAAAAGCGGTCGCGGAAATTAAAGCGCCAGAAGTAGCGGTTGAACAACGCTCTGCGGATGGCACCATTAAATGGGCGATGCAGGTAGGTGAACAGCAAGTTGAAACGGTCTATATTCCTGAAGCAGATCGTGCGACACTTTGTGTCTCTTCTCAAGTAGGCTGTGCCTTAGCTTGTACCTTCTGTTCAACAGCACAACAAGGCTTTAACCGTAATTTAACGGTGTCTGAAATTATTGGTCAGGTTTGGCGTGCATCAAAAATTATTGGTAATTTTGGTGTGACGGGTGTTCGTCCGATTACCAATGTGGTGATGATGGGCATGGGTGAGCCATTACTGAATGTTGCCAATGTTGTACCTGCGATGGAAATTATGCTAGATGATTTCGCGTATGGATTATCTAAACGACGCGTGACGTTATCCACTTCAGGTGTTGTGCCAGCGCTCGATATGTTACGTGATAAGATTGATGTAGCATTAGCGATTTCACTTCACGCACCGAACGATGAATTGCGTGATGAAATTATGCCGATCAATAAAAAATATAACATCAAAATGTTGATGGATTCGGTACACAGATACTTAGAAGTATCAAATGCTAACCATGGTAAAGTGACTATTGAATATGTGTTATTAGATCATGTGAATGATGGTACAGAGCATGCGCATCAATTAGCTCAAGTATTAAAAAATACGCCATGTAAAATCAACTTAATCCCATGGAATCCGTTCCCGGAGGCGCCTTATGGTAAAAGCTCAAATAGCCGTGTCGATCGTTTCCAAAAAACCTTAATGGAATACGGCTTTACTGTTATTGTGCGCAAAACCCGTGGTGATGATATTGATGCCGCTTGTGGTCAGTTGGCGGGCGATGTAATCGACCGAACCAAACGTACAGCAATGAAGCGTAAGTTTGGCGAAGGTATTGACGTAAAAGCTGTTAACTAAGCTAAACATAGCAATACTTGTAAAGGGAAAATGGCCTGGAGAAGAGTGATAAGATAGAGGAGTGATAAGATGAAATTAATCCCAATTAACATTCTAAGTGCGGTCATTTTTCCTTTTGTTTTTTCTGCTTGCGTTTCTCAATCTTCAGTCGATTTTAATAAACAACAAGCAGCCAAAGCGCGCGTTGAGTTGGCATTAGGCTATCTGCAACAAGAGGATTTTGTTCAAGCAAAACTGAATTTAGATAAAGCCTTTGAACATGATGAACGCTATTATCTTGTGCACTCGGCACTTGCGCATTTTTATCAATTACAAGGAGATACGGAAAAAGCGAAGCAAGCTTATTTACAGTCGATTAAATTAGACGATAAGCAAGGTGATGTGTATAACAACTTTGGTGCATTTTTATGTGGGCAAGGTGAGTTTGAACAAGCTTATTCACAATTTAATGCGGCACTTGCAGCACCGAATTATTATCATCAAGCTGATACTTACGAAAACATAGCACTTTGTGCTTTTGCTGGAAAACAAACCGACGTTTATCAACAAGCGTTGGATAAATTACGCCAAGTTGATCCTTCTAGAGCAGAAAAGCTCCACACGCTCAAATAATCATTGCCAAAAGCCCCTTTCGACTTTAAAATTTGGTATTTAGTTTTTTATTTCTATTTCTCTATTTTTATACCTATGAATACAATCGTCGAACAAACTGAAACAACTAAAATCTCCTTTGGGGATAAACTTCGCCAAACACGCGAAGCATTAAATCTTTCTTTAGAAGATGTGGCAAAAGCCATTTCTTTACGTCCAAACATTTTGGCAAAATTAGAAAATAATGAATTTGTCCAAAAAGATGTACCATCAACCTTTTTGAGAGGTTACGTTCGCAGTTATGCGAAATTTTTACGTATTCCTGATGCTGAATGGGCTCATTTAACTTTTGGTGAAGCACATAAAAATGATTTAAGTAAAAATACACGTGCGACGCGTTCAGTTAACCAATATTCTTCTCACAGCCGTTGGGTAGGCACACTCACAACAATTATTTTACTCGCTGCTGTTGGAATGACTGGCTTATGGTGGTGGCAAAATTATCAAAAATCAAACGAAGAACGTGATAATTTAGTGCAAACCTACGTTGAAAAAGAAAAAACAGCAGAGCTACCGGCTACTCATTCGAATGAAATTCCAGTAACAGTAAATAGTCAGCCTGCGGTGTCAAGCAATGAAACTACGTCTGTAGCGGAAAAAACAAATAATGCTGCTGAACCCGCTGTTTCAACGACTCAAGAAAATCAAGCTCAAACAGGAAACACAGAAGTTTCAACCTCAGCAACTTCAGCACCTACCGTTGAACAAGCGCAAGCACCTGTTGTGGAACAAACGTTACCTAACACAGAACCAACAACAGAGAAAACCGTGCCAGATACACAAAGTGCGGTTGAAAACCCCGCTATTTCTGAAGCACCAACTACAGTGAAAGGCGATCTCGTTATTGAGATCACGAAAAATTCAAGCTGGATTAGTGTAAAAGACAAAAACCGTAAAGTATTAGCGCAAAAAGAATATAAACAAGGTGAAACCTTAACCTTTAATGGTGATGAATATGCCTTGATTATCGGTGCGCCAGGTAACGTTCGCATTACTTATAAAGGCGAAGCGTATCCGCTTACAGTTGATGGCCGTGTGGCTAAATTTAAATTACCAAAACCTTAACGAATAATTTACGAAAGAATGTCAGCAGTAAAACCTACTATCAAACGTCGTGAATCGACAAAAATTTATGTGGGCAATGTACCAATCGGTGGTGATGCACCGATTGCCGTACAATCCATGACAAATACTCGCACAACTGATGTTGAAGCGACCGTTGCACAGATTAAATCTTTGGAGCGTGTCGGTGCAGATATTGTGCGTGTTTCTGTACCTACCATGGATGCCGCCGAAGCCTTTAAAATCATTAAACAGCAAGTGAATGTGCCATTAGTGGCGGATATTCATTTTGACTATCGCATTGCGTTAAAAGTGGCTGAATATGGGGTGGATTGCTTACGTATTAATCCAGGCAATATCGGTCGTGAAGATCGTATTCGAGCAGTGGTGGATTGCGCGCGTGATAAAAATATCCCGATTCGCATCGGTGTCAATGCTGGCTCATTAGAAAAAGATATTCAAGAGAAATATGGTGAACCAACACCAGAAGCCTTGTTAGAATCAGCGTTACGCCACGTTGAGATCTTGGATCGTTTAAACTTCGATCAATTTAAAGTGAGCGTAAAAGCATCAGATGTCTTCCTTGCGGTGGAATCTTACCGTTTATTGGCAAAAGCCATTAAACAGCCGTTGCATTTAGGCATTACGGAAGCCGGTGGCGCGCGAGCGGGCTCAGTGAAATCTGCAATTGGTTTAGGTATGCTGTTGGCGGAAGGTATTGGTGATACCTTACGTGTCTCTTTAGCCGCCGATCCTGTAGAAGAAATCAAAGTTGGTTTTGATATTTTGAAATCGTTACGTATTCGTTCTCGCGGGATTAACTTTATTGCTTGTCCAACTTGCTCTCGTCAAGAGTTTGATGTGATCGGCACGGTGAATGCACTGGAACAACGTTTAGAAGATATTATTACCCCAATGGATGTGTCTATTATTGGTTGTGTGGTAAATGGCCCAGGTGAAGCATTAGTGTCTGATCTTGGCGTGACCGGTGGTAATAAGAAAAGTGGCTATTATTTAGATGGCGAGCGTCAAAAAGAACGTTTTGATAACGATGCGATTATTGACCAATTAGAAGCTAAAATTCGTGCGAAAGTTGCACAACAAGATCCAAAAAATCGAATTATTTAAGGAAAACTCGTGGCAAAAAATATTCAAGCAATTCGTGGGATGAATGACTGTTCCCCAACTGAATCTCCACTTTGGCAATGGATTGAAGGACAGGTTCGCCAAATTTTAAGTAGCTACGGCTATTCAGAAGTGCGTATGCCAATCGTGGAAAGTACGCCATTATTTGCTCGTGCAATTGGTGAAGTCACAGATGTTGTCTCAAAAGAAATGTACACATTCTGGGATAATGATGAACAATTAACACTTCGTCCAGAAGGTACAGCAGGATGCGTGCGTGCTGCGATTGAACACGGTTGGATTTACAACAATGAACAACGTTTATGGTATATGGGGCCGATGTTCCGTCATGAACGTCCACAAAAAGGTCGTTACCGTCAATTCCATCAAGCGGGTGTCGAAGTATTTGGTATCGCAACCCCTGAAATTGATGCGGAGTTAATTATTTTAACGGCACGTTTATGGAAAGCGTTAGGTATTGATCAACATGTTTCACTTCAATTAAATTCGATTGGTTCACTAGAAGCACGTGCAAACTATCGTTCTGCATTAGTGGCCTTCTTAGAAAATCACCAAGATTTAATGAGCGAAGAAGAGAAAGAACGTCTTGTAAAAAATCCATTACGTATTTTGGATACTAAAAATCAAGCATTACAAGATGTATTGGACGGTGCGCCAAAATTATTGGATTATTTAGACGATGAAAGTCGCGAGCATTTTGCGCAGTTATGCGGTCTATTAGATACGGTTGGTATTCAATATGAAATTAATCCAAAATTGGTTCGTGGTTTAGACTATTATAATAAAACCGTATTTGAATGGGTGACATCAGCATTAGGTGCGCAAGGGACCGTATGTGGTGGTGGACGCTATGACGGCTTAGTTGAACAACTTGGTGGCCACGCAACAAGTGGTGTTGGTTTCGCAATGGGCTTAGAGCGTTTAGTGCTACTCGTTCAAGAAGTAAATAAATCGATTCCAGTAAAAAGTGCGGTAGATATTTACGTTGTTTATCAAGGTGAAGGTACTACATTAGCCGCATTCCAGCTCGCGGAAAAACTTCGCTCAGAATTACCGCACTTAAGCACAATGTTGCATTGCAGCGGCGGTAACTTTAAAAAACAATTTAAACGCGCAGATAAGTCTGGTGCGACTTTAGCCCTTGTACTTGGCGAAAGTGAAGTGCAAAATAATCAAGTGGTGGTAAAACACTTACTTGGCGCAGCTGAGCAACAAACCATTGATGTGGCCAATTTAATTGAATACGTGAAAGCTCAATTTTAATTTTAGAAGGATAGGAAAATGGCATATACCATTGAAGAAGAACAAGAACTGAATCAGTTAAAAGAGTGGTGGAAAGACAATGGCAAAGCCATTATTGCTGCTTTCATCCTTGGCGTAGGCGGGATGTTGGGCTGGCGTTATTGGCAGTCTTATCAAGCTAATCAAATCATGCAGGCGTCTGCTGAATATGATGCTCTAGTTTATACTGCAAACAAAGATGCCACAGCACAACAAGCTAAAGTGGCTGAATTTGTGAAAGCACATGATAAAACCAGCTATGCGGTATTTAGCTTATTAGATGAAGCAAAAGGTTTTGTTGCAAAACAAGATTACGCCTCTGCTGAAAACAGTTTGAAACAAGCGATTGCTCAATCACAAGATGATATCTTAACGTCTCTTGCTGCACTTCGTTTGTCTGCCGTGCAATTCCAACAAGGTCAATTTGATGCAGCATTAGCAAGTCTAAATCAAGTGAAAAGCCAAGGCTTTAGTGCGCGTAAAGATCTTTTAGCGGGCGATATTAAAGTCGCAAAAGGCGATGTGAATGGTGCTAAATCAAGCTTTGAGAATGCACAGAAAAACGGTAACCCGTTAGAGAAACAAATGGCGC
The DNA here is from genome assembly GCF_014931395.1 of Haemophilus parainfluenzae. Taxonomy (NCBI): domain Bacteria; kingdom Pseudomonadati; phylum Pseudomonadota; class Gammaproteobacteria; order Pasteurellales; family Pasteurellaceae; genus Parahaemophilus; species Parahaemophilus parainfluenzae. Next base: position 2,156,656 of record NZ_CP063120.1, on the reverse strand, counting down.
AGATGAAATTAAATAATCTGTAATATTTTAATTAGCCCGAATTGCTCGGGCTTTTTTATTGGATTTTTGATCTGATGATTCAGAAACCGATTGTGCCGCCTCCCGTCATTTTTCTTGGTTGTGCACTTATCATGGCATATTTGCCCAATCCTTATCCGTTATCAACCAATGTGCTTTTTGTTTATTTGCTCGTATTGATTTCTTCCTTTGCTGCTTTTTTCAGCCTTTGGCAATTCTATAAAAGTAAAGCAAATATTAATCCAATTCACTTGGAAAAAAGTGATGTGTTTGTGGCAAATGGTATTTATCGTTTGAGCCGTAACCCAATGTATTTAAGCTTAGCAGGTTTGTTAGTGGCATGGGCAGTTTATTTGCAAAGTGCGGTCAGTTTTCTCGGTATTTTTCTGTTTATTTATCTCATCACACAATGGCAAATTAAGCCTGAAGAATACTGGTTAGAGAAGAAGTTTGGAGAGTCTTATTTAGCTTATAAGAAAAAAGTCAGACGTTGGATTTAACCAATAAAAAAAATCGCCCAATATAGGCGATTTTTTACATTTTGAGAAGCGATTATTTAGCTGCACAGCAGTCTGCGACTTTTTTCGCAAAACGATCTGCAACGAAGTCCCAGTTTACGACATTCCAGAATTCTTTGATGTAGTCTGGACGACGGTTTTGGAATTTCAAGTAGTAAGCGTGTTCCCAAACGTCTAAACCTAAAAGTGGGAAACCTTCACAACCTGCGATTTCTTTACCCATTAATGGCGAATCTTGGTTTGCGGTAGACACAACAGATAATTTACCTTGATTAATCACTAACCATGCCCAACCAGAACCGAAACGAGTTGCCGCTGCTTTTTCAAATTCAGCTTTGAAGTTTTCTACAGAACCGAAATCACGTTCGATAGCGGCTTTTAAATCACCTTGTAAAGTAGTGCCTTTTTTCAATGATTTCCAGAATAAGCTGTGGTTTGCGTGACCGCCTGCGTTGTTACGTAATGCAGTACGTTTTTCAGCTGGGATTTTATCTAATTGGCTGATTAATTGACCTGCACACATTTCAGAAAATTCAGCGGGTAAAGTTTCTAATACCGCGTTTGCATTATTTACATAGGCTTGGTGGTGTTTAGAGTGGTGAATTTCCATTGTTTGCGCATCAAAATGTGGTTCTAGCGCATCATAAGCGTAGCCTAATTCAGGTAGAGTATAAGACATAATATGTTCCTTTTTAAAATGAAGTTAAGGTAATGTTTTTGATAAAACAACATCAAAAAGTAACTAAATAGTAGCAGAAAATTTGATTTAGATCATTAAATCTTTTAATTATTTGATTATCCGATGAAAAAGCTAGGAAAATTTAGTTTGTTTTAAATCAATAAATACACCGATCTACTCCTAAATAGTTATGCCTTTGAGTCCTTAAAATCTCGTCAAAATTTCCTCTTGTGGTAGAATACCTGCTGATTTTTCACAAGATTTTATTTTTAAGGCTGAGACTATGTTTCCTGCTCATCAACTTCAATTAGAACAATTAGCGTGTCAACGTGGCGATCGCGTATTGTTCACTGATCTTTCACTGCAATTTCAAAGTGGTGATTTCGTGCAAATTGAAGGGCACAATGGTATCGGTAAAACAAGTTTATTGCGGATTTTAGCCGGCCTTGCACAACCTGTAGAAGGTAAAGTGCGGTGGAATTCAGACGAGATTACAAAACAACGCGAAGAATACCATCATCAGCTACTTTATCTCGGCCACCATTCTGGTGTGAAACCTGAATTAACGGCATGGGAAAATTTAAAATTTTATCAGCAGATTAGTCAAAGCCAGCAAGGCACCGATATTTTATGGGATGTGCTGGAAAAAGTGGGCTTACTCGGTCGCGAAGATTTACCGGCTGCCCAACTTTCAGCTGGTCAGCAAAAGCGAATTGCCTTGGCGAGATTATGGATCTCTGAAGCGCCACTTTGGATTTTGGATGAACCTTTTACAGCAATAGACAAAAAAGGGGTTGAAGTTTTGACCGCACTTTTTGAAAATCATGCTAAAAAAGGTGGAATGGTCATTTTAACGAGCCACCAAGAAGTGCCGAGTACATTATTGAAAAAAATCAATCTTGCTGATTATAAATATAACTCTTAGATTTTTATGATATTTTTACAGATTATAAAGCGTGAGCTGAAGATTGCGACCCGTAAACAAGCGGAAATATTGAACCCGCTTTGGTTCTTTTTAATCGTGATCACGCTGTTTCCATTGGTAATTGGGCCGGATCCTAAACTACTTTCTCGCATTGCACCCGGGGTTGCTTGGGTGGCGGCATTGCTTTCTGCGTTGCTATCTTTTGAACGTTTATTCCGAGATGATTTTATTGATGGCTCTTTAGAACAATTGATGCTTACGGCTCAGCCTTTAGCCCTAACGGCGCTTGCAAAAGTTGTTGCGCACTGGTTATTAACAGGTTTGCCGTTGATTCTGCTTTCTCCTATTGCCGCTTTATTGCTCTCATTAGAAGTGAATATTTGGTGGGCATTGGTGCTTACACTCTTAGTGGGCACGCCGATTTTAAGCTGCATTGGTGCAATTGGTGTGGCATTAACGGTGGGGTTGCGTAAAGGTGGCGTATTGCTTAGTTTACTTGTGGTACCATTATTCATTCCGGTTTTAATTTTTGCTTCAGCAATTTTAGATGCCGCTACGTTAAATCTCCCTTATGGTGGACAGCTTGCTATTTTAGGTGCAATTTTGGCTGGCGCAATAACCTTATCGCCTTTTGCTATTGCCGCGGCACTACGAATTAGTTTAGATAATTAATCATCATGACGGTGAAAGTGCGGTCAGATTTTTAACTGTTTTTTATTTTTTGAATTAAGGATCTTTTATGTGGAAGTGGTTACATCCTTACGCAAAACATGAAACCCAATATCATTTATGTGGCAAATTAAGTCCATTTTTTGGTGTGATTGCGGTTCTATTATTGGCTGTTGGCATCGTTTGGGGCTTAGCTTATGCTCCGGCAGATTATCAGCAAGGCAATAGTTTCCGAATTATGTATGTGCATGTGCCGGCAGCGATTTGGTCAATGGGTGTCTATGGTTCGATGGCTGTTGCTGCCATTATTGCGTTAGTTTGGCAAATTAAAGCCGCTCATCTTTCAATGATAGCCATGGCGCCGATTGGTGCAATGTTTACCTTTATTGCTTTGGTAACGGGTGCAATTTGGGGTAAACCAATGTGGGGAACTTGGTGGGTATGGGATGCACGTTTAACTGCTGAACTCATTCTTTTCTTCTTATATATCGGTGTATTAGCGCTTTATTCTGCATTTTCTGATCGTGCCGTGGGCGCAAAATCAGCGGGTATCTTGTGTATTGTTGGTGTGGTGAATTTACCAATCATTCACTTTTCCGTAGAGTGGTGGAATACCTTACATCAAGGCGCAAGTATCACGAAGTTTGAAAAACCGTCGATTGCAACGCCGATGTTAATTCCACTGATTTTATGTATTTTTGGATTTTTATTTTTATCCATTTGGTTTACGCTTGTGCGTTACCGCGTTGAATTGCTAAAAGAAGACAGTAAACGTCCATGGGTAAAAGCGTTAGCAAGTAAGCTGAAATAGTTTTTTATTTTTATTTTAGGGAGCGGAAAATGTTTTTCCAAAGTTGGAGTGATTTTATCAATATGGGAGGCTACGGTTTTTATGTGTGGCTTTCCTATGGCATTAGCCTCGTGGCAATGATCATTTTGGCGATACAAAGCGTCAAGGGGCGTAAAGCAGTATTAAAAGAAGTGTTACGCGAGCAACAACGTGAAGCCCGTTTAAACCAAGCAAATAAAGGAAATATGCTATGAATCCAAGACGTAAATCAAGACTTTCGATCATCATCTTTGTGATTTTAGGTATTTCGATTGCGACAGGTTTGGTGCTTTATGCACTTCGCCAAAATATTGATTTATTTTATACCCCTTCGGAAGTTGTAGAAGGGAAAGACGGAAATCCTGATCAAAAACCTGAAGTTGGGCAACGTATTCGTGTTGGTGGTATGGTGGTTGAAGGCTCTGTTAGTCGAGATCCGAAAAGTCTCAAAGTTCGCTTTGATGTGAATGATATTGGTCCATCCATTACAGTAGAGTACGAAGGTATTCTGCCGGATCTTTTCCGCGAGGGACAGGGTATTGTTGCGCAAGGTGTGTTAAAAGAACCAACCTTATTAGAAGCAACAGAAGTGCTTGCTAAGCATGATGAAAACTATGTGCCGCCAGAATTAGGTGAGAAAATGCAGAAAATGCATAAACCAATGGGGGCAGAACTAAAAGGCGAGAGTGAAGCCGATCGTCGTTATAAAGAAACCCAGCAAAAATCGCAAGAAGGTCGCTAATGATTGCTGAATTAGGAAATTATGCGCTTGCTTTAAGCCTTGCCGTTTCATTCTTTTTAGCCATTCTACCATTATGGGGAGCTGAAAAAGGTCATACTCAACTTATGTCATTGGCTCGTCCAATGACTTATGGTTTATTTTTTACTTTAACCATTGCGTTTGCAGCATTGTTCTATCTGTTTGCTGTAAATGATTTCAGTGTGCAATATGTGGTGAATAACTCTAACAGCAGCTTGCCGATTTATTATCGTTTATCTGCAGTTTGGGGTTCACATGAGGGCTCATTATTACTTTGGATTTGGTTATTAACACTTTGGGGTGCTGCGGTAGCCTTATTTAGCAAACACTTGCCACAGGAAGCGGTGGCTCGTGTTTTAGGTATTATGGGGATTATTAGCATCGGCTTTTTACTCTTCGTATTATTTACTTCGAATCCATTTACCCGTACATTCCCTGATTTCCCAGTAGATGGCAGAGAACTCAACCCAATGTTGCAAGATGTGGGCTTAATTTTCCATCCACCATTACTTTATATGGGATATGTTGGTTTTTCTGTGGCTTTTGCCTTTGCGATCGCCTCATTAATGACGGGAAAATTAGACTCAGCTTGGGCTAGATGGTCACGTCCTTGGACGATTGCTGCTTGGGTGTTTTTAACACTCGGGATCGTGCTTGGTTCTTGGTGGGCATATTATGAGCTCGGCTGGGGCGGCTGGTGGTTCTGGGATCCAGTAGAAAACTCTTCTTTAATGCCTTGGCTTGCAGGCACCGCATTAATCCACTCCTTAGCGGTGACTGAAAAACGTGGCTCTTTTAAAGCTTGGACTGTGCTTTTAGCGATCCTTGCTTTCTCACTTTGCTTACTGGGTACGTTCTTAGTTCGTTCCGGTATCTTAGTGTCAGTACACGCCTTTGCTTCAGATCCAACACGAGGTTTATATATTCTTGCTTATTTGGTTGTAGTGATTGGTGGCTCGTTAACCTTGTATGCTTACAAAGGCAACCAAATTCGTTCACGTGATAATGCGGAACGTTATTCTCGTGAAACCTTATTATTATTAAATAACATCCTATTAATGACCGCACTTTGTGTGGTGTTTTTAGGAACGTTATTGCCGTTAGTTCACAAACAATTAGGTTTGGGATCTATTTCGATCGGTGCGCCATTCTTTGATCAAATGTTCTTGATTATTATGACTCCATTTGCCTTATTACTGGGTATTGGACCGTTAGTCAAATGGCGTCGTGATCAGTTCTCTGAAATTCGTACACCGGTTGTTGTGAGTGTCATTGTGATGGCGATTGCAGGTTTTGCTTTACCGTATTTCTTACAAAATAAACTCACCGTCAGTGCTGTGCTTGGTACCATGATGTCTGTCATTATTGTGTTACTCAGTCTCTACGAAATGAAACAACGGGCAACACACCGCGAATCTTTCTTTAAAGGTATTACCAAACTTTCTCGTTCCCATTGGGGGATGATTTTGGCTCACCTTGGTGTAGCGATGACCGTTTGGGGAATTGCCTTTAGTCAAAACTTCAGTGTAGAACGTGATGTGCGAATGGCTGTGGGTGATACGGTACAGATTGCTAACTATGACTTCAAATTTGCAGGCGTGAGTGATGCAAATGGTCCTAACTATATGGGCGGTAAAGCACAAATCGACATTTCAAAAGCAGGTAAACCGGAAGCAACATTATTTGCCGAAAAACGTTTTTATACCGTCAGTAAAATGCCAATGACGGAAGCAGCAATTAATTGGGGCTTTACTCGCGATCTTTATGTCGCCTTGGGTGAAAAGATAGATGATAACTCATGGGCGCTGCGCCTTTACTATAAACCATTTATCCGTTGGATTTGGATTGGCGGATTGTTTATGGCATTAGGTGGCTTGCTCTGTATGTTTGACCGTCGTTATCGTTTTAGTCGATTAGTTAAACAGTCTTAATTGTAATAAGGGGCGCATGCCCCTAGAAATAGATGTGAAATTGATAGTGTTATGAATAAAAAACTACTTATCCCACTTATTATTTTTCTTGCCGTGGCTGCAGCTTTTTTAGTTCAGTTAGGACGTAACGCACAAGGAGATGATCCAAAAGCGTTAGAATCTGCGCTTGTGGGAAAACCTGTGCCACAGAAAACATTAACGGATTTATTGGAAAATAAAACCTACGGTAATGAAATTTTCCAACAAGGCAAACCGATTCTCTTAAATGTGTGGGCAACTTGGTGTCCAACTTGTTATGCCGAGCATCAATACTTGAATCAATTGGCTAAACAAGGCGTAACAATCATTGGTATCGACTATAAAGATGAATCACCAAAAGCTGTAAAATGGCTAAAAGATTTAGGCAATCCTTATAGTCTTGTGCTTAAAGATGAAAAAGGTTCTTTTGCATTAGATTTGGGTGTTTACGGCGCACCAGAAACATTTATCGTTGATGGCAAAGGTGTGATTCATTATCGCTTAGCGGGTGATGTGAATGAACGCGTTTGGACTGAGACCTTAAAACCGATTTATGACAAACTCGCGGAGAAACCATAATGAAAAAATCATGGCTTTTTTTAACCGCACTTTTGGTGAGTATCTCGGCGACGGCTTCTATTGATGCATTGAATTTTGCCTCACCAGAACAAGAAAAGGACTATCATCAATTAACACAAGAATTACGTTGTCCACAATGTCAAAATAACAATATTGCCGATTCGAATGCAACTATTGCTGTAGATATGCGTGGCAAAGTGTTTGAATTATTGCAAGAAGGCAAAAAACGAAGTGAAGTTGTCGATTATATGATTCAACGTTATGGCAATTTTGTGACTTATGATCCACCAATGACGACGTCAACAATCGTATTATGGATTGCCCCAATTTTATTAGTGTTGATTGGCATTTTATTTGTATTTAAACGTAAATCGAAAAGCCCAAGTGCGGTCAATTCTGACGCGATTTTAGATGACGAAGAGAATGCGCGTTTATCGGCTTTACTCAAAGAAAAGGATAAATAATGAATTTTGCATTAAGTATTATTGTGCTCACTTTAGTGGTGGCATTGATTTGTTTTTATCCCTTGTTGCGTTCTGTTAAAGCAAAAGAAGATAAAAAGCGTGATGAGTTAAATAAAGCCCTGTATTTTTCTCGCTTAAAAGAGATAGAGCAAGATAATCAGCAAGGCTTAGTAGAGAACGTTGAACAACTTAAACAAGAGCTACAAAAGACATTATTAGAAGATATTCCTCAACAAGAAACACAAACGATCGATAATAATGCCAAAAATTACGGTAAGTTATGGTTTGTTTCTGGTTTATTAGGTTTGTCCATTATTGCAGCAGGAGCTTATTTTCCTTTGGGATCTTGGAAAGCCGAGGATATGATGGAAAAAACATTGGCAAAATTACCTTACTTCTTTGAACGAATTAAAGAAGAAGACACAAACCCAATGACGGATGCAGAAATGCAGCAATTTTCGACCGCACTTCGTTTGGATTTACAAAAAACACCAAAGGATGCTAAAAAATGGTGGTTATTAGGTCAGGTAGGGATGAATTTAGGTAATGGAAAATTAGCCTTTGATAGTTACCAACAAGCGAATAAACTTGAGCCGGATAATTTAGATTATAAGCTTTCTTATGCGCGTATGTTAATGTCTTCTGAAGATCAAACGGATAAACTGAAAGGTAATCAACTTTTACGTGAAATTATTCGTCAAGATCATTCTAATCCAGAAGCATTAAGTTTACTAGCTTTCAGTTATTTTGAGGGTGAGGATTATAAAATGGCTGCCGTCACCTGGGCTATGATGCTACGTTTATTGGAGCCAGATGATCCTCGCGTGCCAATGCTTGAGAAAAGTATTCGTGCAGCACGTGATGCACTCGCTTTACAGGAAGAAGAAAAAGCAAAAAGTATCACACCGGAGAAATAATGAAACCTCAATTATTAGGTTTTCACCATATTGCGATTATTGCTTCGAACTATGCACGTTCGAAGTATTTTTATATGGAGATTTTAGGGGCGAAACAGCTAAATGAAACTTATCGGGCAGAACGAGATAGTTATAAATTAGATTTAAGTTTTCCTGATGGGAGTCTAATTGAGTTATTTTCATTTCCAAATCCGCCTCAAAGAGTAACAAATCCTGAAGCTTGTGGTTTACGGCATTTAGCATTCAAAGTAGAAAGTATTGATGAATATGTCGCTTATCTTTTAGAAAAAGGCGTCTCTTGTGAGTCAATTCGGGTTGATGAATTAACCGGAATGAAGTACACTTTCTTCCGAGACCCGGATTATTTACCAATTGAATTATACGAAAACAATTATTAACTTAGGGAATCGCATTAGTATTATGAGTCATATTAAGAAAAAAATTGGGATTTACTCATTTTGTATTTTGGCATCATCAGCTGTTTTAGCCGAAGGTAGTAGTGTTGTATATGCAACGAAAATGAAGACACCTGAAAATAATGTTTCAGTTAATGTTTCTGAAAGTAATATTTCTGAAACAGTGAAATATATTGATGGGAAAGGACAGCGAAGTTTAGATCCTAAATCTGAAAAAGATATGGAAGAACTGGCTAATAGTGTTGAATTTGAGGTATATAAATTTAATGAAGCTGCGGCATCAAAAACAACGTTTCTTTCACCCGCGGGGATTTGTAGCGGTTTTAAAAGTGATGATGGCGTAGATGTCACTAATACCAGTAATTATTACATCAAACCTAATGATGCCAGTGAGTATTATGGTAGTGTGTTAGGGGCAACGATTTATAAAAAAGGTGAGACAAAACATTCACAGTATGTGCCTGTTTATGCAATCCGAAATGCGAATGTAGCGAAATACATTGAGCAAAATGAAGATCCAAACATTAGAAAAAAAGCAAATGCGCGGATTAAAGAAGGCAGAGAAACACTCAATAAAGTAGTTTGTGATAAAAGGTAGTATTATGAAAAAATTAATTTCTATTGCAGCACTATCTGTTTTAACAGCTTGTACAGCTCCTCAAGAGGCATCAACTATTGGAAATGGGGCTGCAGCGTATGATATGAATACCGTGCAGGATTACAATGCTCGAGTAATAAGTGGTAATACGGTAAGTGCTCGAGAAAAAGCGAAAGTTGCACAAAGAGACAGTATCCCAAATGAAATGAACGCGAGTGATCATCGCTCTAAACAGAGAGGGTATTCTCGTGTCCCTGTTGCGATAATGCCGAGTGTCGGCGTAGGCTATTGTCGTCACTGTTGGTAATTAAATTGATAAAAATTAACCGCCCTTGAAAAAGTGCGGTTATTTTTTTTGCTTGTTTATAAGCCTAAAATCGATTTCACAAAAGGAATCGTCAGATTTCGTTTGGCTTGTAGTGAGGCTTCATCAAGTTTCACTAATGCTTCTTTTAGTGTCGCCATATCACGATCTAAACGCGTGAATATAAAATTGGCAGTATCATCTGAAAGTATGATACCTCGTTGATGGGCATTCTGCTTCAATACTGCAAATTTCTGTTCATCGCTGAGTGGGATCAATTGATAACTTTCTCCCCATTTTAAGCGAGAAGCAAGATCCGGTAATTTAACGGGTAGGGCAGTTGGAGATTGATCTGCACTGACAACTAATAAGGTTTTGCTATTAGCCTTAATACGATTAAAGAGATCAAATAAGGCAATTTCCCATTCTGAATTTCCAATAATTGTTTGCAAATCGTCTAAGCAAACCAGTTCTTGCTGTTCTAAATTCTCAAAAACTGCAGTGGAAAAATATTGTGATTTGCTCAACGGGACATAAATGGCGCTCCGTTGTTGCTGAATATATTCATTACAGAGTGCACGTAACAGATGGGTTTTCCCTACGCTTTGGCAGCCCCAGAGGTAGAAAAATTGCTGTTGTAAATCAGTCATATTTTGACGTAAAGAATTGAGCAATAATGCATTATTATCGCTATAAAAATTCTCAAGCGTTTCATCATCAATTTGATGAATAGGTAAAGAAAGTTGCTGATTCACGGATTAACGAGTTGATTTAAAATAAAAAAGAAAGGGCTAAACTTTCATTTAACCCTTTTATTTGGGAAGTTTTATTCTACTTCATTTTTTGCTTTTGGCAAAATCAAGTTCAGTACAATGGCAACGATGGCACAAAGGCTAATCCCTTTTAGGGAAACGACATCACCGACGTTGACAAACATATTCCCGATCCCAAAAGTCATTACCACGGAAATGATGCAAAGGTTACGTGGTTCAGTTACATCTACTTTACCTTTAATTAAAGTGCTCATCCCAACAACGGCAATCGAGCCGAATACCAACATCATAATGCCACCCATTACGATGGTTGGGATAGTAGAAAGGAATGCGCCAACTTTACCACAGAAAGAAATTGCAATTGCCCATATCGCTGCCCAGGTCATAATGTTTGGATTGAAGTTGCGAGTGAGCATGACAGCTCCGGTTACTTCAGCATAAGTGGTATTTGGTGGACCACCTACTAATGAAGCAGCGGCCGTTGCCACACCATCACCTAATAAGGTGCGATGTAAGCCTGGTTTTTTTAGGAAATCTTTACCAGTTACAGAACTGATTGCCATAATACCACCCACGTGTTCAACGGCTGGTGCGATAGCAATTGGTAGCATATAAAGAATCGCTTCTAAATTAAATTCTGGTTTGGTTAACTCAGGTAATTCAAACCATTTTGCGTCTAAAACAGGTTGGAAATTAATTAATCCTAGGAATAAACAAACCGCATAGCCAGCAACGATACCAAACATAATTGGAATCAGTTTCATCATACCTTTAGCAAATACCGCAACAGAAAGGGTAGTGACCAAGGTAATCATCGAAACCAATACAGAGTGCTCATAGCTGTATGCACTGTTTTTACCTAATGCCATATCCACAGCAACTGGTGCAAGCCCCATACCAATAATAATAATTACTGGACCTACAACAACAGGCGGGAAGATACGCTCAAGTGCAGCACTACCACGTAATTTCACTAAGGTTGATAGCGCGAAATAGACGAAGCCTGCGCAAGCAAGTCCACCCATTGTGGTTGGAATGCCCCAAGTTTGTACGCCATATTGAATAGGCGCAATAAAGGCAAAAGAGGAGGCTAAGAAAATAGGAACCTGTTTACCGGTACAAAGTTGGAAAAGTAGTGTACCAATACCTGCGGTAAGAAGGGCTGTATTAGAATTTAATCCGGTGATTAAGGGAACTAATACCAAGGCACCAAAGGCCACAAATAACATCTGTAAACCGACAAACGCTTGTTTGCCCATGCTTTGCACCTCAACAGGTGCGGTTGTAGTTTGATTACTCATTTAGTTTCAACTCTCGGTTTGAATTAACTGAAAGTGCGGTCGGTTTTAATGCTTTTTTAGCTTTTGTGTTTTCACGCACGGAAAAAAGACGGCCATAAATGCCGTCTTATTAAAAGGGAATTATTTCGTCCCAAAAATCTTATCGCCCGCATCACCCAAGCCTGGAATGATGTAGCCTTGTTCATTTAAGTGATCATCAATCGATGCACAATAAAGTTCGATATCTGGATGCGCTTTTTCTAATGCTTTGATCCCTTCAGGTGCCGCCACTAATACTAATACTTTGATATGTTGGCAACCTTTTGCTTTTAATAAATCAATTGTAGAGATCATTGAACCACCGGTTGCAAGCATTGGGTCCACAACGATAGCTAAACGTTCTTCTAAATCGCTCGCGAGTTTTTGGAAATAAGGGACAGGCTCAAGGGTTTCTTCATTACGATAAATCCCAACCACACTGATACGAGCACTTGGAACATGTTCTAATACACCGTCCATCATACCAAGGCCTGCGCGTAAAATTGGCACAACAGTGACCTTTTTGCCTTTGATACGTTCAATTTCAACTGGGCCATTCCAACCTTCAATAATCACTTTTTCTGTTTCAAGGTCAGCAGTGGCTTCATAGGTGAGTAAGCTACCTACTTCAGTGGCGAGTTCACGGAATTTTTTGGTATCAATATCAGCTTCGCGCATCACGCCTAATTTATGTTTAACAAGCGGATGTTTAACTTCAACAAGTTTCATCTTTTTTCTCCCTTTTAAAAAACAAATCGGAGAATTCTATATCAGAAATATTGAATTTCCTAGTGTTTTTATTATGACAGTTCGGTATAAAAACGGTGATAAAATTGACCGCACTTTGCTATTAAATACATCCACCACAGCTACCACAGCGCCAATCTTCCTTATTCACCGCTTGATAGAATGCTCGCATGGTTTCTTCTTCTAAGGGAATGTTATGCTCAATAAAGACATCGGAAAGCCAATCGATATTTTCCACAATCCAATCATCTTCCATTAATCCTTCTCGATAGAGCTCATCTTCAGGGTCGATAAAATTATAAATATTATTTGTTCCCATATCTTTATCACGGCGTTCAATCGGTAGTACCACAGGTAAACCAAGATAAGTAATATCCCAGTGACCAAGACATAGCGTATTGCCTTTTGATGACCAACTAGCGTTGAATGGATTGTTGCTCATGTTGAAATGTTATAAGAAAAGTTGAAAAGTGTAGAAAGTATAGATCTAAAGACGAATTTAATCATACTTAAAAGAAGGTAAATGATTTGATAGAGATCAAAGTGCGGTTAGAAATTTAACGAATTTTTCACAAATAAAAAGCGGCTAATTACTTAGCCGCTTTTGCATGAGCATAAATTTAATTATGCTGCTTTTTTCGGTTTAAAGAATACCATCGTAAAGATTTGCCAGAAGAAAGCGAGTGCACCGAAGATGAAGACAATGTCGCCACCGAAACGAACCCAACGTAGGGTATCGAATAGAGGTTGTTGCATAAATTCTTCACTACGTGCATACCATAAGCCTTCAGAGATACTTGCATAACCTTGAATAACACCGATTGGTAGTAAGCTTGATACGATCATTAATACTAAACCGCCATTTAATAACCAGAAGCCCCATTTCATTAACTTGTCATTAAATGGTGTATCTGGGCGTAAGTAACGCGCGATTAAGAAAACGAAGCCTAATGCTAAGAAACCGTATACACCGAATAATGCAGCGTGAGCATGAACGGCAGTGGTGTTCAAGCCTTGGATATAGTAAAGCGAAATTGGTGGATTGATTAAGAAACCAAATACGCCAGCACCTAACATATTCCAGAACGCTACAGCTACGAAGCAGTAAAGAGGCCATTTTAAACGGTCCATCCAAGGTGTTTTTTGTTGCATTGCCCAGTGTTCCCAAGCTTCATGACCTAATAACACTAATGGAACCACTTCAAGCGCAGAGAATGATGCACCTACTGCGATAATTGGAGTGGTTGCACCTGCGAAGTATAAGTGGTGGAAAGTACCAGGGATACCACCGATTAAGAATAACGCCGCTTCAGTAATGGTTGCCACAGTTGCAGTACGACGTGAAACTAAACCTAAACTTACAAAAATGAATGAGAGTGCCGCTACAGAGAATACTTCAAAGAAGCCTTCTACCCATAGGTGAACTACCCACCAACGCCAGTATTCCATCACAGAAATGTGAGTGTGCTCGCCATAGAATAATGCTGGGCCATAGAATAAACCGATCGCAATTACTGAGGCGAAGAATAATGCCAATAAGTTTTTATCACCAGGTTGTTTGAATGCATTCACTGTGCCGCGAAGCATTAAGACTAACCAGAATAAGATGCCTGCGAATTTCACTGCTTGCCAGAAACGACCTAAGTCAATGAATTCATAGCCTTGGTGACCAAACATGAAGCTCCATTCTTCAGGGAGAATATGCGCAATCGCTAAGTAGCTACCTGTGAATGAACCGACGACTAATACCACTAATGCCCAGTAAAGAACATCCACACCCAATTTTTGGAATTTCGGATCTTTACCGCCATTAATGATTGGTGCAAGGAATAAACCACCGGCTAAGAATGCCATTGCAATCCAGAATAAGGCTGCTTGAATATGCCATGTACGCACTAATGAATATGGGAAGTATTGCGAAATATCAATACCATAGAATTCCTGCCCCTCAACTGTGTAGTGTGCTACAACCGCACCTAATGTGACTTGCAATACGAAAAGAGCAAGCACAGTAAAGAGGTATTTACCTAACGCACGTTGAGAAGGAGTAAGTTGTAATTTTGTGAGTGGATCGAACTCTGGCATTGGTGGTTCTTTTTCGTCTTCACGTTTTTTGAATGACCAAATCCATACCACGAAACCAATACCCGCAATGAGGAATACCACACTCGCAATAGACCAAATGACGTTTTCTGGTGTTGGCACGTTATTAATTAACGGCTCGTGTGGCCAGTTGTTGGTGTAACTTGCGTGAGTATTTGGACGTTCAGCAGATGCAGTCCATGCGGTCCAGAAGAAGAATTTAGCTAAGTCTTTACGAGCTTGTAAATCAGGAAGAGTATTATCCTTCATCGCAAAGTGTTCACGAGTCACTTTGGTTGCAGGATCATCACCGTATAAAGAGATGTAGTATTGTGCTGTTTTTTCCATTGCCGCTAAACGGGTGTTTGAAAGCACAACGGTACCGTTTTCAACTTTGCTACCACGATATTCTTTGGTTAGACGCGCTTTTAATAACGTTTGTTGTTCATCATTTAAATCAGCGAAGTTTTTACCAAATTCTTGATTCGCGGTAATATCCAACCAGTTAGTTAATTCACGGTGAAGCCAATCTGCCGTCCAGTCTGGTGCTTGGTATGCACCGTGGCCCCAAACAGAACCCACTTGCATACCACCAGTGGTTTGCCAAGCGGTTTGACCATGTAAAATATCATCGTGAGTAATCACTTTTTCGCCAGATTCAGAAACATATTGTTGCGGAATTGGTGGTGCTTCACGATAAACCTCGAACCCGTAGTAGCCGAGAATGGAGAATGCCCCAATCAATACGGCGACTAATAGGTACCAGAACTTTTTATACTGTCCCATTTTATCACTCCTAGATTATTAGAAAATACGATGCCTTGATGGTTAGTTATTCCGAGAATAGCCATCAAGAGCTAGATTTTACGCTAAGTAAAATACTTGAGCAATTATATCGACTATCGATTGATGAAAATATTACCTAAAACTGAGTAATTTAATCGGGTAATAGGAAATGCTGAATAAAAAGATAAAAAATATGGTCAAAAACCTATTGATTTTTGACCGCACTTTATTTGAAGAAGGGATTAACGTTTAAACATACCACCTAAACCACCAAGGCCACCTAAGCCGCCTCCACCCATTAAGCCTTGCATACCGCGCATCATCTTCGCCATGCCACCTTTGCGCATTTTCTTCATCATACGCTGCATTTCGTCAAATTGTTTCAGCAGCTTATTCACATCTTGAACTTGAGTGCCAGAACCTAATGCAATACGACGACGGCGAGCTCCTTTGATAATATCTGGATTGGCACGCTCTTTTAAGGTCATGGAATTAATGATGGCTTCCATTTTGATAAACATTTTGTCATCCACTTGATTTTTGACATGATCCGGTAAGTTTTTCGCACCCGGTAATTTTTCAAGCATTGACATCATGCCGCCCATTTTTTTCATCTCACGGAGCTGTTCACGGAAATCGTCTAAGGTGAAATCATCACCTTTCTTGAATTTCTGTGCCATTTTTTCCGCTTTTTCGCGATCCACAGAACGTTCCAGATCCTCGATAAGGGAAAGTACATCGCCCATACCTAAAATACGCGACGCTACGCGATCAGGATGGAATGGCTCAAGGGCTTCTGTTTTTTCGCCCACACCAAGGAATTTAATCGGTTTGCCGGTGATTTGACGAATAGATAAAGCCGCACCGCCACGCGCATCACCATCCACTTTGGTTAAGATAACCCCGGTAAGTGGCAAGGCTTCGTTGAAGGCTTTAGCTGTATTTGCCGCATCTTGACCGGTCATTGCATCAACGGTGAAAAGCGTTTCAATTGGATTTAATGTCGCATGAACTTGCTTGATTTCATCCATCATCTCGCTATCAACGTGTAAGCGACCCGCGGTATCCACGATTAATACATCGTAGAATTTGAGTTTCGCGTCAGCAAGTGCCGCTTTTGCAATCTCTACCGGTTTTTGTTTGACATCAGATGGGAAGAAATTCACGCCAACAGATTGTGCTAAGGTTTCAAGCTGTTTGATCGCTGCAGGACGATATACGTCGGCAGAGACCACAAGCACTTTCTTTTTATGACGTTCGCGTAAGAATTTTGCTAATTTACCCACGCTGGTGGTTTTACCCGCACCTTGCAAACCCGCCATTAAAATAACTGCGGGTGGCTGCGTTGCTAAGTTTAAGCTTTCATTGGCTTCACCCATGGCTTTTTCGAGTTCACGTTGAACAATTTTTAAGAACTCTTGGCCTGGTGTTAAGCTTTTATTGACTTCTTCGCCTAATGCGCTTTCTTTTACTTTGGCGATAAATTCACGTACGACAGGCAACGCAACGTCAGCTTCTAATAAAGCCATACGTACTTCGCGTAGGGTTTCTTTAATATTATCTTCAGTTAAGCGACCTTTACCGCTAATGTTGCGTAGCGTTTTGGAAAGGCGATCCGATAAATTCTCAAACATTTTAAATCCTGTTTTTTCTTAAAAAATTGCCGTGATTATACCGAAATTTGGGCGTTTTTCATCATTTCAAATAAAATTATGGCGATCTAGAGAAAAGATCCGTTAAAATAAGAATAATTCCTAGTAAAGAGAACGCATTATGTGGTTTGCCCTTTTTTCGATTATTTTTTACATTCTTAGTCTATTGCTGATCGCTCCATTTTTGATGAACTCATCGGAAGGGAAGTTAAGTCAAAGTAAAATCCCGTTTTTTCTGACCGCACTTGCAGCCATTATTCTGCATGCTGTCAGCACCTTCCCTTTGCTAGAGGATCTTGCTTCAGGACAACGTTTTACATTAATGGGAATCGCGTCCTTAATGAGCGCAGTTATTGCCGGATTGGCGACGCTTTCCATGTTTCTCGTTTCCACAATGTGGTTTGTTTTACCAATCGTGTATGCGTTTTCGATCATTAGCTTGATCTTTGCGACATTCTTATCAAGCCACATCATCCAAATGTTGAATCAGAACACATTGATGTTGTTCCATATTGGCTTATCACTGTTTACCTATGCCGTGTGTTTTATTGCAACGCTTTATGTGATTCAGTTGGTCTGGTTAGATCGCAATTTGAAAAAACGTAAAATTCAATTTTCGCCCGCAATTCCACCATTAATGGCGGTAGAACGTCATTTCTTCTGTTTATTTGCCATGGGTGAAGCATTATTGACGCTAACTTTAATTTCGGGGACTTATCATGTATTACAAGCGGTGACGCCAGAAAATCTGCACAAAGCGATTTTCTCTTTCCTTGCTTGGATTAGTTTTGGTATTGCTTGTTTTGGTCATTGGCGACTGGGATGGCGCGGAAAAAGGATGATTATTTACGCAATTTCAGGTATCATTCTGCTCACAATTGGCTATTTTGGCAGCCGTTTGATTTAATCGAAATCAAAGAACAGGTAAAAAGTGCGGTGAAAATAACCGCACTTTTTGTTGATTAACGAACAAAAGGATTTACCCTTGGACAGTATCCCCCTTAGTACTTTATTTATTACACTCATTATTTGTTTAGTTTTATCAGCCTATTTCTCCGGCTCAGAAACCGGATTACTCTCTCTTAATAAATATCGCCTTCGTTTTATGGCGGAACAAGGTAATAAAGGCGCGCAAAAAGCAGAAAAACTGCTCGAAAAGCCTGATACCTTATTAAGTTTTATTCTGATCTTTAATAACCTTGTTAACATCAGTGCTTCAGCTATTGCAACCATGATTGGTATGCGTTTATATGGCGATGCGGGTGTGGCTATTGCAACAGGTTTATTAACCTTTGTGATGCTTGTTTTTTCTGAAATTTTCCCTAAAACCGTCGCGGCAATGCATCCAGAAAAGGTGGGATTATTTTCAAGCCATATTTTAGTCTTGCTATTAAAAATATTTTATCCGTTGGTTTGGTTAATGAATCTTTTCACGAAGACATTAATGCGAATGGTGGGTTTAAAACCCGATATGCAAAAACAAGTGATTAGTCGTGAAGAACTTCGTAGTATCGTATCGGAAGCAGGAGAAGCTACACCGGATGAACAGCATCCACAAATGTTGCTCTCTATTTTAGATATGGAAACCGTGACGGTTGACGATATCATGGTGCCACGTAATGAAATTGCTGGGATTGATATTGATGACGATTGGAAAGCCATTATGCGCCAGCTTAATCATGCACCACATAACCGAATTGTGTTGTATAAAGGCAGCCTTGATGAGCAAGTATTAGGGATTTTGCGCGTGCGTGAAGCGTTTCGTTTGTTATTAGAAAAAAATGAATTCACCAAAGAAACTTTACTACGTGCCGTCGATGAAGTGTACTTCATTCCAGAAGGGACACCACTGAAAACACAATTAGCGAATTTCCGTACGAAAAAAGAACGTATCGGTTTAGTGGTGGACGAATATGGTGACATTAAAGGATTAGTCACGCTTGAAGATATTTTAGAAGAAATTGTGGGTGATTTTACAACCACTACTGCACCGACTATTGAACAAGAAGTCGTTCAGCAATCTGATGGTTCGATGATTATTGAAGGCTCGGCAAATCTTCGTGATTTGAATAAAATGTTTGGTTGGGAATTAGATACAGAGGATGCACGCACCTTTAATGGTTTGATTCTCGAACATCTTGAGGATATTCCTGATGAAGGAACCGTTTGTGAAATCGATGGCTTACGAATTACTATTTTAGAAGTCAGCGATAATATGATTAAACAAGCAAAAGTAGAGAAATTGGCCTCTTAAATGTGGCTTTTTCTAACCGCTCTTTTGTTTAAGAAGTACGTTATTTTTACAAAGGATTGAATATGACAGATGAGATTCGTTTAACACAATACAGCCACGGCGCAGGTTGAGGTTGTAAAATTTCGCCTAAGGTGTTAGGGACAATTTTACAGACTAAACTCGAAAAATTTGCTGATCCCAATTTATTGGTCGGTAACGAAACAGCGGATGATGCTGCGGTTTATGATCTTGGTAATGGTACTGCAATTATCAGTACCACGGATTTCTTCATGCCGATTGTGGATGATCCTTTTGATTTTGGTCGCATTGCAGCAACCAATGCCATTAGTGATATTTTTGCAATGGGCGGTAAGCCGATTATGGCGATTGCCATTCTAGGCTTCCCGATTAATAAATTGCCGGCAGAAGTGGCACAGAAGATTGTTGATGGTGGCCGTTTTGCTTGTCATCAAGCGGGGATTTCACTGGCTGGTGGACACTCGATTGATGCGCCAGAACCCATTTTTGGTTTAGCGGTAACAGGCGTTATTGCAACGGATCGTGTAAAACGTAATGCCTCAGCAGAAGCAGGGTGTAAGCTTTATTTAACCAAACCATTAGGTATCGGTGTGCTGACTACTGCAGAGAAAAAAGGCAAATTAAAACCAGAACATCAAGGCTTGGCAACGGCAGCCATGTGTCAAATGAACCTGATTGGCAGCCAATTTGCAGAAGTTGCAGGTGTAACCGCCATGACAGATGTAACTGGTTTTGGTTTATTAGGGCACTTAGCTGAAATCTGTGAAGGCTCAAATCTTAATGCGGTTGTGCATTTTGATAAAATCAAATTATTAGATGGCGTAGCAGATTACATTGCAGAAGGTTGTGTACCAGGTGGAACCAACCGTAATTTTGAAAGCTATGGTCATAAAATCGGCCCTCTTACCGATTATCAAAGGGCGGTACTTTGCGATCCACAAACTTCAGGTGGTTTGTTGATTGCGGTTAAACCAGAAAGTGAAGCGGAAATTTTAGAGATTGCGAAAAAAGCCGGTATTGAGCTTAGTGAGGTAGGCGTATTGAAACCTCGTCAAGCAGGCGTACTAGTAGAAGTCGAATAAATGGCTTTAGTGAAAATAAAAAGTGCGGTGAAAATTCACCGCCTTTTTTATTCTTTATTTTCCTTATTTTCTTTGTTGTTGGAATACATTGAGTCAATAATATGACGATAGCGTTCCATAATCACTTTTCGACGTAATTTGAGCGTAGGGGTGATTTCACCAAGTTTTACACTAAATGCTTGAGAGAGTAGCGTAAATTTCTTCACTTGTTCGAAGTGCGCCAATTCTTTTTGGAGGCTTTCGATGCGCTTCTCAAACATTTTAATAATTTCAGAGTGTTTGAGTAATTCCATGCGATCTTGATACTTAATATTCAGTTTTTTCGCATATTCTTCTACGCTATCAAAACAAGGCACGATTAGGGCTGAAACATATTTTTTGGCATCGGCAATAATCGCAATTTGTTCGATAAATTTATCTTTACCGATTTTACCTTCGATATATTGTGGAGCAATGTATTTGCCGTTAGAGGTTTTCATCAATTCTTTAATACGATCGGTAATAAATAAATTACCTTCAGCATCAAACTCACCGGCATCTCCCGTTTTCAAGAAACCATCTTCGGTGAAGGCTTGGGCAGTTTCTTCAGGCTTTTTATAGTAACCCTTCATTACCATACCGCCACGAACCAGAATTTCGTTATTTTCCCCAATTTTAACTTCGGCATTTGGCATTAATTTACCAATAGAATTCGGATTAAAATGATGGTCATCCCAGCAAGAAATGGTGGCCGTGGTTTCAGTCATACCATAACCGAGTTTGATGTTAATCCCAATGCTGTGGAAGAAAAGACCAATGGTTGGTTCTAATTTTGCGCCACCGCAGGGCATCATTTTAATGCGTCCGCCTAATAATGAACGTAATTTAGAAAGTACCAGTTTATCGGCAAGCGCATAACGTTTTTGCAAGAAGAACGGGACTTTTTTATTTTGAGAGAGAAGATCAAAACGTTTTTGCCCCACTGCAATCGCCCAATGGAAAATCATCTGACGAATAAAAGGGGCTTTTTGTACTTTATCAAGCACAGCAGAATAAATTTTTTCATAGAAACGCGGTACCGCACACATAAAGGTCGGGCGTACTTCTGTCAATGTTTCACGTACTTGATTGGTATCTTCGAGATAACAAAGGATTGCTCCACGATGTAACACATAGGCAACCCAAGCTCGCTCAAAAATATGGCTAAATGGTAAAAAAGAAAGTGAAACCTCATCTTGATTAACATCTAATGCAATATCATGGGCTTCAAGTTGATGCGCTAAGTTACTGTAATCAAGCATTACGCCTTTCGGTTCACCTGTTGTGCCTGATGTGTAGATGATTGTGAATAAATCATCCATCGTTTTACTTGCTAAACGAGTTTCAAATTCAGTTTGGAATTCTTCTGTACCTAATTGAATTAAATCGTCCCAATGGCAAGAAAGTGTAGTTTCAGTCAATTGAATCTGTTCTTTCATGGCCACAATTTTTTGTAATTGTGGACACTGATGTGCAATTTCTAACGCTTGATCATATTGTTCTTGATCACCAACAAACAGAATTTTAACATCGGCATGATTTAAAATAAATTCGGCTTGTTGTGCCGTATTGGTTGCATAAATGGGAACGGTAATAGCACGGACTTGAAGGGCTGCAATATCTGCGATTGTCCAGCGTGACATATTGTGCGCAAAAATCGCAATTTTATCTTGTACTTGAATATTGCAAGCAAGAAAAGCTAATGAAAGCTGATCAAGCTGTTGTTGGAATGCGTTCCATGAAATATCTTTCCACAAGCCATTAATTTTATGGCGAAGTGCGGTTGCATTTTGACGAGTTTTTGCCTGCTGGCGAATTCGATTGACGAAATGACGTTCTAAATTCATATAAGCCTTATTTGAGCGAACAAGTGTGCGCTAATATAAACGAAATAAATTTAAAAGCTAGAGAAATGTTGTTATTTTGTCGATATAGAATAAATAATAGACATTTTGATTTTTCTATTTTTATTCTATATTCTGCCATTAAATTATTAGTCGTAGAGCCTTGTTATATCTAGGTTCTCTATGTTTTACTTATATCTCGGTATCTACTTTGTGAATCTATTTTTTATAGACTAACTAAAACATTAAAAGAAGGAGAATGTTATGCATAGAGAAATCAATCCCGGCGCATTTTATTATGGCTTTCCAGTTATTTTATTATCGACAGCCGATAAAGCTAACCATACCAATATTACGCCAATTTCATCGAGTTGGAGCTTAGGGAAAAATATTGTTATTGGTTTAGTATTAGGAGGAAAAGCGCTTGAGAATCTGAAATCAACAGGGGAGGCGGTGATTAATTTAGTACCTGAGAATTTGATTGATAATATTAGCCGTATTGAAAAACTTTCAGGGAAAACAACACCAAACAAGTTTGAAATAGCAGGTTTAACACCGCAGGAGTCGACTACAGTTGCACCGAAACGAGTATTAGAATGTCCTTTACAAGCTGAAGTAAAAGTTAGTCATATAACAGAGCGTACAGAAGAGAATTATGCGATTGTAGAATTTACGGTGGTGGCATTTCATGGGCAAGATGATGTGCTATTTGATAAGGATCGTATTGATCCAACAAAATGGAAGCCACTTATTTATAATTTCCGTCATTATCAAGGATTAACAGAAACAAAAGGAAAGAATTTTAAAGCCTATTCTTAAAATCCATTACTGGCGATATAAAAAAACCGCTCTAAAAAGAGCGGTTAATTTTTTAGCTATTTTGATTAGCCTTTGTAGTTGTATACGTGTGCAACTAAGTCTAATACTTTGTTTGAGTAACCAGTTTCGTTATCGTACCAAGATACTAATTTAACGAAAGAGTCAGTTAATGCGATACCCGCATCAGCATCAAATACAGAAGTTAAAGCACAACCATTGAAGTCTGTAGAAACTACTGCATCTTCAGTGTAACCTAAAACGCCTTTTAATTCGCCGTTGAAAGTTTTACCTTCAGCTGCATCTTTGATTGCTTGTTTGATTTGTTCGTAAGTTGCTGGTTTTTCTAAGTTTACAGTTAAGTCAACTACAGAAACGTTTGGAGTAGGAACACGGAACGCCATACCAGTTAATTTACCGTTTAATGCTGGTAATACTTTACCTACTGCTTTTGCTGCACCGGTAGATGAAGGGATGATGTTTTGTGATGCACCACGACCACCGCGCCAGTCTTTAGCTGATGGGCCATCAACAGTTTTTTGAGTTGCTGTGGTTGCGTGAACAGTAGTCATTAAACCATCTTTGATACCGAAGGTTTCGTGAACAACACGTGCTAAAGGTGCTAAACAGTTTGTTGTACAAGATGCGTTAGACACAATATCTTGACCTGCGTATGCACCGAAGTTTACACCACGTACGAACATTGGTGTGCTATCTTTAGAAGGACCTGTTAATACGACTTTTTTCGCACCAGCAGTGATGTGTTTGCGTGCTGTTTCATCAGTTAAGAATAAACCTGTTGCTTCAACTGCAACATCAACGCCGATCGCACCCCAGTTAAGGTTTGCAGGATCACGTTCAGAAGTAACACGGATAGTTTTACCGTTTACAACTAAGTTACCGTCTTTAACTTCAACAGTACCGTCAAAACGACCGTGAGTTGAATCGTATTTCAACATGTAAGCCATGTATTCAACGTCGATTAAGTCGTTAATACCTACAACTTCGATGTCATCACGTTGTTGTGCTGCACGGAATACGATACGACCGATACGGCCGAAACCGTTGATACCAATTTTAATAGCCATAAGATTTTCACCTTCTATTTTTAAGTTAAACAAAATCGTTGCTCTAACGAGTTCTTTCGGATTATAGCACGGGCATTTTGATAAAAAAAAGGGTATATACCACTTTTTTGTGATCTCGATCACTTTTTAACGAGGAGGAAAAACAAATGAAATTTTGACCGCACTTTTCATTTTCTTTTTGTATAATAAAAACAAACAACAAGAAGAGGTTTGAATTATGTCTCAAGGTAATTTATATATTCTTTCTGCACCAAGTGGGGCGGGCAAGTCATCATTAATTTCAGCATTATTAGAGAAAAATCAAGGCACGAAAAAAATGGTGTCGATTTCACATACAACACGTTCACCTCGCCCAGGCGAAAGTCATGGTGTGCATTATTATTTTGTTTCCGTAGAAGAATTTGAGCGTTTAATTGAAAAAGGCCATTTCTTAGAATATGCAAAAGTGTTTGGTGGCAATTATTACGGCACTTCATTACCAGCAATTGAAGAAAACTTAGCAAAAGGCATTGATGTGTTTTTAGATATTGATTGGCAAGGTGCGCAGCAAATTCGTCAAAAGGTACCTTCTGTAAAAAGTATTTTTATTTTGCCACCGTCATTGCCTGAATTAGAACGTCGTTTGATTGGACGCGGACAGGATAGTAAAGAGGTGATTGCTGAACGAATGTCAAAAGCAATCAGTGAAATTTCCCATTATAATGAATATGATTACGTTATTGTGAATGATAATTTTGAGCAGGCATTGGCAGATTTGCAAAGTATTTTACAGGCAGAGCGCTTGACCAAAGCTTATCAACAAACAGAAAATGCAGACTTAATTCACCAGCTACTAGCAAAATAACCTTGAATTGAGTACAATATTTCCCCTTATAGACATTATTTTTAACATCGGAGTAAAACATGGCTCGAGTGACTGTGCAAGATGCAGTAGAAAAAATTGGTAACCGTTTTGATTTAATTTTAACCGCCGCTCGTCGTGCGAGACAATTAGAGCTACATCAAAGTGAGCCGTTAGTGCCAGAAGATAACGATAAACCAACTGTCATTGCATTACGTGAAATTGAAAAAGGGTTAATCAACCAAGAAATCATGGATGCAAAAGAGTATTTAGATGCAGCAGCTTCTCAACGTAATGAAGAAGTGGCAGTGGCGTTAATCACAGAATAATCTCATTAAAGTGCGGTCAAAATTAAGCTTATTTTGGCCGCCTAGTCTTTCTCTCTACAAAAAGTCAGGTGTCCTTTGGAATTGTTTGCCAATTTAGATCGAATTATTCAGGGGTATTTGCCCGCCGATAAAATTGAATTAATCAAACGTGCATTCGTCATTGCGCGAGATGCTCACGAAGGACAATTTCGCTCAAGTGGCGAACCTTACATTACGCACCCAGTTGCAGTGGCTTCAATCATTGCGGAAATGCATTTAGACCATGAAGCTGTCATGGCTGCATTATTGCATGATGTTATCGAAGATACCCCTTATACCGAATCCCAATTAAAAGATGAGTTTGGCGCTAGCGTAGCCGAAATTGTAGATGGCGTATCTAAACTGGATAAATTGAAATTCCGTACCCGCCAAGAAGCACAGGTTGAAAACTTCCGTAAAATGATTTTAGCGATGACTCGAGATATTCGTGTCGTCTTAATCAAACTGGCTGACCGTACCCATAATATGCGAACACTGGGCTCATTACGTCCAGATAAACGTCGTCGCATTGCAAAAGAGACCCTAGAGATTTACTGTCCATTAGCCCATCGTTTAGGCATTGAGCATATCAAAAATGAATTAGAAGATTTATCTTTTGAAGCCATGCATCCTCGCCGTTATGAAGTGCTTAAAAAATTCGTCGAACAGGCACGTGGTTCTCGTCAGGAGTTGATCCAACGTATTTCTAATGATATCTCACAACGTCTTGAAAATGCGGGTATTCCAAGTCGTATTTGGGGTCGAGAAAAACATCTCTATAAAATCTACCAAAAAATGCGCATGAAAGATCAGAAATTCCATTCAATTATGGATATCTATGCTTTCCGTGTCATTGTGAATTCAGTTGATGATTGCTATCGCGGATTGGGACAAATGCATAGTTTGTATAAGCCTCGCCCAGGCAAGGTGAAAGATTATATTGCTGTGCCACGTGCAAATGGCTACCAAGCGCTACAAACCTCAATGATTGGTCCTCATGGAGTGCCTGTGGAAGTTCACTTGCAAACTGAAGAGATGGAACAGGTTGCTGAAATGGGAATTACCGCCCATTGGGTGTATAAAGAAGGTGGTAAAAACGATAGCACCACCGCTCAAGTCCGCGCACAACGTTGGTTACAAAGCCTGGTGGATATTCAACAAAACGTGGGTAACTCCTTCGAGTTTATTGAGAATGTCAAATCAGAGTTTTTCCCGAAAGAAATTTATGTCTTTACGCCGAAAGGTCGCATCGTGGAATTGCCAATGGGCGCAACAGCTGTCGATTTTGCTTATGCCGTGCATTCTGATGTGGGAAATCATTGTGTTGCGGCAGTAGTAGAGCATAAACCTTATCCATTATCGCAAGCCTTAGAATCTGGTCAAACTGTTGAGATTGTGACCAGTGAAAACGCTCACCCAAGCGTTAGTTGGTTAAACTTTGTGGTGACCGCTCGAGCAAGAACCCGTATTCGTCATTTCTTAAAATTATTGCGTGCAGATGATGCGGTTCAAACAGGCAAAAAACAGTTAGAAATGGCGTTGAAACCACATTATCTCTCAGAGGTTTCTGAAGATAAAATCCAAGCAGTACTGAATGAATTAAATCTCTCAAGCCTCAATGAGCTTTTTGTAGAAATTGGTGTCGGCAATCAAATGTCAAGTGTCATTGCCCATCAATTAATGGATGAAGCCATTGAAATTGATGTGGATGGCGTTTCTGAAAATACGCAAAGCACACTAACATTGAGCCGAGATGGTGAAATGAAAGCGTCTTTCGCTCAATGTTGTCATCCAATTCCGGGTGATCCGATCGTGGCATTAAGCACAGCGAAGAAAGGTGTGGTTGTTCATCATCAAGCTTGTTCTAATTTAACGTCAAGCAATACCAAAGATTTCACTGCTGCGAAATGGGAAGAGTCTGAAAGTGCGGTCAATTTTGATGCCGAATTACACATTGAAATGCTTAATGAACAAAATGTATTAGGTAGTCTTATGACAGCAGTCACGACTTGCGAAAGTAATATTCAAAGTATTTGGACTGAAGAATTAGAGAATAATGTGCTATTGGTCATTATCCAAGTCGGCGCAAGAGATATCTATCATTTAGAAAACATTATGCGAAAAATCAAACAAATTACCAGTGTGATTCGTTTGAAGCGCAATATTAATGAAGCATAATGAGCACACAACTTCTCGATGCCGTTCCTTTAACCACTTTATCGGGTGTAGGTGCGGCAATCTCCGATAAATTAAGCCGTATTGGAATTCATAATCTCCAAGACTTGCTTTTTCATTTACCTATCCGTTATGAAGATCGCACGAGAATTACGCCTATTGCCGATCTTCGCCCTGAACAATATGCCACCATTGAAGGTATTGTCCAAACCTGTGAAGTTGCCTTTGGGCGCCGTCCTATTTTAACCGTAAGTCTCTCTGATGGAACAAGCAAAATTATGCTTCGTTTCTTCAATTTTAATGCAGGGATGAAAAATAGTTTTCAGATTGGTACGCGCGTCAAAGCATTTGGTGAAATTAAACGCGGGCGTTTTATGGCGGAAATTCATCATCCTGAGTATCAAATTATACGGGATAATGCGCCATTGGTTTTAGAGGAAACGCTCACACCAATTTATTCCACAACAGAAGGTTTAAAACAAAATTCATTACGTAAGCTAACCGATCAAGCATTGGCTTTACTCGATAAAATCCAATTGACGGAAATTTTACCTAATGAATTTAATCCACATCCTTTTAGCCTAAAGGATGCGATTCGATTTTTGCATCGTCCACCGCCAGATATCTCATTAGATATTTTGGAGAAAGGACAGCATCCGGCACAACAACGACTTATCTTTGAAGAACTTTTAGCACACAATCTTGCAATGCAAAAAGTGCGCTTGGGTACGCAGCAGTTTTTAGCGTTGCCATTGCATTATCAAACTGATTTGAAACAACGTTTTCTTGCATCTTTGCCGTTTCAACCAACAAATGCTCAAAATAGAGTGGTGGCAGATATTGAACAGGATTTAGCGAAAGATTATCCAATGATGCGACTTGTTCAAGGTGATGTGGGTTCAGGGAAAACGTTAGTTGCAGCCTTAGCTGCCTTATTAGCGATTGATAATGGCAAACAAGTGGCTTTAATGGCACCAACAGAGATTTTAGCGGAACAGCATGCGAATAATTTCCGCCGTTGGTTAGAGCCTTTCGGTATTGAAGTTGGCTGGTTAGCGGGTAAGGTGAAAGGGAAAGCTCGCCAAGCCGAACTGGAAAAAATTAAGTCCGGTGCGGTACAAATGGTGGTGGGTACGCATGCTTTGTTCCAAGAAGAAGTAGAATTTGCCGATTTAGCCTTGGTAATTATTGATGAACAACATCGCTTTGGCGTACATCAACGTTTAATGTTGCGAGAAAAAGGCGAAAAAGCAGGATTTTATCCCCATCAACTGATTATGACAGCAACACCAATCCCGAGAACGTTAGCGATGACGGTTTATGCCGATCTCGATACGTCGATTATTGACGAATTGCCACCAGGTAGAATGCCGATTACGACAGTTGTTATTTCAGAAGAGCGTCGTGATGAAATCGTTGCTCGAGTAAAAAATGCCTGTATTAATGAAAAACGCCAGGCTTATTGGGTTTGTACGTTAATTGATGAATCTGAAGTGTTAGAGGCGCAAGCAGCAGAGGCTATTTGGGAAGATTTAACGAAAGCGTTGCCGATGCTTAAAATTGGTCTTGTACATGGGCGAATGAAACCGCAAGAAAAACAAGATATTATGGCTGCCTTTAAAAATGCAGAACTCGATTTGCTTGTGGCCACAACCGTGATTGAAGTGGGCGTGGATGTACCGAATGCCAGTCTCATGATTATTGAAAATGCTGAGCGTTTGGGCTTATCACAACTCCATCAGTTACGTGGACGAGTAGGGCGTGGCAGTACGGCTTCTTTTTGTGTCTTAATGTATAAACCGCCGTTGGGTAAAGTTTCGCAAAAACGTTTACAGGTATTGCGTGATAGCCAAGATGGCTTTGTGATTTCAGAGAAAGATTTAGAAATTCGCGGACCTGGTGAAGTGTTGGGCACTAAACAGACGGGTATCGCCGAATTTAAGGTGGCGAATTTAATGCGCGATCGTAAAATGATCCCAACCGTTCAACATTATGCTAAAGCATTAATAGTGAAATATCCGGATGTGGCAGAAAGTTTAATCCGTCGTTGGCTAAATAATCGAGAAATTTATTCGAATGCCTAAAGTGCGGTTATTTTTGAAAGAGTTTTATAAATGAATAAATCAACGGTACTTTTCTTTGATTCTGGAATGGGGGGCTTGAGCGTTTATCGGGAAGCGAAAAAGCTGATGCCCGATAACCATTATTTGTATTGCTTTGACAATGCAGGTTTTCCTTATTCAGAAAAATCAGAAGAAACAATCATTCAGCGAACATTGGATATTTGTAAAAAAATTAATCAGGATTATCCACTTGATGCTATTGTGATTGCTTGTAATACCGCGAGTACTGTGGTGTTACCGCCTTTGCGTGAACAATTTTCTATTCCGATTGTAGGTACTGTGCCAGCTATTAAGCC
The DNA here is from genome assembly GCF_014931395.1 of Haemophilus parainfluenzae. NCBI lineage: Bacteria > Pseudomonadati > Pseudomonadota > Gammaproteobacteria > Pasteurellales > Pasteurellaceae > Parahaemophilus > Parahaemophilus parainfluenzae. The sequence continues at coordinate 2,126,770 of NZ_CP063120.1, read as the reverse complement.
AGCGGCAGAAATCTCACAAACGAAACATATTGGGCTGTTGGCAACAAAGGGCACGGTTAAACGCCCTTATGTTAGTGATCTTATCCATCAGTTTGCCGCTCATTGTGTCGTTGAACGATTAGGCTCAACTAAACTGGTTGAAATCGCAGAGCATAAAATCCAAGGGAAATCGGTTGATTTGATTGCATTGAAAAATGAATTAAGTCCTTGGGCCTCAATAGAGAATTTGGATACGATTTGTTTAGGTTGTACGCATTTCCCTTTAATTAAAGATGAAATTCAAATTTGCTTACCTCAAGTGAAGAATTTTATGGACCCTGGATTCGCTATTGCCAAGCGGTTGCAGTTCTTACTTGATAAATTAGAAGTGCGGTCAAAATCTGAGGTGAAAAATCAGGTTTTTTGCACGCAAGATGTAGAAAATAAACACCAATTAGAACAAGCATTGGCTCTCTGGGGATTTGATGGCATTATCGTTTTAAAATGATTTTTTCTCGTCATGTTGGTGCGTTTGTAAGCAAATAGCAAAAAAATTTACACTTTTTTACAAAAAGATCTTGCAAAGGCATCTGAAATGCCTATAATACGCCCCACACAACGACGCGCTGTTGTGAGTCTTAAGAAAAACCAGTGCGTCGTTCTTTTTTGCTCTTTAACAATATATCAGACAATCTGTGTGGGCACTTGTTGATTGACTTGTTTTAAAAATATTTTTAATTTTGAAGTCTTAATAGGTGCTAACTAGAAATTCATAATACTTTTTTAAGTAGTGACATTTTATGTCAGCAGTATTGAGCGATTGAACTTGAATTGAAGAGTTTGATCATGGCTCAGATTGAACGCTGGCGGCAGGCTTAACACATGCAAGTCGAACGGTAACATAAAGAAGCTTGCTTCTTTGATGACGAGTGGCGGACGGGTGAGTAATGCTTGGGAATCTAGCTTATGGAGGGGGATAACTACGGGAAACTGTAGCTAATACCGCGTAGAATCGAGAGATGAAAGTGTGGGACCTTCGGGCCACATGCCATAGGATGAGCCCAAGTGGGATTAGGTAGTTGGTGAGGTAAAGGCTCACCAAGCCGACGATCTCTAGCTGGTCTGAGAGGATGACCAGCCACACTGGGACTGAGACACGGCCCAGACTCCTACGGGAGGCAGCAGTGGGGAATATTGCGCAATGGGGGCAACCCTGACGCAGCCATGCCGCGTGAATGAAGAAGGCCTTCGGGTTGTAAAGTTCTTTCGGTAGCGAGGAAGGCATTTAGTTTAATAGACTAGGTGATTGACGTTAACTACAGAAGAAGCACCGGCTAACTCCGTGCCAGCAGCCGCGGTAATACGGAGGGTGCGAGCGTTAATCGGAATAACTGGGCGTAAAGGGCACGCAGGCGGTGACTTAAGTGAGGTGTGAAAGCCCCGGGCTTAACCTGGGAATTGCATTTCATACTGGGTCGCTAGAGTACTTTAGGGAGGGGTAGAATTCCACGTGTAGCGGTGAAATGCGTAGAGATGTGGAGGAATACCGAAGGCGAAGGCAGCCCCTTGGGAATGTACTGACGCTCATGTGCGAAAGCGTGGGGAGCAAACAGGATTAGATACCCTGGTAGTCCACGCTGTAAACGATGTCGATTTGGGGGTTGAGCTTTGAGCTTGGCGCCCGTAGCTAACGTGATAAATCGACCGCCTGGGGAGTACGGCCGCAAGGTTAAAACTCAAATGAATTGACGGGGGCCCGCACAAGCGGTGGAGCATGTGGTTTAATTCGATGCAACGCGAAGAACCTTACCTACTCTTGACATCCAGAGAACTTTCCAGAGATGGATTGGTGCCTTCGGGAACTCTGAGACAGGTGCTGCATGGCTGTCGTCAGCTCGTGTTGTGAAATGTTGGGTTAAGTCCCGCAACGAGCGCAACCCTTATCCTTTGTTGCCAGCGATTTGGTCGGGAACTCAAAGGAGACTGCCGGTGATAAACCGGAGGAAGGTGGGGATGACGTCAAGTCATCATGGCCCTTACGAGTAGGGCTACACACGTGCTACAATGGCGTATACAGAGGGAAGCGATAGTGCGAGCTGGAGCGAATCTCACAAAGTACGTCTAAGTCCGGATTGGAGTCTGCAACTCGACTCCATGAAGTCGGAATCGCTAGTAATCGCAAATCAGAATGTTGCGGTGAATACGTTCCCGGGCCTTGTACACACCGCCCGTCACACCATGGGAGTGGGTTGTACCAGAAGTAGATAGCTTAACCTTCGGGGGGGCGTTTACCACGGTATGATTCATGACTGGGGTGAAGTCGTAACAAGGTAACCGTAGGGGAACCTGCGGTTGGATCACCTCCTTACCAAAAACGAGAGACAATAAGTGTCCACACAGATTGATTGATATATTGTAGAAAATGAATGAAGAGAGAAAAGTGCGTAAGCAAAGTGTAAGATAGAGTATCTTTATTTGTTGTCCCCATCGTCTAGAGGCCTAGGACATCGCCCTTTCACGGCGGTAACCGGGGTTCGAATCCCCGTGGGGACGCCAAATAAAGATAACTTTATTATCTTCTGTTCTTTAACAACCAGGAAACAAGCTGAAAAACTGAAGAGACTTTCAAGTCCTTTTAAGGGATAAGAAAAAGTCTGAGTAAGAAGAAAATCTTGATTGAACAAAAGCAATCAAGTGTTTAGTTGAAAACACAACATCAAGAATTTTTGAGGTTGTATAGTTAAGTGACTAAGCGTACAAGGTGGATGCCTTGGCAATCAGAGGCGAGGAAGGACGTGCTAATCTGCGAAAAGCTTGGATGAGTCGATAAGAGGCGTTTAATCCAAGATGTCCGAATGGGGAAACCCAGTAGATGAAGAATCTACTATCACTTACTGAATTCATAGGTAAGTGAGGCAAACCGGGAGAACTGAAACATCTAAGTACCCCGAGGAAAAGAAATCAACCGAGATTTCGTTAGTAGCGGCGAGCGAACGCGAAGGAGCCTGTTAGTGATAATGACAGAGACAGAGGAACAAGCTGGGAAGCTTGGCGATACAGGGTGATAGCCCCGTACTCGAAGTCCAGGTCATGGTACTAAGCTAACGACAAGTAGGGCGGGACACGTGATATCCTGTTTGAAGATGGGGGGACCATCCTCCAAGGCTAAATACTCCTGATTGACCGATAGTGAACCAGTACTGTGAAGGAAAGGCGAAAAGAACCCCGGTGAGGGGAGTGAAATAGAACCTGAAACCTTGTACGTACAAGCAGTGGGAGCCCTTTAAGGGTGACTGCGTACCTTTTGTATAATGGGTCAGCGACTTATATTTTGTAGCGAGGTTAACCGAATAGGGGAGCCGAAGGGAAACCGAGTCTTAACTGGGCGTCTAGTTGCAAGGTATAGACCCGAAACCCGGTGATCTAGCCATGGGCAGGTTGAAGGTTGGGTAACACTAACTGGAGGACCGAACCGACTAATGTTGAAAAATTAGCGGATGACTTGTGGCTGGGGGTGAAAGGCCAATCAAACCGGGAGATAGCTGGTTCTCCCCGAAATCTATTTAGGTAGAGCCTTGAGCGGACACCTTCGGGGGTAGAGCACTGTTTCGGCTAGGGGTCCATCCCGGATTACCAACCCGATGCAAACTACGAATACCGAAGAGTGATACTCAGGAGACACACGGCGGGTGCTAACGTCCGTCGTGGAGAGGGAAACAACCCAGACCGCCAGCTAAGGTCCCAAAGTCTATATTAAGTGGGAAACGAAGTGGGAAGGCTTAGACAGCTAGGATGTTGGCTTAGAAGCAGCCATCATTTAAAGAAAGCGTAATAGCTCACTAGTCGAGTCGGCCTGCGCGGAAGATGTAACGGGGCTCAAATATAGCACCGAAGCTGCGGCATCAGACGTAAGTCTGTTGGGTAGGGGAGCGTTCTGTAAGCGGATGAAGGTGAATCGAGAGGTTTGCTGGACGTATCAGAAGTGCGAATGCTGACATAAGTAACGATAAAACGGGTGAAAAACCCGTTCGCCGGAAGACCAAGGGTTCCTGTCCAACGTTAATCGGGGCAGGGTGAGTCGGCCCCTAAGGCGAGGCTGAAAAGCGTAGTCGATGGGAAACGGGTTAATATTCCCGTACTTGGATAAACTGCGATGTGGGGACGGAGCAGGTTAGGTTATCGCACTGTTGGATATGTGCGTTTAAGTTGGTAGGTGAGAAGTTTAGGCAAATCCGGACTTCTTTAACACTGAGAGATGATGACGAGGCTCTACGGAGCTGAAGTAACCGATACCACACTTCCAGGAAAAGCCACTAAGCTTCAGGTTTATCTAAACCGTACTGAAAACCGACACAGGTGGTCAGGTAGAGAATACTCAGGCGCTTGAGAGAACTCGGGTGAAGGAACTAGGCAAAATAGCACCGTAACTTCGGGAGAAGGTGCGCCGGCGTAGATTGTAGTCCCTCGCGGGCGAAGGTTGAACCGGTCGAAGATACCAGCTGGCTGCAACTGTTTATTAAAAACACAGCACTCTGCAAACACGAAAGTGGACGTATAGGGTGTGATGCCTGCCCGGTGCTGGAAGGTTAATTGATGGTGTAATCGAAAGAGAAGCTCCTGATCGAAGCCCCAGTAAACGGCGGCCGTAACTATAACGGTCCTAAGGTAGCGAAATTCCTTGTCGGGTAAGTTCCGACCTGCACGAATGGCATAATGATGGCCAGGCTGTCTCCACCCGAGACTCAGTGAAATTGAAATCGCCGTGAAGATGCGGTGTACCCGCGGCTAGACGGAAAGACCCCGTGAACCTTTACTATAGCTTGACACTGAACATTGAATTTTGATGTGTAGGATAGGTGGGAGACTATGAAGATGATACGCCAGTATTGTTGGAGTCGACCTTGAAATACCACCCTTTAACGTTTGATGTTCTAACGAAGATTACGAAACGTGGTCTCGGACAGTGTCTGGTGGGTAGTTTGACTGGGGCGGTCTCCTCCCAAAGAGTAACGGAGGAGCACGAAGGTTTGCTAATGACGGTCGGACATCGTCAGGTTAGTGCAATGGTATAAGCAAGCTTAACTGCGAGACAGACAAGTCGAGCAGGTACGAAAGTAGGTCATAGTGATCCGGTGGTTCTGAATGGAAGGGCCATCGCTCAACGGATAAAAGGTACTCCGGGGATAACAGGCTGATACCGCCCAAGAGTTCATATCGACGGCGGTGTTTGGCACCTCGATGTCGGCTCATCACATCCTGGGGCTGAAGTAGGTCCCAAGGGTATGGCTGTTCGCCATTTAAAGTGGTACGCGAGCTGGGTTTAGAACGTCGTGAGACAGTTCGGTCCCTATCTGCCGTGGGCGTTGGAGAATTGATTGGGGCTGCTCCTAGTACGAGAGGACCGGAGTGGACGCACCACTGGTGTTCCGGTTGTGTCGCCAGACGCATTGCCGGGTAGCTAAGTGCGGAAGAGATAAGTGCTGAAAGCATCTAAGCACGAAACTTGCCAAGAGATGAGTTCTCCCTGTCTTTAAGACAGTAAGGGTTGTTTAAGACTAAGACGTAGATAGGCATGGTGTGTAAGCGGTGCGAGCCGTTGAGCTAACATGTACTAATTGCCCGAGAGGCTTAACTATACAACGCTCAAGGGTTTTGGGTGTTGGGTAAGACGAAGAAACTCAGAGAAGAAAGAGAAAGTTTTGAAGTTGAATCAGCTTGTTTGGTTGTGAGCACTAGAGATAGTGAGAGCAGAGTAGAGAAAAGTTATTAAAGGAATAATCCTGGCGGCGATAGAGCGGTGGTCCCACCTGACCCCATACCGAACTCAGAAGTGAAACGCCGATGCGCCGATGGTAGTGTGGGGCTTCCCCATGTGAGAGTAGGACACCGCCAGGTACTGAATGTGAACCCCGAGCTGAATGGCTTGGGGTTTTTGTTTATGGATTTTTATTATATTTGAATTTGATAAGTTAAAGTGCGGTAGAAAGTTAGTCTATTTTTACGTAAAGAATAAATATATAAAAAAGGAGTTTATCCCCATTATCTGGGGGATAGACTCCTTTAATCTTTTAAGAAAAGAGTTTATTCCAGAAAGAACAAACAAATTCTCTTTCTTCTACAAACGCTGAATCATCAACAATGACAGGCTTTCCTAACAAGTTCAGGTGATGGATTTTATTACGCAGTGTCACGTAACAGGATTTGAGCTTTTCACATTCTGTTAGAGAAATAATGTGATATTCTGCCATTGAATCAAAGATACGGACGTTATCAGACCATTTGGTTAATATTGGATTAGCTGGGGCATTCGCGAGCATCAGATACTGGGCAATAAATTCAATATCAGTAATGCCGCCACGATCTGTTTTGATATTAAAAAAGCCTTCTTTTGTGTGAGATAAATGGTCGTACATTTTTTCACGCATTTCTCTTACTTCAATTTTTAGCTGATTAATATCTCTTTGAGCAGAAAGTACATTACAACGAATTTTTTCAAATTCTGCTTTTAATTCTGTTTCACCAAAAATAGCACGACTGCGGACAAGAGCTTGTTTTTCCCATGTCCAAGCTTCATTGAGTTGGTAGTTTTCAAATGCTTGAAGTGAACAGCCTAATAAGCCTGCATCGCCTGAAGGCCGTAAGCGCATATCAACATCGTAGAGTATACCTGCACTCGTATTCATGCTAAAAATGCTGACAATTTTTTGAGCCAATCTTAAATAGAATTGATTGCTATCAATGGATTTTTTCCTTCCAATAGTTTGGCCTTCAACCGCTTGGTATAAAAAGACTAAATCCAAATCGGATTTATATCCGAGTTCAATTCCGCCTAATTTACCGTAGCCAATGACTAAAAAGCCTTTTTCTGTTTTGCCTACTAGATGTTCCGGTACACCAAAGCGTTGACTGACTTGTTGCCAGGCAAAATTGACAACGGCATCAATAATTGCTTCAGCTAGATAAGTGAGATGATCGCTCACTTTCATAACAGGCAATACGTCGAGAATATCGGCGGCTGCAACGCGTAATAAAATAGACTGTTTGAATTGGCGTAAACCGTCAATAAATTGTTCTTCATCATCTTGCGGTAATCGCAGCATATATTGCTTCAATTCATCAGGGTACTGCGTGAACGGCAATGGATTACGCAGCGCTTCAGTATTTAATAATTCATCGAGTAGAATAGGGTAACGAGCGACTTGCTCGGCAATCATCTGTGATTGCGCACATAGTTCAATAAGCTGCTCAATGGCTTGAGGATTTTCTAAGAGTAATTCTAAATACGTCGTTCTACTTGCAATTTTATCGATAATATTGAGAATGCGTGGCAATAAAGTGCGGTAATTTTTTTGTTCAAATATTTGAGTGAAGATATTTGGTAATAAGTGAGCTAGAACTTCTCGACCTCTAGAGCCAATAACACGGCGCGCAAGTCCCTCTTTGAATTGAATAAGTTTATCTAAGATATCGGAAATTGCGTCATCATCAATGTGATTATCAATCAGCATTTGTTCAATGTCATCAAGATCACTTTCTAAAAAATCAATCCACTGATTATTGTCATCGGTACGTTCATCTTTTTCTTCACCAATTAATGCATCAAAAACTGACCGCACTTTTTGTTGGTGTGCCTGTAATGTTTGATAGAAATCATCCCAGTTTTCAATTGGATAAGATTTTATCGTAGTTTGATTGTTCTCATCTAAGTAAGTGTATTCTCGACAAGCGACCATTAATCTAAGGCGATTTTCTTCATCAGTTGGGAGAAGTTGCGTTTGTTGATCATCAATAGCTTGTAGTACGTTTTCAGTACGACGAAGGAAGATATAAGCGTCTCTTAATTCATAATATTGTTGAGGCGTAATTAAACCAAGATCTCGTATTTCAGGGAGAAGTTTAAGCAATTCATGTTGTTGGAGCTTAATTTCACGTCCACCACGAATCAGTTGAAAAACTTGCACAATAAATTCGATTTCTCGAATCCCACCTGCACCTAGTTTAATATTGTCTTTTAAGCCACGACGACGCACTTCACGCTCAATTTTTCCTTTCATTTCACGTAAAGCTTGAATCACACTAAAATCAATATAGCGTCGATACACAAAAGGACGAAGTAATTGTTGTAAGGTTTTTACATTGGGATCTTGCGCATCTGCACCTAAAATACGCCCTTTAATCATGGCATAGCGTTCCCAGTCTCGCCCTTGATCTTGGTAATATTGTTCCATCGCAGAAAAACTTAAGGCAAGCGCACCGCTGTCACCAAAAGGTCGAAGGCGCATATCCGTACGATAGACAAAGCCATCTGGCGTAAATTGATCCAACGCATTAATCAGGCGTTGTCCTAAACGGGTAAAAAATTTAGCGTTATCAACGGCTCGTCTTGCACCAACAGTTTCACCCTGTGAAGGGTAAGTAAAAATTAAATCAATATCAGAGGAAAAATTTAGCTCAAAACCACCTAATTTTCCCATACCAAGAATATAGAGTTGCTGAGGCTTGCCATTTTCATCACAAGGTGTGCCCATTTCTTCGCAAGCTTGTTTATACAGCCAATCTCTCGCACCGATGATAAGACTCTCAGCAAGTTTAGAAAGACGAATAAAAATTTCTTCTACGGTAGCAAGATTTAAACTTTGGCAGAAACTGAGTTTTGCCATTTCTTGATTACGAAAATTTCGTAGCGTTTTGTAAAGCTGTTCTTCGTTTTGGATAGTAGAGAGTTGGTCAGTTAAACGGCTAGCGTAATGTTGACAATCAGAAAATTGAGGAGGTGTTTGCCACCATTGGGCTAAAAAGTGCGGTTGTTTTTTTAAGACTTTTTCCAAGAAATCAGACAGACTGATGGCATAGTTTATTTGTCCGATTGCTGTCGTGAGATCTGTTTCGTCCCGCTCGATTTGTTGGGTTATTTTATCAAGATTCATTTCAGGGAAATGTTGGCAAAGCACTTCGCCAAGTTGAATGAGTTTTTCAGTCGAAAGCGGAAGTGAAAGCGCCATAATTTACCCCTTAAAATGTTCGTCAATCTTGCGTAGTACGATTTCTTTGGCTTGTTGCGGTTGCAGACTATCTAGCCAATTTAATGGTGTTTTCCAGCCGCGCAGCCAGGTGATTTGTCGTTTTGCTAATTGGCGAGTCGCACAAATGCCACGGAAGACCATTTCTTCATGATCATAGTCACCACGTAAATATTCCCACATTTGTCGATAGCCCACACAGCGGATAGAAGGCAAATCAGGATGGAGATCTTCTCGTTGATAGAGTTTTTCAACCTCTTCTTGGAAACCTAATTCGATCATTTTATGGAAACGTTGTTCGATACGTTGATGTAACACCGCACGATCTTCTGGAGCAATAGCAAATTGTAAAAATTTATAAGGCAATTCTTCGCCTTTTTGTTCAGTTAATTCCGTTAATGATTTGCCCGTTAAATAGAATACTTCTAATGCACGATTAATTCGCTGAGAATCATTTGGATTGATACGCTCTGCAGAAATAGGATCAATTTTTTGTAATTCTTGATGAAGAGCAGGCCAGCCAAGTTTTTGCGCTTTTTCTTCAATTTCTAATCGTAACTTTTCATCAGCAGATGGAAGGGGGGAAAGTCCTTCAATCAATGCTTTGTAATACAACATGGTGCCGCCAACCAAAAGCGGAATTTTACCTTGCGCGGTAATATCGGCCATTTCTCTGAGCGCATCGTCACGAAAATTCATCGCAGAATAACTTTCAGCGGGATCTAAAATATCAATTAAGCGGTGAGGGGCAAGGGCTAGTTCTTCTTTAGAAGGCTTTGCCGTGCCAATATCCATGCCTTTATAAATTAATGCAGAATCAACACTGATCACTTCCACTGGCAGGCTTTGACGTAATTGAATAGCAAGATCCGTTTTTCCGGAGGCCGTCGGCCCCATCAGAAAAAGTGCGGTTGGTTTGGAGTAAGTTTTTTGTGTCATATTACAAATCAGTTAAAAAAGGCTGCCAGTTAATTGGTTTCAGTAATGTATTAAATTTTTCTTGATGAGCTTTATTCAGTAAGCGTTCCGTTTCACTTAATAAGCTGACTGCATCCGCTAACACCTCAATCGGTTTCATCTCTAGCGTCTGACAAAGTGCGGTCAGAAAATCAGGCATATTTTCTACATGTTCAGCAAGCAGGCTCACCACACATTTTTGTAAGTTTTGTGTACGTAAAATTGCAGGCACTTTATTTAATGTAAGACGTAGCTGAGCTTCATTTTCAATAAATTCAAAACCACTTTGTTGGAAAAAAGCTTTTTGTTTTTGCCATTGTTCAAATTGTTTTTCATCTAAGCGGAAAATAATCGGAATGAGCAATGGTTGTTGTGGAATTTCACCTTGTTGTAAGGTTAATTCATAATTTAAGGCTTGCAATTTAGCTAATGACATCAAATAAAACTGCTGATTTTGTTGTAAAAGCAATGCTTTATTTTCAATTAATGCCAATGCGCGTAAATAGCCTGCATCACTTGTCTGTGGGAATTGTTCAACGACAGATTTTGTTAAAACTTGAGATGCTTCTGTTGGACGTACTAATTCACCATATAAGCGTTGTTCGGTCTTTGTAGGTTGTTCACGATAACCATACGACGGAACGTACTCAATACGGTTTGAAAAGTGCGGTCGATTTTCTGATTGTTTTTCACGAGGCTGATGATAATGCGAGGCAAAAATATTTTGCCCAGCCGCCGCACGATTGGGTTTCGGTTCATAGTGGGTTTGATATGAAGTCGAAGGCTCTCTTGCCTCATTCATCGCTGGCACTAAATCCAATTCAGCTTGAGGAATGGCATTGAGCGCATTTGTTACGCCTTGGCAGATAAAATCATGAATTAAACGTGCTTGATGGAAACGTACTTCGTGTTTTGTTGGGTGCACGTTGACATCGACATCATGTGGATTGAGGTCGATAAATAGCACAAATGCAGGGTATTGCTCAGTATGCAAATGCTCCGCATAAGCTTGACGAATGGCGTGGGTGATCACTTTATCGCGCACCATTCGCCCATTGATATAACAATAGCTTAAATCATTCTGAGAACGGGTAAACTCGGGTGTCGCAACCCAACCAGAAAGATGTAAATCATCATGTTTCCAATCAATACGTAAGGCATGTTGAACAAAATCATCGCCACAAATAGCGGCAACACGTTTTAGTTGTTGTTCTTCATTTGTTGCAGGGCGATATTGTCGAACAATTTTGCCGTTATGTGTGAGCGTAAAAGCGATATTAAATTTTGCTAAAGCAATGCGACGAATGACTTCATCAATATGAGCAAATTCTGTTTTATCAGTGCGTAAGAATTTACGACGAGCAGGCGTGTTAAAAAAGAGATTCGCCACTTCAACTGTCGTACCGACTGGATGAGACGCAGGCTTGATTGTGGTTTCCATCTCTCGTCCTTGTGCATAGACTTGCCACGCTTCATTTTGCTCTGCAGTGCGAGAGGTAAGTGTGAGGCGAGAAACCGAGCTGATACTGGCAAGGGCTTCACCGCGGAAACCTAAACTTAAAATGGCTTCGAGATCATCAAGATCGGCAATTTTACTGGTTGCGTGTCGAGCCAATGCGAGGCTTAATTCTTCTTTAGGAATGCCACTACCATTATCTCGAATACGAATCAGGCTGGCGCCGCCGTTTTCAATATCAATATGAATTTTATTGGCGCCCGCATCAAGGCTGTTTTCCACCAATTCTTTCACCACTGAGGCAGGGCGTTCGACCACTTCACCGGCGGCAATCTGATTAGCCAGCTGTGGAGAAAGAATTTTGATTGCCATAGTATTCCTTATTTTTCTTTAAGTTTGATTTTTTGCCCAGTCACGACTTTGCCGTTTTTCAATGTAGGGTTAAGTTTTAAAAGACGATTAACCGGTACATTGTATTCACGAGAGATAGCATAGAGAGTTTGATCGGCTTTCACTGTATGGTAAAGCGGGGTTTCTTTCTTGCCATCATCTTTCTTCTCATTTCCTTTTGAAGAAGTGTCTTTTTTATCGTTACCTTTTTTCTCAGGCTCTTTTTTATTCTCGGTTTTTTCTTGTTTTTTATCTTTTTTAGAAACGGCTTTTTCAGCTTCAACAATTTTGCTGTTTTTTCCTTTGTTATCGGCTTTGGCTTTATCATCTGCTTTAGGTTTTTCTTCTACCTTTTTGCCTTTGCCGTTATCCGGAATTTTAATAGTTTCATTTAACCAAAGTTCTTTACGTTTTAGTTTATTTAATTCAATGATTTCGCTGACTTTTACATCGTATTTGTTCGCCAGGCTACCAATGCTTTCACCTGGTTTCACTTTATGACGTACGCCGCTGTCTTTGACATCGGAAGTGCGGTCAGATTTTTCGATGTTTTTCTCTTCTTTTTTAGTTGGTTCTTCCGCTTTTTTGCCTTTGCCATTATCTGGAACCTTAATGGTTTCATTTAACCAAAGTTCTTTGCGTTTCAGTTTGTTTAACTCAATGATTTCGCTGACTTTGACATCATATTTATTTGCTAGGCTACCAATGCTTTCACCTGGTTTCACTTTATGTCGAATACCGCTGTCTTTCACATCAGAAGTGCGGTCAGATTTTTCATTGTTTTTATCGTTTGATTTTGTAGATTTGCTGTCTTGCTCATCACTAGGTGGAACGGCAATTGCTTTTAAATTACCGTTGCGATAAGCAACCAAACCTTCGTAAATCATATAAGCAATACGACGACGATAAGCAATGGTATTCAGTTTCTGTTCTTCTTCCATATTGGAAAGGAATCCCGTTTCCACCAGAACTGAAGGAATATCGGGTGAACGCAATACGCCAAGGCTTGCATGTTGTGGGGTACTGCGGCTTAATGAGGTCACGCGAGCAAAACGACGTAAAATGCTGTTACCAAGTTCATAGCCTGTACGTTGGCTATGACCAAATTGTAGATCGAGTACGGTTTGATCTAAATATTTGTCATTGTTATTGGAAAGTACTTTTCCTGCACCACCTAAAAGCTCAGAGCGTTTTTCATCATCTTCTAACCATTGACCCATTTCATCGTTGGCACGGCGATTGGATAGCACCCAAACAGATGCGCCACGTTGGTCTGCATTGAGAGAGGAGTCAGCATGGATAGACACAAGGAAATTTGCTTTATATTTACGTGCGATTTCAGAACGTTCTGGCACGGAAATGTAGTAATCGCTACTGCGTGTTAAAACACCTTTGAAATTAGGATCTTTATCTAATAAGGCTTTTAATTCTCGCGCGATAGAAAGGGTGACATTTTTTTCATAAATGCCTAAATTTTTTCCGATAGCACCGGGATCTTTACCGCCATGACCAGGATCAATGGCAATTGTCCATTGTGGCGCGGCAAATACGGTAGTAGAAATTAGAGAAAATATTCCAAAAAGAAACGAAAATTTTGCTTTCATGTAAATCAATTTTATAGTTGTGTCAAAATATGCTCGCCCACTGAGTTTTGAGCAATTAGCGTAATGTTGCGAGCATCGTCGTAATAATCAATATTTACCAATAAATCAGCTTCAGGCAAGATGCCCTCACCTTTTTCTGCCCATTCGATTAAGCAGATACAATTTTGGCTGAAATAATCACGAATGCCCATAAATTCCAATTCTTCAGGATCGGCAAGACGATATAAATCAAAGTGATAAATCATTTTCCCTGCAATGCTATATTCTTCTACTAACGTGTAAGTAGGACTTTTGACATTGCCTTGGTAGCCTAAACCTTGCACCATTCCACGAGTCAGGGTGGTTTTCCCTGCACCAAGATCACCATTAAAATAAAGCACAATGGCGTTATCTTGCGGTTGTTTTACAAGCACTTCTGCGAGTTTTTTACCAAAACGGAGCATTGTGCCTTCATCAGGAATGTATTGGGTTAATTCGGTCATTCTTAGAGTGATTTTTTAGGTTAAAGTTTCTGGGGGATTTTATCGTATTTTGAAGGGAATATGTAGGGAAAATACAATAAAAAAATCCGCTACTTTTCAGCAACGGATTGAGAATTTGGAGCGGGAAACGAGGCTCGAACTCGCGACCCCGACCTTGGCAAGGTCGTGCTCTACCAACTGAGCTATTCCCGCAGGGCATTCATGTGAAAATTTGGAGCGGGAAACGAGGCTCGAACTCGCGACCCCGACCTTGGCAAGGTCGTGCTCTACCAACTGAGCTATTCCCGCATTTCACATTGGTGAATGAGGCAACATTATACGAAAAAATTTATTCAACGCAAGTGCAGATTTTGCAAATGATTGAGTTTGCCTAAGTTTTCATCAACCCAGATTAATAAAGTGATCACGGTAGTAAGCTAACTCTTTTATTGACTCTCGAATATCATCAAGGGCTAAATGAGTATTGCCTTTTTTGAACCCGTCTAAAATTTCGGGTTTCCAGCGAGCGGCTAATTCTTTTAATGTGCTGACATCCACATGGCGATAATGGAAATAATCCGCTAAATCAGGCATATATTTATAAAGAAAGCGTTTATCTTGTGCGATGCTATTGCCACAAATCGGTGAAGCACCTTTTGGTACCCATCGTTTTAAAAAATCTAATGTTTGTAATTCAGCCGCACGTTCGGTGAGTTTGCTCGCTTTGACACGGTCAACTAAGCCATTTGCTGTGTGTGTTTTTACGCACCATTCCGACATTTTGTTTAATAATTCATCACTTTGATGCACCGCAATCACAGGTCCTTCAGCTAAAATATTGAGATCTTTATCTGTCACGATGGTTGCGATTTCAATAATGCGTTCTTTTTCAGGATCTAATCCGGTCATTTCTAAATCGATCCAAATCAGATTTTGTTTATCTAATTGCATAATATAAGGTATCCTATGAACATTTTGTAATCCCGTTTATTTTAACGAAAAACATCGGAAAAAACGACCGCACTTTATGAGCAAACGTAAACTCACGCAAAATCAAACTCGTCGAATTCAATCAAATAACGCGAAAGCCTTGCATCGCCACAAGAAGAAAGAAGCGGAATGGCAAGATGATATGCTAGGCGAAAGCCAAGATGGGGTAGTGGTCACGCGTTATTCGGTTCATGCCGATGTAGAAAACGCACAAGGCGAAATTTTCCGTTGTAATTTACGTCGTACACTTTCTAGTCTCGTGGTTGGAGACAAAGTGATTTGGCGACAAGGCAATGAGCAACTCCAAGGTGTGAGTGGCGTGATTGAAGCTATTCACCCAAGACAAAATGAAATTGCTCGTCCAGATTATTATGATGGGTTGAAACCCATCGCGGCGAATATCGATCGTATTATTATTGTTTCTGCGGTAGTGCCGGTACTGTCACTCAATATTATCGATCGTTATTTAGTGGTGTGTGAAAATGCGGGGATCGAACCTGTCATTGTGGTGAATAAAGGCGATTTACTGGATGCCGAGCAAGAGCAGGAAGTGGAAAGCCAGTTACAGATCTACCGTGATATTGGTTATCAGACCATCATCATTTCTGCTGAAACCGGAAAAAATATGGAAAAATTGACCGCACTTTTAAGTGATGGAACGTCCATTTTTGTGGGGCAATCAGGGGTAGGTAAATCCAGTTTAATTAACCATATTTTACCAACCGTCAATGCGCAAGTCGGTGGCATCAGTGAAACCTCAGGCTTGGGACAACATACCACAACTTCTTCTCGTTTATATCATTTGCCACAAGGCGGTAATTTGATTGATTCACCAGGTATTCGTGAGTTTGGTTTATGGCATTTGGAGCCAGAGCAGATCACCAAAGGCTATCGTGAATTTCAATATGTCTTAGGGACGTGTAAGTTCCGTGATTGTAAACATTTGAATGATCCAGGTTGTGCATTACGTGAGGCTGTTGAAGCAGGTCGGATTTCACCGATACGCTATGAGAATTATCATCGCCTCATTGAAAGCTTGAGTGAGACAAAATCACAACGTCATTTTTCTGCGTAGTATATCTTTTACTCAAATTAGGTATGCAAAGGTTTAAATTTTGTGATGTAGCTCAATTTTTTTTGTGTTTTGCCTTGATTATTGGACATTTAATAGCGATACTACCAACGATTTATAGATTAAATTGCTTAAATTTTACTATTATTAAATAGAGGTAACATTATGTTCTCAAAAGATGTAGAAATTACAGCCCCTAATGGTTTACACACCCGTCCAGCGGCGCAATTTGTTAAAGAAGCTAAAGCGTTTGCTTCTGATGTAACAGTCACTTCTGGTGGAAAAAGTGCAAGTGCGAAAAGCTTATTTAAGCTACAAACCTTAGGTTTGACGCAAGGAACTGTAATCACCATCTCGGCTGAAGGTGAAGACGAACAACAAGCCGTTGAACATTTAGTAGCATTAATTCCTACTTTAGAATAATTGACGATAGCCACAGGATTCCTATTCTGTGGCTATTGTTTATTTAGCCTTTAATAAATTATTTCGGAATGTAAAATTATGATTACAGGTATCCCAGCATCGCCAGGTATCGTTTTTGGTAAAGCTTTAGTATTAAAAGAAGAAAAAATTGTTCTTGATACGCAAAAAATTTCAGAAGATCAAGTTGAGGCAGAAGTAGCCCGTTTTTATGCGGGCCGTGAAGCTGCTGTTGAGCAACTTAATTCTATTCATCAACGTGCATTAAAATCCTTAGGTGAAGAAAAAGCGGCCATCTTTGAAGGCCATTTAATGATCCTTGAAGATGAAGAGTTAGAAGAGGAAATTATTGATTATCTTCGTTCAAACAAAGTGAATGCGAGTGTGGCAGCAAGTAAAATCATCGATCAACAAGTTGAAATGTTGTCTGAAATTGATGATGAATACTTAAAAGAACGTGCGGGTGATATTCGCGATATCGGTAATCGTTTAATCAAAAATATTTTAGGCATGCATATTGTGGATCTTGGTGATATTACTGAAGAATCCATCCTTGTGGCTTACGATTTAACTCCATCAGAAACTGCTCAATTAAACTTAGAAAAAGTATTAGGTTTTATCACTGATATTGGTGGTAGAACATCTCACACTTCAATTATGGCTCGTTCACTTGAATTGCCGGCCATTGTAGGGACGAATGATGTCACAGCTCGAGTGAATACAGGTGATTATCTTATTTTAGATGCCGTGAACAACCGTGTTTACGTGAATCCGACTCAAGCTGAAATTGATGAATTAAAAACACTAGAAGCAAAACTTGCTGAAGAAAAAGCAGAATTAGCGAAATTAAAAGATTTGCCTGCAGTTACCCTTGACGGTCATAAAGTGGAAGTGGTTGCAAATATTGGTACGATTCGTGATTGCGAAGGCGCACACCGTAATGGTGCAGAAGGGGTGGGTTTATACCGTACTGAATTCCTCTTTATGGATCGTGATCAATTGCCAAGCGAAGAAGAGCAGTTCATTGCTTATAAAGAAGTGGTTGAAGCAATGGAAGGTCGCCTAGTGGTATTACGTACCATGGATATCGGTGGAGACAAAGAGCTTCCATATTTAAATTTACCAAAAGAAATGAATCCATTCTTAGGATGGCGTGCGGTACGTATTGCCCTTGATCGTCGTGAGATTTTACACGCACAATTAAGAGCCGTATTACGTGCTTCTGCGTTTGGTAAACTTGCCGTGATGTTCCCGATGATTATTTCGGTAGAAGAAATTCGCGAATTAAAATCTGTGCTTGAAACCTTAAAAGCAGAATTACGTGCAGAAGGTAAAGCTTTTGATGAAAACATCCAAGTGGGTGTCATGGTTGAAACCCCATCTGCAGCAGTCAATGCAAAATTCTTAGCGAAAGAAGTGGATTTCTTCAGTATTGGTACAAACGATTTAACCCAATATACCTTAGCTGTTGACCGTGGTAACGAATTAATTTCTCACTTATACAATCCAATGTCACCTTCAGTGCTAGGCTTGATTAAACAAGTGATTGATGCCTCTCATGCAGAAGGCAAGTGGACTGGTATGTGTGGTGAGTTAGCCGGTGATGAACGAGCAACCTTATTGTTACTCGGTATGGGCTTAGATGAATTTAGTATGAGTGCAATTTCTGTGCCACGTATTAAAAAATTAATTCGTCATGTGAATTATCAAGAGGTGAAAGCCTTAGCTGATGAAGCATTACAAAAACCAACCGCTGCTGAAATTGAGCAATTAATTCAAGCTTTTTTAGCAGAAAAATCGTTAAACTAGATACAAAAACAGAGTTTTACGTTAAAATACTAGCCATCTTTAATAGATAGGAGATTAAAATGGGCTTATTTGACAAATTATTTGGTTCAAAAGAAAACAAAACAGTGGAAGTCGAAATTTATGCGCCACTTTCTGGTGAGATTGTGAACATCGAAGATGTACCAGATGTTGTTTTCTCTGAAAAAATCGTAGGTGATGGTATCGCGATTCGCCCAACAGGTAACAAAATTGTTGCGCCTGTTGATGGTGTAATTGGTAAAATTTTTGAAACCAACCATGCGTTTTCAATGGAATCAAAAGAGGGTGTTGAATTATTCGTTCACTTCGGTATTGATACCGTTGAATTGAAAGGTGAAGGATTCACTCGCATCGCACACGAAGGTCAAAGCGTAAAACGCGGCGACACAGTAATCGAATTTGATTTAGCAACATTAGAATCAAAAGCAAAATCAGTTTTAACACCAGTGGTTATCTCTAACATGGATGAAATTTCATCTATCGAGAAAAAATCGGGTGAAGTGATTGCTGGAGAATCGGTTGTTTTAAGTTTAACAAAATAAGATTTATAGACTAAAAGATCCGCTTTAAATAAGCGGATTTTTTTATCCTTATTCTTTTTTAAAGAAGGTAAAGATGATTTATCGATTAACTGGCCAAGTACAGCATTATGCATGGGGCGGAAAAAACTATATTGCATCATTGATTGGATTACATTCAGCGAAAGATCAACCTTGTGCAGAGTGGTGGTTAGGTGCTCATCCATCAGCACCTTCTGAAATTGAGGATGTAACAGGTAAGCAATCCCTTATTGAATTTTTATTGCAAAATCCGACCGCACTTGGGCAAGCAAGTCGTCAGCAATTTGGCGATGAACTCCCTTATTTGTTAAAGATTTTAGATGTTGAAAAGCCGTTATCGATTCAATTGCATCCGACTAAGTCTCAAGCTGAAAAGGGCTTTGAGGCTGAAAATGCAAAAGGCGTGGCATTAACAGACAGCACTCGGACTTATAAAGATAGAAATCACAAACCAGAAATGATGATTGCTTTATCTGATTTCTGGCTTTTACATGGTTTTAAAACAAAATCTCAAATTCTTGCCACATTAAATGCGCGCCCCTCTTTGCAACCTTTGGCTGAAAAACTAAGCACACAAAGCCTTGCTGAATTTTATGCGGATGTGATGTTAGCGGATCAATCAACGCTCGCAAATTGGCTATTGCCCATTATTGAAGCCAACCAACAGCCTTATAAAAATAGCGAGTTAGCGCTAGATAACCCTGATTATTGGGTGCTTTATACGATGGAAGCCATGGCGATTTCGCCTGAAAAATTAGATGCAGGCTTGGTGTGTTTTTATCTCTTTAATATCGTGCATTTAAAAGAAGGAGAGGGAATTTTCCAAGATGCAGGCATTCCTCATGCTTACCTTCGCGGACAAAACGTGGAGTTAATGGCCTGTTCTGATAATGTGATTCGTGGTGGATTAACACCAAAATATGTCGATATTGTCGAATTATTAAAAATTGTGGATTGTCGCGAAGTAACACCTAAAATTATCTCAGCCGCGCCTCAAAATCAGTCAGAATTTACTTATAAAACGCCAGTAAACGATTTTGCTTTAGCTCAAATTCGTGTCGAATCCGAAAAGCATACTAAAGTAAATCTTCAAAGTGCGGGTATTTTGTTGGTGATGCAAGGTGAGCTGAAAATACAAGAAAAATCAACTGCACTTACCTTGAAACAAGGTGAGTCAGCATTCATTACAGCGAATTCTAATGTTGAGATAATGAGTGAAAAAGGCGGTTATGCCTTCTTAGCAAAATTGCCATAAAAATTAATGTGATAAGTATCACGATTTGTGAACTTATTGGTAGATTAGTCGAAGATTTTAGGTATAGTGGGCGTCATTCTGGCGCCCTTTTTTATGTGTCTAAATTGCATTAGGAGTTTTTATGCCGTTGCCTCGTTATTTTGAAGATCCGCAAACCTTGCACGTGAATACCACACCACATCATGCTTATTTTATTCCTTTTTCTTCAACAGAAAGTGCGGTCAAAAAGACACGAGAATTTTCCCATTACTTTACCTTACTAAATAGTGAATGGGATTTTGCTTATTTTGAAAGCTATACTCACTTGCCTCAAGATTTTCTTCATTTTTCATTTACAGATAAAATCCCTGTTCCTTCCAATTGGCAAAATCATGGTTACGATAATCATCAATATACTAATGTAAATTATCCTTTCCCTTTTGATCCGCCTTATGTGCCCATTGAAAATCCTTGCGGTTTGTATCACCGCGTTTTTAATGTTGAAATCAATCCAGAAAAACGATATCTCTTAAATTTTGAAGGGGTAGATAGCTGCTTATTTGTGTATGTGAATCAACAGTTTGTGGGCTACAGCCAAATTAGTCATTGCACTAGCGAATTTGATATCACTGATTTTTTACAACAAGGGGAAAATCACTTACATGTTTTAGTATTGAAATGGTGTGATGGTAGTTATTTGGAAGACCAAGACAAATTCCGAATGTCCGGTATTTTCCGAGATGTTTATCTGTTAGCGCGAGAAAGAAATTACTTACAAGATTTCTTTATTCAAATGCAATTGAATAAAGACCTTACCAAGGCTCAATTACATGTGGCCTGTCAGTTTGTAGAATGCGAACAATCCATTTCTTGGCAATTATTTGATCCTCAAGGCGAATTGATAATTGAACAAAAAGGGCATGCATTTCATGCTGAAATTGAAAATGCACAATTATGGCATGCGGAGAACCCTCGTTTATACACGTTGATTTTGCAATATGGATCAGAAGTAATTTGCCAAAAGGTTGGTTTGCGTCATATCGAAGTAAAGAATGGTGTAATGTTATTTAACGGACAAGTGATAAAGTTTAAAGGCGTTAATCGTCACGATAGCGATCCTAACACTGGTTATGTCATTAGTCGCGAACAAGCGTTGCAAGATTTACGCTTAATGAAACAGCATAATTTTAATGCCATTCGCACAGCGCATTATCCTAATGCACCTTGGTTTACTGAATTGTGTGATGAATATGGTTTTTATGTGATTGCGGAAAGTGATATTGAATCACACGGCACGAATGCAGTCTATGTAGAGTCGCCAGAAACAAGCATTTTATTAGGGGTAAAAACAGAGATTGATCATGACGCAATTCGTCAAAAAACAATCGACAATTATTGTTATATGGCTCGAAGCTCCGAATTTAATCAAGCCATTTTAGACCGCACTTATGCCAATGTTGAGCGAGATAAAAATCGTCCTTCTGTTGTGATTTGGTCATTGGGAAATGAAAGTGGTTACGGTGAGAACTTTGAGCAAGCTGCCGCTTGGGTGAAACAGCGCGATCCAAGTCGCTTAGTGCATTATGAAAATGCGATCTTTCAACATTCAGCGCATCAAAATGACACATCCAATTTAGATTTTCATAGCGAAATGTACACCAGTACGGAAGAATTGGATGCTTATTTTGCCGATGCCAAAAATCAAAAGCCGTATCTTTTCTGTGAATATTTGCATGCGATGGGGAATTCTTGCGGAGATACGGAAGATTATTTTAAAGTCATGGAACGACATGCAGGCGCTTGTGGTGGCTTTGTGTGGGAGTGGTGCAATCATTCGCCTTATTTGCCAAACTCAAGCAAGATGGGCTATGGCGGGGATTTTAATGACAAACCGAATGACGGTAATTTTTGTGCCGATGGATTAGTGACGGCTGACCGTCAAATTCAAAGCAATTTGTTGGAATACAAAAATGTGTATCGTCCACTTCGTGCTACCTTAAAAAATGGTCATGTTGAACTCAAAAATTATTTGGATTTTACGGATGCGGCAGAGGCCATTTCGATTCATTATCAAATCACCGAAGATTTTGCTGTTATACAAGAAGGCCAAATAGATGGTTTAAACATTGCACCAAAATCAACTTCACTTTTGCCTTTAACATTGCCGGCAAGTAACGGTTCATTACAAACATTGACATTGACCTATTATCAAAAAATAGAAGCTGGTTTAATTCCTCAAGGGCATTGTTTAGGATTTGATCAGATTATTTTGTCGGAGCAACCACATTTATTCGCTAATGAGCCTAAATCAAATCTCCAACCGATTTCTGTTTCAAAACATACTAATTTAATTTCAGTTAAAGTGGCAGATATTGAATATCAGTTTGATCAATATAAAGGCACTATTCATCAAATTCGCAAAGCGGTCGAGTCTTGGCTGAATCAACCAACAGACTTTAATATTTGGCGAGCGCCTTTAGATAATGATAGTTTAATTAAAGCACATTGGCTTGCTGCAGGTTACGATCGTGCGACGAGTCGAGCCTATGATTATCGCTTAACCAAGCAGGAAAGTGCGGTTGAAATTACCTTTAAATTAGGATTGGTTGCCGTATCAAAAGCGCGAATTTTGACATTGAATGTAGAGTATCGTATTGAACAAAATGGGTTGCTTCAGATTAATATTCATGCTGAAAAACAACCGCACTTGCCATTCTTACCACGTTTTGGCTTGCGTTTCTTCCTTAATCAAGGATTTAATCAAGTGGAGTATGTGGGCTATGGCCCAACGGAAAGTTATCTAGATAAACATCACGCCACGGCTTTCGGTCGTTATAAGACAACGCGAGAAAGTAATCATGTGCCTTATTTAAAACCACAAGAAAATGGCAGTCATTATGGTTGTCGTGAAGTGAAGGTGGCGAATTCGGCTGATTGCTTTACCGTGCAAAGTCATACGCCTTTTAGCATGAATGTTTCTCCTTATTCTCAAGAAGAATTGGGCAGTAAAAAGCACCAATATGATTTGGAAAAAAGTGGCAGTACGATCTTGTGTGTGGATTACAAAATGAGTGGGGTTGGCTCCAATTCTTGTGGACCTGCGTTAAAAGAACAATATCGTTTAAGTGAAACGGAATGGGATTGGTCGATTTTGTTGCAAATTAAATAATAAAAAAGTGCGGTTGAAATTAACCGCACTTTTATATTTTTAGCAATAATTAAGCAACAACGTTAAATTGTTCTTTCATTAATGCTTCGAAATCAGTGCAACCACCGATTGGTTTTTCATCGATAAAGATTTGTGGCACAGTCTCCACTTCTTTACCGACAGATTTTGATAAATCTGCTTTAGAAATGCCTTCAGCGATAATATCTACATAGCGATAATCAAAATCCGCTACTTCACCTTTTAATTTTTCAGCAAGGTTTTTTGCACGTACACAATAAGGGCAGCCTGGACGACCAAAAATAACTACGAACATAAAATTTTCCTTTTATTTAAACAAAATTCCTAATGATTTTACTCTATTTCCACAAAAGCAGAAATCATTTTTCAGGATTATTGTGATTGGTGTAATATATCAACTCCTCTTTTCCTAAGGATATAACTGAATGAAATTATTGATGCTTTGCCGTGAGCCTCGCCTTTATAGCTGCCAGCGTTTAAAAGAAGCAGCAGAAAGTTGCGGGCATCAAATGGATATTTTGGATCCGAATCGTTGCATTTTAAAACTCGACAAAAATCAACCGCACTTTTCTTTGTATTATCAACAAAATGCAGAAAGTGAGCCTTATTTATTGCCTGATTATGATGCGGTGTTACCACGCTTTGGGACGACAAGCACCCAAATGGGCTGTTCGGTATTACGTCATTTCCAAGGGAAGAGTGTCTATTGCCTTAATAAAGAACAGGCATTTTTAGCTGCTCGCGATAAATGGCGCAGTTTGCAGATGTTATTGGAGCAAGGCATTGCGGTTCCAACTTCAGTCTTATCGGGTTGTGAAGTTGCGCCGAAACAAGCGATTAAGCAAACAACCGCCCCAATGATTATTAAAACCTTAAAAGGATCACAGGGTATTGGCGTGATCTTGGCCGAACGTACACAAAGTGCGGTCAGTATTTTAGAAACATTAAAAGATGCGAATGTCCCTGTTTTGTTACAAGATTTTGTAGAAGAAGCAAAAGGGACAGATATTCGCTGTTTTGTGATCGGTGATAAAGTCGTCGCCACAATGCAGCGTATTGGACAAGACGGCGAGTTTCGTGCGAATTTTCACCGTGGTGGCACAGCAGAAAAAGTTAAGCTCAATGAAGACGAAAAAGCTATCGCCATTCGTGCGACTAAAGCTTTAGGGCTTGCGGTAGCAGGTGTTGATTTGATTTGTTCAAAAGAAGGTTTGTTGGTGCTTGAAGTAAATGCCAGTCCAGGATTAGAAATGATTGAGAAAACCAGTGGCATTGATATTGCATTGCAGATGATCTTGTTTTTAGAACAGCAAGTGAAACAATAAAAGAAAAGGGCGAACCATATTATGTTCGCCCTTGTTTTTATCCTTTTGTGTCTTGTTTAAAATCGTAATTTGGTGGTAGTTCCGGCATCGTATTTTCTTCATCAAAAGGCTCGCTCGCCGGTTGATGTTGAAATTCTTTGCTATCGTGAGCCGGTTTTTCTTTACCTAATAATTGCGGTTGTAATTTGATAAAACTACTTTTATCTGAAAGCCACACATCAATAAACGCTTGTGTAAATTTTTGATCGAATTCGTGATCTAACACGGTGTCATTTAACACAAAATAGCCTCTATCCGCTAAGGCAACAAAATTTAAGATGTCGTTTGGTGAAAAATCAGGGAAGATTTCCTGCATTTTTTTGAGCCATGCGGTGGTGTCATCTTTACTTAAATTTTGTGATTCCATTTCTTTGGTTAAAGCAATGGCGAAGTTTTTTCCTTCTACTGGTTTTTCATATTTAATCGAAAACATTAACGGACGTTCATTTTTTTCATAGGAACCCGTTTCAGAATATAAGCCGACAGTATAAACATGGAATGGCCCCCATGTATATTCAGCATTGCCGACCGGTTGCCATTGGGCAAAAAGTGCGGTAGAAAATAAGGCTGAAATGGCAACAATAATAAATTTCAGTTTCATAGTTTTTTTTCATGTCAAAAATATTGCCGTGATTATAACAAAAAAGCCCTTTAAAAAAACAAATAAAAAGGCAGGATATACCTGCCTTTGACACCAAATTATTGGGTGAGTTTATTTTAAGCTACCCACCATATCTTCTGGACGAACCCATTTGTCGAAATCTTCGGCTGAAACTAAGCCTAAGTTAATCGCTTCTTCACGTAGGGTTGTACCGTTTTTGTGTGCAGTTTTCGCAATTTTCGCTGCATTTTCGTAACCGATATGGGTATTAAGTGCGGTTACTAACATCAATGAATTTTCCAATTGTTGTTTAATGCGTGGGTAGTTTGGTTGAATACCGATTGCACAGTGTTCATCAAATGATACGCAAGCATCACCCAATAATTGTGCAGATTGTAAGAAATTCGCCACCATGACAGGATTAAATACGTTTAATTGGAAGTGACCTTGTGAGCCAACGAAAGAGATAGTGGTATCGTTACCGAATACTTGTGCACATACCATGGTTAATGCTTCACATTGAGTTGGGTTTACTTTACCCGGCATGATTGAAGAGCCTGGTTCATTTTCAGGAATTAAAATTTCACCGATACCAGAACGAGGACCAGACGCTAATAAACGAATGTCGTTTGCAATTTTGAATAAGCTCATCGCTAATTGTTTAATTGCACCGTGAGTTTCCACAATCGCATCGTGTGCGGCTAACGCTTCAAATTTGTTTTCTGCAGTCACAAATGGTAAGCCAGTGAATTTTGCAATGTAATCTGCTACTTTCACATCATAGCCTTTTGGTGTGTTCAAACCAGTACCCACAGCAGTACCACCAAGTGCTAATTGACTTAAGTGTGGAAGGGTATTTCTTAGTGCACGTAAACCAAAATCTAATTGTGCGGCATAAGCAGAGAACTCTTGGCCTAATGTTAATGGGGTGGCATCCATTAAGTGAGTACGACCAATTTTTACTACATCTTTAAATTCTGCTGATTTTTTAGCGAAAGTTTTTTGTAAACGTTCTACACAAGGAATAGTGTGTTCAACCACTTTTTTGTATGCCGCAATGTGCATTGCAGTTGGGAAAGTATCATTTGAAGATTGGGATTTGTTCACATCATCATTTGGATGGATGAATGATTTTTCACCTAATTTACCACCATGTAAAACGTGAGCACGGTTTGCCACCACTTCGTTCACGTTCATGTTTGATTGTGTACCTGAACCGGTTTGCCAAATGACTAATGGGAATTGGTCGTCTAATTTTCCTGCCAGGATTTCATCACAGGCGGTTGCGATTAAATCACGTTTCTCAGCAGGTAATACACCTAAATCACAGTTTGCGAAAGCAGCGGCTTTTTTCAAATAACCGAAAGCTTCAATAATTTCGTGCGGCATAGAGGCAGCCGGACCAATTTTGAAGTTGTTGCGAGAACGTTCGGTTTGTGCTGCCCAGTATTTATCTGCAGGAACTTGAACTTCGCCCATAGTGTCTTTTTCAATACGAAATGCCATGTGATACTCCTATCATCGAAAATAAAAATAAATCTTGAAAATTCTAACACCTACGAGTTATGAATGGAATGTAACATAAAGGTTAAAAGTTAGTTTTGTGATGTAGATCATAAAAGTGCGGTAAAAAATTTCCGTGTTTTTTCTATTTACGTTAATCGCCTTGTTGATGATTTATTTTTTGCTGCTTTTTTGATAAAATCCGCCAGTTTACAAAACGATAAATGGAGAAGTCGCAATCATGGCAAAAAACGCACAATTTTATCTCTTAAATCCAGAAAAGAAGATAACAGTTGAGCAACTTGCCTGTGATCTTGCCGCTCAAGCGTGGCGTTTAGGCAAGCGAGTTTTAATCGCGTGCGAAACAGAAGAGCAAGCATTTTTAATTGATGAAGCATTATGGCAACGGGATCCAAATGAGTTTGTTCCTCATAATCTTTCAGGCGAAGCAACACAATATGCACCGCCAATTGAGATTAGTTGGAAAGGCAAACGCAATGCCCAACGCCGAGACTTGCTGATCAATTTACAAATGGAAGTGCCGGATTTTAGCCACAGCTTCACACAATTAATTGATTTTGTACCGGTAGAAGAAACGCAAAAAGCTCAAGCGCGTGAACGTTATAAGGTCCTTCGCTCGCAAGGTTGGACGCTTTCTACTGAAAATACTTAATATTTTTTAACTTTAAAACCTAGGAAATTAACATGAATTTAAACGCTAAAGTGGCTTTAAGCCTGATTCTTGGCGCAAGCACCTTATTATCTGCTTGTGACAATAAAGAAAACACATCAACCCAAGTTGAGAAAGCAGTAAGAATACCTGCACCAACAGAAAAAGCAGAAAGTGCGGTTGAAAAATCAAAAGAATTAGTGGCTGAAACTAAATCAGCCGAAAAAGTCGCTGAGAAAACAGAAAGCACAGAAGTTAAAGCAGATGCTAACAAAGACGCTAAAAAAGCAGATGTAAAACCTGACGCAGTGAAAGCCGAAGTTAAAAAAGAGGCGAAAGCGGATGATGCGGCAGAAAAAGTATCTGAGAAAAAGGAAACGGTTGTAGCACAACAAGCGGCAACGGCTCAGAAACCTCGCGTAATTCCTGCTGAAAAAACATCGAAAGAAAGTGCTAAATATAAACAGAAAGAAGCGGTATTGAATGTGTTAGAAAAACAATATAAACAAGTTCGTTGTTCTGCCGATGCGAAAAACGTAAGCGGTGATAGTTTCTGCCGTCAAGAAGAACGCCGTTTATTCTTAGAAATTCAACGTATTAAAGATGAATTAAGAGGGATTGAGGCATAATCTCATTCTTACCAATATGAGGGCATGATCAAATCGCCCTCAAAATAAAAAATAGATTTTTTGTGACCGCACTTTATGAACGATATTACCTTTTATCAACGCTTTGAAGCCGATATTCTCGCAGGGCGTAAAACCATCACCATTCGAGATAAATCCGAAAGCCATTTTAAAGCAGGTGATATTTTGCGTGTTGGTCGATTTGAGGATAATCAATATTTCTGCACGATTGAAGTGTTAGGTGTATCACCGATTACTCTTGATGAACTAACGGAACAGCATGCAGCTCAGGAAAATATGAGTTTGGTTGAATTGCGAGAAGTGATTAAAACAATTTATCCCAATGAAAGTGAGTTTTGGGTGATTGAGTTTGGCCTAATTAAGTAACCAAAATATCCGAGAGTGTTTCTTATGATTATTGTATTGTCCGCCATATTAGCATTTATTTCTTTTCCTTTTTTAATGAGTTTTGCTTGTATGGATGCTGGCATGGGGCCTGGCGGTCTAGGTTGTCTTGGTGTGGGAATAGGTTATACCGTTGTTGCGTTTATTGTTTTTGTTATTTTGGGTGTAATGCTGAATTCACGTTTTAAAAATAAAGTGAAACAAGAGAATGATGACAAGCCTTTTGATTTAAGCCAAATTAAAGAAGATAAATATCACGATATTATTCGTTACTATACGGAATCTGATGAAGAACATAAGGCTCGAAAATGAAAAAAATCGTTTTTATATTATTAAGTATGTTTCTCTATGGATGTGGCACCTTAACGACATTGAAAGATCCTTGTCCTTATATTGGAACTCGATACGACTACAATATGGTAGCTGGTAATTTTTATGATGGTGTTGGCTTTAAGCATATGACCAGACCATTATATTTTATCGATTGGCCTTTATCTGTTGTGGCTGATACAGCATTGTTACCGATCAATATTTCTCGTTACTATCTATCAGATGATGAAGCAAGAAAATCGTGTGGGCAATATGGTGACCCAAATAATAAACATCCTTGGATAAAAGATAAAAAAGAAAATTAATTATTTGTTGGGTGCGTATATTACGTGCCAAGTATTTAATATAACGGTGTGTTTATACTCACCCTACTAAGCAAGAGAAAAATAAATGACACAAAAATTCGAAATGGCAGACCGTTTTAATCCGTCTGCGGTAGAGCAAGCCCTTTATCAACATTGGGAAGAGGGTGGTTATTTTAAACCGTCTGAAAATGAAAATGCGCCGAGCTATTGCATAGCGATTCCGCCGCCGAACGTAACCGGTTCCCTACACATGGGGCATGCTTTCCAACAAACCTTAATGGATACCTTAATCCGTTTTAACCGTATGGAAGGGCATAATACATTATGGCAAGCGGGGACAGACCACGCGGGTATTGCAACCCAAATGGTGGTGGAACGTAAAATTGCCGCAGAAGAAGGCAAAACTCGCCACGATTATGGTCGTGAAGCATTCATCAACAAAATTTGGGATTGGAAAGCCTATTCAGGTGGCACAATCAGCCAACAAATGCGTCGTTTAGGAAACTCTATCGACTGGGAGCGTGAACGTTTCACGATGGACGATGGCTTATCGAATGCGGTAAAAGAAGTGTTTGTGCGCTTGCACGAAGAAGGGTTGATTTATCGTGGCAAACGCTTGGTAAACTGGGATCCAAAACTTCACACCGCAATTTCTGATTTAGAAGTAGAAAACAAAGAGAGCAAAGGTTCCCTTTGGCATTTCCGTTATCCGTTAGCCAACGGTGCGAAAACGGCAGATGGTAAAGATTATTTGGTGGTGGCAACCACACGTCCGGAAACCATGTTAGGCGATACGGCGGTGGCGGTACATCCAGAAGATGAGCGTTATCAATCTTTAATCGGTAAAACAGTGGTTCTGCCATTGGCAAACCGTGAAATTCCAATCATTGCTGATGAATATGTCGATCGTGAATTCGGTACTGGTGTGGTAAAAATTACTCCTGCGCATGACTTCAACGACTACGAAGTGGGTAAACGTCACAGCTTGCCGATGGTTAACGTATTAACCTTAAATGCAGATATTCGTGATGAAGCGGAAATTATCGGAACTGATGGTAAACCACTTGCAGGCTATGAAGCAACTATTCCTGCGGATTACCGTGGTTTAGAGCGTTTCGCTGCACGTAAGAAAATCGTGGCAGATTTTGAAGCGCTTGGTTTATTAGACGAAATCAAACCACACGATCTCAAAGTGCCTTATGGCGACCGTGGCGGCGTGCCGATTGAGCCGATGTTAACCGACCAATGGTATGTGAGCGTGAAACCGCTTGCTGATGTAGCGATTAAAGCGGTGGAAGACGGCGAAATCCAATTCGTGCCAAAACAATATGAAAACCTTTACTTCTCTTGGATGCGTGATATTCAAGATTGGTGTATTTCTCGCCAACTTTGGTGGGGACACCGTATTCCAGCGTGGTATGACGCAGAGGGCAACGTTTATGTCGCGCGTAACGAAGAAGAAGTGCGGTCAAAATATAACTTAGATTCTGCGGTTGAACTTAAACAAGATGAAGATGTGTTAGACACGTGGTTCTCATCAGGCTTATGGACGTTCTCTACCTTAGGTTGGCCAGAGCAAACTAAAGAGCTCAAAATGTTCCACCCAACGGATGTGTTAATCACGGGCTTTGACATCATCTTCTTCTGGGTTGCGCGTATGATTATGTTTACGATGCACTTTGTGAAAGACGAAAACGGCAAACCACAAGTACCATTCAAAACGGTGTATGTAACGGGCTTAATCCGTGATGAGCAAGGTCAAAAAATGTCGAAATCAAAAGGTAACGTACTTGATCCAATCGATATGATTGACGGTATCAGCCTTGACGACTTACTTGAAAAACGTACTGGCAATATGATGCAGCCGCAATTAGCAGAGAAAATTGCTAAAGCGACTCGCAAAGAATTTGCGGAAGGTATTGCTGCTCACGGTACAGATGCATTACGATTCACGTTAGCTGCGTTGGCTTCAAACGGCCGTGATATCAACTGGGATATGAAACGTTTAGAAGGCTATCGCAATTTCTGTAACAAATTGTGGAATGCAAGCCGTTTCGTATTAACGAATGACAAATTAGATTTAAGCGAAGGCGAGATCGAATTCTCATTAGCGGATCGTTGGATTCAATCGGAATTCAATCGCACAGTCGAAACTTTCCGTAATTCATTAAGCCAATATCGTTTTGACCTGTGTGCCAATGCGATTTATGAATTTACCTGGAACCAATTCTGCGACTGGTATTTAGAATTAACTAAACCAGTATTTGCCAACGGCAACGCCGCACAAATCCGTGCGGCAAGCCAAACCTTGGTTCACGTGTTAGAAAAATTATTACGTTTAGCACACCCGCTTATTCCATTTATTACCGAAGAAATTTGGCAAAAAGTGAAAGGATTTGTGGGCATTACAGCTGACAGCATTATGTTACAACCTTTCCCACAAGTGGAAGAGAACGGCTTTGATCCAGAAGCAGAAGCTGAAATTGAGTGGTTAAAAGAAGTGATCGTTGCGGTACGTAATATCCGTGCAGAAAGCAACATTGCACCAAGTAAAGGCTTAGATCTGTTATTCCGTAATTTAAGCGCAGAAAACGCAAAAATTCTCGAAAAACAGACCGCTCTTTTAAAAGCTATGGCGAAGTTAGACAACGTTCAAGTGTTAGCCGCAAACGAAACAGCTCCACTTGCGGTAGCGAAACTCGTCGGCAATGCGGAATTACTCGTGCCAATGGCTGGCTTTATCAATAAAGAAGCCGAGCTTGCCCGTTTAACCAAAGAGATTGAAAAATATCAAAACGAAGTTAAACGTATCGAAAACAAACTCAGCAACGAAGCTTTCGTGGCTAAAGCGCCTGAAGCGGTGATTGCGAAAGAACGCGAAAAACAAGCGGAATACCAATCTGGATTAGAAAAAATCCAAGAGCAGTATAAAGCGATTGAAGCGTTGTAGTTTTTAAATAAAGAAAGCGGTCAGATTTAAAATCTGGCCGCTTTTTTCTTTGCAATATGCCGAAATTCTGTACAGCGTTTTATCTTATCTTTGTGAGAATAATGTTAAACATTTGATTGTTTAGTTCAAAAAACAATCTTTTTTACTCAAAAAATGTGATCTTGATCTGATTTTATGAATTTGATGGATATAGCCCCATTGACAGGCTAGGTTTATTTTGTAATATTTGCGACGTCTATTTCGGAGATTGAACTTTTTATGAAAAATTGCTTCAATCAAAAATCATAGGTAACAACCAAAAGGAATAACAATTATGAAAAAGACACTAGCAGCATTAATCGTTACTGCATTTGCCGCTTCAGCAGCAAACGCAGCAGTTGTTTATGACAATGAAGGTACAAAAGTTGAATTAAAAGGTTCTCTTCGTCTTGTATTAGAGAAAACTAATAAAGGTGGTGACGCAGCACACAATAAACATACCCATTCTGGTTTAAGAAATGATGGTTCTCGTGTTGCTGTTAAAGTTACACATGATTTAGCTGATGGTTTCTACGCCTTAGGTAATTTAGAAGTTCGCTTTGATGGTAAACAAGGTGGTACAGTTCGTGATGATGGCTTTGGTAACGTAAATACTAAACGTGCTTATGTTGGTTTCGGTAAAAAAGAGTTAGGCGAATTAACATTTGGTCGTCAGTTAACAATTGCTGATAATTTAAGTACATCTAAAGATTATACTTATGGTATTGTAGAGAAAGGTGACTATATCCCAACAGATGGTAATTCTGTAGTAGCATATAACTATAAAGGTGTTGAGCATCTACAATTAGGAGCAAACTACATCTTTGCTGATAATCGTGGTATTACCAAAAATGCTAAAGGAAAAGCACTTGATAATGAAGTTCTTCCAGGTACAGTAGAAAACGGTTATCAAGTAGGTGCTGTATATGAAGATGGTTTCATCGCTAAATTTGGTTATGGACGTACTAACTATAAAGTGACAGGTAGCCAAAAACATCATCAAGATGGCTTCTTGCTCAGCTTAGGTTATGATTTCAATGGTGTTACTGGTTATGTTGATGGTGGCTATGCTCGTATTAAAGAATCAGGCGAGAGAACAAATAAATTCTTTGTAGCTCCAGGCTTTATTGCTCCTGTATCTGAAGCTGCTAGCATTTATGGTAACTACAAATATGAACATGCAAAAACAGGTGATGAAAAAACTAAATTACATGGTTTCTTGTTAGGTGTTGATTATAAACTTCATAAACAAGTTGTAACTTTCATTGAAGGTAAATATACCGTGTCTAAAGACTACGATGCTAATGGTTATGTAAATAACTCTAAAGTTAAAGACAAAGCTATCGGTGTAGGTATGCGTGTATTCTTCTAATCTTTGATTAGAAAAAATTTGAAAAGGCGAATCGAAAGGTTCGCCTTTTTGTTTATTTTTTAAATCTCCCCAACCCCTCTTTACAAAAGAGGGGCTTTTTTATGATGTTTCTTTTAGTGATTTTATTGGGAATGTTTTTGAGAGGGATTAAGAACGGAAAGCATTTATTGGCATTAAAATACCCCCTCTTTTGTAAAGAGGGGGGAGGGGGAGATTTAACTACTGCAACTTATTTAAAATTAATTTCCCTCATCCCATTTTGCAAAAGAGGATTTTTTAATTTTATTAGAAATATCTTTAAGGGATAGTTAAGAACGGAGAGCATTCATTTGCTATTAAGCGCCCCCTCTTTCGCAAAGAGGGGGCTAGGGGGAGATTCACTATTTCAACTTCAAAACCAATTTCCCCATCATTTCAATATGTGCTTTTTCAGCATTCAAGGCAGGGATATAGTGATAAGACACACCACCATGATTTAAGAATGTTTCTTTATTTTCAACCTCGATTTCTTCTAAGGTTTCTAAGCAATCTACCGAAAAACCTGGGCAAATTACCGCTATTTTTTGAATGCCCTGAGAAGCCGCTTCTTCTAAAAAGTGATCGGTATAAGGTTGTAACCATTCTTCACGACCAAAGCGAGATTGGAAGGTCATATTCCATTGGTTTTCGGTTAAACCCAATTTATCCACAATGGCAATCGTGGTTTGTTTACAATGCTGACGATAATAATCGCCCATGTTTTCATAACGCAATGGAATGCCATGATAAGAGAAAAGCAAAAACTCATCAGGTTTTAACCGCACTTTAATCGAATCCACCAAAGCATTAATGTAGTTTTCATCAAGATGATAAGAATGAATAAACTCAAAAGGCACAATATTACGTTCTTGCGCGATGGCACGATTGAAGGCATCGATTAATGCACCCGTTGTGGTGCTGGAATATTGTGGATAAAGCGGCAACACAATCATGTGCTCCACCTCATTTTTAAGTAAATTTTTGACCGCATTTTGCATTGAAGGATTGCCATAAGTCATGGCAATTTCGACGTGTGCATTGATGCCTTGTTCATTTAAATAAGCTTGTAAACCCGCTTGTTGTTGCTTTGTAATGGAAAGCAGGGGAGAACCTTGTTCTGTCCAAATAGCTTGATAATTTTGAGCAATGCGTTTAGAACGCATTGGTAAAATAATGGCTTTTAAAAGGGGATACCATTTCCAACGAGGCAAATCGACCACGCGGGGATCCATTAAAAAATCTGCTAGATAACGGGAGATCGCCGCGGGTTGAGGGGCATCAGGCGTACCAAGGTTCGATAAAATGATGCCAATTTTTTGAGTTGTAGTCATAAATGTTTGATATAAAGCGTTAATCGAGAAACGCAGCAAAGTTTATCTTGTTCATCGCGAATGTCAATTTGCCAAACATGGGTATTTTGACTTAAAGCAATTGGTGTTGCTTTTGCGGTAACAAAACCTTGTCTCACTGGTCGAAGATGATTGGCATTGATGTCTAATCCCAAGGCAACTTGACCTTCTTCTATGCTGAGAAATCCCGCCAGCGAGCCAATGGTTTCAGCCAATGCGACAGATACGCCACCATGTAATAAACCGAAAGGTTGAGTGGTGCGATGATCAACAGGCATTTTTGCCTCAATCCAGTTTTCACCATAAGCTGAGATCTCAATGCCTAAATGCCCAACAGCACAATGTTTCCCCATTTCATTAAGCTGCTCAAGGGTAAAGTGTTTTTTCCAAATCATATATTCTTCCTAGGTCTAATTTAAAATCTCAAGCAATGCTTGAACAGGGTGCTTCAAGATGGCTTTTTCATATCGTTTCACTTGGCTTCGGCAGGAATAGCCGGTTGCGAGACAATGATTCGGATCTTTACCTTGTAATTTTTTACCCCATGATACGTCATAAATGTCTTTTGACATGGTTTGATTTTGAACCTCATGACCAAATACGCCCGCCATACCACAACAGCCGACTTTCTCAACGTTCAAGGTTTGTCCAAATTGCGCAAAAATATACTGCCATTCTTTTGGGCTGTTTGGCATAAAGGTGGATTCAGTACAATGAGGGAATAAATGCCACTCAAAAGTGCGGTCAGATTTTGCAATATTTTTCACCGCACTTTGTAATGTGCTACTTTCTAACTGATTGGTCAGCCATTCATGTGCGGTGAGTACATGGAAATCACCGCGAGAATCACCTAAGGCCTCTTTATATTCATCTCGATAAGAAAGCACAATGGCGGAATCAACACCGACTAAAGGTACATTTAATTTGGCGACGCGATTTAAAAATTCTGCTTGTGTTTTTGCGGTTTTACTAAAGCGAGCTAAAAAACCTTTAATATGCATGGCTTTGCCATTCGGTTTAAAAGGCAGAAGGATTGGTGAGAACCCTAATTTTTGTGTGAGAGCGACAAAGTCTCGTACCACTTTAGCATCGTAATAAGAGGTATAAGGATCTTGTACGATAAAGAGCATATTGGCTTTTTCTGTTGCACTGAGACCTTCCAACTCTTCTAGTTTTTTGCCTTGGTAGCCAATTTCCACTAATTGTTGTTGAAGGTTTGGCTCAGAAAGGAGAGGCAAATCAGTCATGCCAAGCGTTTTTTCAACCAAGCTTTGAGTGACTTTCAGCTTGGTGAAATAATTGAATAATGCCGGTTTTTTCGCCATATAAGGTGCAGCAACTTCTAAATTTGCCACAATATGATCTTTGACTGGGCGCAAATAACGACTGTGGTAGAAATGGAAAAATTTCGCACGGAAACTTGGTACATCAATTTTAATCGGGCATTGGCTTGCGCAGGCTTTACAAGCCAGACAAGTATCCATTGCCGCTTTTACTTCATGTGAGAAGTCATATTCACCACGCCATTTCTGCACGCTATTGCGAAAACGTTCCACAAGTGCGGTCAGTTTCACTTGTGTTTTATGAAAATCTAATTGATCAGGCGATACGTTTTCATTCGCCATCAATCGCAGCCACTCACGCACCATAGCGGCTCGTCCTTTTGGCGAGAATACGCGATTTTTACTCACTTTCATGGAAGGACACATAATGCTGTGCTCATCAAAGTTAAAGCAAAGTCCGTTACCGTTACAATTCATCGCACCTTTGAATTCATCTCGCATCTGAATCGGGATTTGGCGATCATTATCCGCACGCATCGGCGAGAGAATCGAATAGAGTTCCGCATCGCTATTAAGTGGCGTACAGATTTTGCCTGGATTCAGACGATTATTTGGGTCAAATAAAAATTTCACATAACGCAATTCTTGCCAAAGTTCGGGAGTAAAGAATTTCTCGCCATAATGAGAACGTACACCTTTACCGTGTTCCCCCCATAGTAAACCGCCGTATTTCACGGTGAGTTCAGCCACTTCATCTGAAATTTGTTTAAAGAGTTTGACTTGTTCTTTATCGCATAAGTCTAAAGCGGGGCGAACATGCAATACACCGGCATCCACATGGCCAAACATCCCATATTGCAGATTATGACTATCTAATAAGGCTCTAAATTCCGCAATGTAATCCGCGAGATGTTCTGGTGGCACACAGGTATCTTCCACAAAAGGAATCGGTTTGGCCGCACCTTTTGCATTACCTAATAGCCCCACCGCTTTTTTACGCATGGCGTAAATACGTTCAATAGAAGGCAAGTCAGAACAAAGTTGATAGCCGATAATATGATCTTTGCCTTGTGCAATTTTTTCATCTAATTGCTGACAAAGTGCGGTCACTTGGCTGTCGATTTTAGCTTGATTGTTGCCCGCATATTCAACAATGTTTAAACCAAGAATTGGATTTTGTTCTTCTTCTGTTAAAAGTTCTTTCACTGAATGCCAAATAATATCTTGCTTAGCAAGGTTCAGCACTTTGGAATCGACGGTTTCAACTGAAAGGGCATTGGCTTTCACCATAAAAGGCGCATTGCGAAGTGCGGCATCAAATGAGCTATACTTCACATTAATTAAGGTACGATATTTCGGAATCGGCAATAAATTGAGTTTAGCTTCGCAGATAAATGCAAGTGAACCTTCTGACCCCGTTAAAATTCGGGTGAGATTAAATTCACTTTCATCGTTATTAAAGACATTCTTAAGATCGTAACCGGTGAGAAAGCGATTGAGTTGTGGTAAATCTTGAATGATTGAGGCGCGCTTTTCTTTACAACGTTGGAAAATCGTTTGATGTAGTGTTTTTCCATTTTCTGCTAGTGGATAGTTTTCTAAAACATCGTCGGATTTGACCGCACTTGTATCTAATATTTCACCATTCATCAAAACAGAACGTAATGCTAAAACGTGATCAGAGGTTTTTCCGTATTGCAGTGAGCCCTGACCAGATGCATCGGTATTAATCATGCCACCGAGGGTTGCTCGATTACTGGTGGAGAGTTCTGGCGCAAAGAATAAACCGTGAGGTTTTAAAAATTGGTTTAGTTGGTCTTTTACTACACCTGCTTGAACGCGAACCCAACGTTTTTCTATATTAAGCTCTAAAATGCCTGTCATGTGGCGAGAGAGATCGACAATAATGTTGTTATTAATAGATTGTCCATTGGTACCCGTGCCACCACCGCGAGGTGTAAAGGTTAGATGAAGGTATTTCTCTTGATTAGCTAATTTGGTAATGCGTACCACATCGGCAACAGATTTAGGGAACAAAATAGCCTGAGGAAGTTGTTGATAGACGCTGTTATCTGTCGCAAGACTTAAACGGTCAGCATAATTTGAGGCAATATCACCTTCAAAATGCTGTTTTTGGAGTTCGCTAAGATAATCACTTACCACGTTATTAAGTTGTGGCACATTAGAAAGACGGGGCAACATAAAATCACTTACCTATATAAAGAGAAGAAAGTGAATTTGATGATATATGAAGCTCAAAAAAAAGTCGATTTCAACAAAAGATATTTTTTGTTAGAATAGAAATCGGGTTAAAAATTAACCCGATTTTTGTGAACAAACGTTCATTTTAGGGGTTGTTTGTCTATAAAGTAACCAAAAAGGGCAAAAAAAGTTTGATCTTTGGTGTTTTTATAGGATAATAACCATACTTTTGAACGTTCCTTTGGCTATGGCAAAGGAATTGAATTTGTCAAAAGGATAAGTTAGGGCAAATTCAAAACCCTAGTTAAGCAACGTTTAGAGTGTTTCTTTTTTATAAAGTTCACAATAAACAAGGAAACTTTTCTTATTAATAACGATGACTAAATAGAGGACATCAAAATGAAAAAAACTGCAATCGCATTAGTCGTTGCTGGTTTAGCAGCAGCTTCAGTAGCTCAAGCAGCTCCACAAGCAAACACCTTCTATGCAGGTGCTAAAGCTGGTCAAGCGTCTTTCCACGATGGTATCAAAGCTAACACTGATGTTACTAATCCACGTAGCTTAGGTTTCGGTACTGGTTACAATCGTAACTCTGTTACTTACGGTGTGTTTGGTGGTTACCAAATTTTAAACCAAGATAACTTTGGTTTAGCAGTGGAATTAGGTTACGATGATTTTGGTCGTGCTAAATTCAAACACAATGGTATTACTCGTTTCAAACATACTAACCATGGTGCACACTTAAGCGTTAAAGGTAGCTATGATTTAGGTGGTTTAACTTCTGCTTTAGAAGGTTTAGACTTCTACGGTCGTGCAGGCGCAGCATTAGTTCGTTCTGACTATAAAGTGTACAATGCAAAAGGTGCACGCGTTCACGGTGCTGGTGAGCACAGCTTACGTGTATCTCCAGTATTCGCAGCTGGTTTTGAATACGCATTACCATCTTTACCAGAGTTAGCATTACGTCTTGAATATCAATGGTTAGCTCGCGTAGGTAAATTACGTACTGGCGCTACTGAGAACAGCTCTGTAGATTACAACCCATGGATCGGTTCTATCAACGCTGGTTTATCTTACCGTTTCGGTCAAGGTGCTGCTCCAGTTGTTGCACCTGAAGTTGTAAGCAAAACTTTCAACTTAAGCTCTGATGTAACTTTCGCTTTCGGTAAAGCTAACTTAAAACCACAAGCTAAAGCAACTTTAGACGGTATCTACGGTGAAATCGCTCAAATCAACAACGCTAACGTAGCTGTTGCTGGTTATACAGACCGTATCGGTAAAGATGCACCAAACGTGAAATTATCACAACGTCGTGCAGACTCTGTAGCTAACTACTTAGTAGCTAAAGGTGTTCCAGCTCAAAGCATCTCTGCAGTTGGTCACGGTAAAGCTAACCCAGTTACAGGTTCTACTTGTGACGCGGTTAAAGGTCGTAAAGCGCTTATCGCTTGTTTAGCACCAGACCGTCGTGTAGAAATCGCAGTTAACGGTACTAAATAATTTTATTTAGTTATCCATTAACGGATTAGCATTAGAAGACCTAAACTTCGGTTTAGGTCTTTTCTTATATAAATTAAACTTACAAATTAAAGGAATTTTTGAATGAAAAAGTGGATTATCTTGATTATTATCGCCGTTGCTGCAGGTTTAGGCTTAATGTCTAGCTACAATGGCTTAGTTAAAGCAGAAACTGAAATTGATTCTGTTTGGGCGAATGTTGAATCATCTTATCAACGTCGTGCTGATTTAATTCCAAACTTAGTGAATACTGTAAAAGGTCAAGCTAATTTTGAACAACAAACATTAACCAATGTAATCGAAGCGCGTGCAAAAGCGACACAAACTAAAATTGATCCGTCTAATTTAACGGAAGAACAATTAAACGAATTCCAACAAAACCAAAATCAAGTAGGCTCAGCATTATCTCGTTTACTTGTAACTGTAGAACAATACCCACAATTAAAAGCGAACGAAGGCTTTATGAACTTACAAGCGCAACTTGAAGGTACAGAAAACCGTATCAATGTCGCTCGTAATAAATTTAATGAAGCAGCACGTATTTATAATGAAAAAGTACGTCAATTCCCAACTAAATTAGCTGCAATGATTTTTGGTTTTAAAGCTAAACCTTACTTTAAATCAGCTACTGGCGCAGAAAACGCACCAACTGTAAACTTTAACTAAGGTTTATCTATGCCATTCTTTTCCAGAATTCCGGTAGATAAAAAGCAAATCGAGGCGGCGATTAGTCGCCTCGAAAGCTTAAGTTCGGCTGAGTTACGTGTTTATATTGAACGCAAAGTACCAAAGGCTTCTGCACAACTGTCTGCAATGGAACGTGCTTTAGAAGTGTTTGATGAACTGGAAATGCATAAAACAGCGGCACAAAATGCCGTGTTGATTTATGTGGGATATAAAAATCATCTCTGTGCAATCGTAGGTGATAAAGGCATTCATCAATTTGTTGATGTGGCTTATTGGCAGTTACAATGTGATTTAATGATTGAGCAGTTTAAACAAAAAGCTTATACACAAGGCATTGTGGATGCGATTGATCGTATCAGTGATATTTTATCTCGCCATTTTCCCATTCAGCCTGATGATGCGAATGAATTATCTAATGAGGTAATTATTAATGGCTAAGCTTTTATCTTTTATGAAAAGTGCGGTTATTTTTAGCCTTGTTTTTTTTGCTCAAGTGGTTGCTGCGGCAGAGTTTCCGCCTGCACCAAATCCTTTCCATTACATTAACGATTACACTAATACGCTTTCTACAGAACATAAGCAAATTTTAGAAAATAAATTGATTGCTTATAGTAAAGAAACGAGTTCACAAATCGCTGTCGTTTTAGTTCCGACAACCGGTGAATATGAAATTGCTGATTATACCTTTGCTTTAGGTGATAAATGGGGCATTGGACGAAAAAATCTGAACAATGGCGTGTTGATGCTGATTGCGAAGGATGATCGTAAAGTCTTTATCGCAACAGGGCAAGGTTTAGAAGGTGTATTACCGGATGCTTTTTTATCGCAAGTCATCCGTTCAGCCATTTTGCCACAATTTAAACAAGGCCAATATGCGCAAGGTATTAATGACGGCTTAAACCAAATTATTGCGGCAAGTAAAGGCGAGTTTGATGCAGCACAAGTTGAAGAAGATGCGTTCGATAAGTATATCCCATTCTTAATGGTATTGGCGTTTATTGCCATTGTATTATTTGGTGAATTCCAATATCACAAAGATGAAGTCTATATTAGCCCGAATCAACGCGACCAACTGAATAAAATCATTCGTCAAAGTACGATTTCTCGTCGTCGTGGTGGTGGTTCCGGTTTCGGTGGCGGATTTGGAGGTGGCTTCGGCGGAGGCGGTTCTTCCGGTGGTGGCTTTGGTGGCGGCGGCTTCGGTGGCGGTGGAGCAGGTGGAAGTTGGTAAGACCAAGTCTTTCACTCAGGTTCTATCTTATGCTAGAATAGCGCCCTATTCAGACTTATTTGAACAAGGAACATTATGGAAACGTTAGACAAAATCAAAAAACAAATCGCTGAAAATCCAATTTTAATTTACATGAAAGGTTCACCAAAATTACCTTCTTGTGGTTTCTCTGCGCGTGCATCTGAAGCATTAATGAATTGCAAAGTGCCTTTCGGCTATGTTGATATTCTTCAACACCCAGATATTCGTGCTGAATTGCCGGCTTATGCAAACTGGCCAACTTTCCCACAATTATGGGTAGAAGGTGAGTTAATTGGTGGTTGTGATATTATTTTAGAAATGTATCAAGCTGGCGAACTTCAAACTTTATTAAGCGAAGTAGCGGCTAAACATCAAGCTTAATTGGCGTTAGATTACCAAGATAAACCTGCTTTTTAGCAGGTTTTCTTTTGCTCAAAAAATGATAAACCAGATATAAAAGTGTGATCAGATTAACATTTTTAAATGAAATAACTTGTTGATTAAATTTCCTTAAGATAGACTACGTCGCGTTAGTCGGGGTGCCTATATTAATGGCTGAGAAATACCCGTGAACCTGAAACAGATAATGCTGGCGTAGGAAACTAATCATCTCATTATGCTGTTTCGTTATGCAAAAATAAGGAGAACGCATAATGAACAAAACGCTTTCCATTTTAACCGC
The DNA here is from genome assembly GCF_014931395.1 of Haemophilus parainfluenzae. Lineage (NCBI taxonomy): Bacteria > Pseudomonadati > Pseudomonadota > Gammaproteobacteria > Pasteurellales > Pasteurellaceae > Parahaemophilus > Parahaemophilus parainfluenzae. The sequence goes on along the minus strand of NZ_CP063120.1, from coordinate 2,084,478 downwards.
ACTTTTTACCGCTTCCGCTTTCGCACAAGCAGCTCCTCAAACATTAGATGTTTATACTTATGATTCATTTAGTGCTGATTGGAGCGCTGGACCAAAAGTTAAAGCAGCTTTTGAACAACAATTCCCGCAATGTAAGCTGAATTATGTGGCTTTTGATAATAATGGCACCTTGTTTAACCGTGTCCGTCTAGAAGGTAAAAAAATTAAGGCGGATGTAGTGCTCGGTTTAGATAGTTATCAAATTGAGGATGCACAAAAACTCAATATTTTTGAGCCAAATAAAGTGGATTTAAGCCAGTTACGTTTACCAATTAAATGGGAAAATCACACGTTCTTACCATTCGATTATGCACAATATGCGTTTATTTATGATAAGAATAAACTGACTAATCCACCAAAGAGCTTAAAAGAATTAGTTGAGCGTCAAGATCTTAAAGTGTTATATCAAGATCCGCGTACAAGCAGTATTGGACGTGGTTTATTACTTTGGATGAATGTAGTTTATCCAGAAGCAGATGTCGCAAATGCCTGGAAGACCCTTTCTAAACATACGGTCACGGTCACCAAAGGTTGGACTGAGTCTTATGGGGCCTTCTTAAAAGGCGAAGGTGATCTGGTTTTAAGCGTCAATACTTCACCGATTTACCATATTCTTTCTGAACAAAAAGACAATTATGTGGCAACGGAATTTGCAGAGGGGAGCGTATTACAAGTTGAAGTCACGGCAAAAGTCGCTAACCGCAATAATGCCTGTGCTGATGAATTTTTAGGATTCTTACTTTCACCGCAAGCTCAAGCGGATATTGCTAAAAATAATGTGATGTTACCCGTGGTAGAGACCAATATCGAAAGTCATATTGATGAGCTTAATTCTCGCGCAAAATCAATGCGTATTTTAGATACCACAACGGTAACAAGTGAGCAGCTGAAAGGCTGGATCAATCAATGGCAAAAAGCCTTATCTAAATAGTATTAATGCGCTTATTGCAACATCCGCATTTTCGTCCTCGCCATTATTTGGGCGGAAGTGCGGTCATTTTTTTCATTGTTTTACTCTATGGTTTTTCCCTTTCTGCGGTTTTTTCAGTAGGAAGTGATTATGCCTTATCTGATTTCTTAAAAGACGATTATTTGCATCAAGTCATCGCCTTTAGCTTCGGGCAGGCATTCTTGTCAGCCTTGCTTTCTAGCATAATTGGTACTTTATTTGCACGCGCTTTTTTCTATTTAGATTTCAAAGGCAAATCGCTCATTTTACGCATTTTTTCACTTACCTTTGTCTTGCCTGCATTACTGGCTATTTTCGGTCTAATTGGTATTTATGGCACTGCCGGTTGGCTAACACAACTGCTGCAAACCCTAGGTATTTCATGGAAACCCTCCATTTATGGTTTAAGCGGCATTCTCATTGCCCATTTATTTTTTAATATTCCCTTAGCAGCCCGAATGAGTTTACAGGCTTTGCAAAGTGTACCGACCGAACAGCACCAACTTGCGGCACAATTGAATATCAAAGGTTTCACATTTTTCCGTTTAATTGAATGGCCTTATTTGAAAAGCCAAATCGTGTCAGCCTTTGTATTGATTTTTATGCTGTGCTTCACCAGTTTTACGATTGTCTTGGCACTGGGTGGCGGGCCACAAAACAGCACATTAGAAGTTGCCATTTACCAAGCCATTTTCTTTGAATTTGATTTACCCAAAGCCGCACTTTTTGCGCTTGTACAATTTGCGTTTTGTTTTGCGTTATTTTCACTTTCACAATATTGGGCAACAGCACCCGAAACCCAGATTTCACAGCGTTATCGCTGGGTTTTGCCTTCTTCAAGTGCGGTCAAATTTGGACATGTTTTTGTTTTATTCTCGGTGTGCTTATTTATTTTAAGTCCCTTATTCAATATTGTTTTTCAAGGTTTATCTGCAACTCAATTATTTGGCTATTGGCAAAATCCACAATTATGGAAAGCACTCGCTTATTCATTAACCATGGCTCCGACAGCCGGGATTTTATCGGTCTTATCTGGATTTTTCTTATTATTGCTTTCAAGACAGCTGCAATGGTTATATCACCCCAAATTAGCCCACTTAATTTTAACGGGGGGCATGATGATTTTAGCCATTCCGACGATTGTCTTAGCAGTTGGCTTATTCCTTTGGTTGCAAGATATTGATTTTTCAGCAGGGCATTTGTTTGTTGTGGTATCTGTTTGTAACGCCTTGGCTGCCTTGCCATTTGTCATCAAAATTCTTAATACGCCAATGAATCAATCGATGCAATATTATGAAAAACTTTGTTTATCGCTGAATATTACAGGTTGGCAGCGTTTTCGTTTAATTGAATATCCGCTGCTAAAAGCCCCATTGAAATATGCCTTGGCGCTTGCAACGACCTTATCACTCGGCGATTTTACAGCGATAGCCTTATTTGGTAGCCCTGACTTCACTTCGTTGCCTCATTTGCTTTATCAACAAATCGGGCAATATCGAAGCCAAGAAGCGGCATTGACGGCATTGATTTTATGGGGCTTATGTTTAGGCTTATTTATGTTTATTGAAGGGCAGAAGGAACAACATGATTAAATTAGATAATGTAGTCTTCAATTATCAATCCATGCCGATGGTGTTTGATTTACAGATTCAAGCGCAAGAAAAAGTTGCCATCATTGGGGAAAGTGGTGCAGGAAAAAGTACCTTGCTGAATTTAATTGCCGGATTTGAATATGCTGATAGTGGCGAGATTTGGCTTAATGATGAAAATCATACCAAAACGGCACCTTTTGAACGCCCCGTTTCCATGCTATTTCAGGAAAACAATCTCTTTACTCATCTTTCCGTAGAAGAGAATATCGCCTTAGGTTTAAAACCGAATTTAGCCTTAAATGCAGAAGAAAAAGCACTTGTAGAACAAGCTGCAAGTGCGGTCAATTTACAGGATTTTTTAACGAGAAAACCGACCGCACTTTCAGGTGGACAAAAACAGCGAGTGGCGTTGGCACGCTGTTTGCTACGAGATAAACCCATTTTATTATTGGATGAGCCTTTTTCAGCGCTTGATCCTAAACTACGCATTGAAATGCAGGATTTAATGGATCAATTATGTGAAGAAAAAAAACTTACCATGTTACTGGTAACGCATCAACCTAAAGAAATTGAACGGCATATTGATCGAGTGATCGAAATTCATCAAGGAAAAGTGATCTGATCTCTTTTTATCTTATTGCAGAGTAATATGCTCAACTTAATAAAAGCAACGTTGCTTAAACGAGGAAAATATAATGACAACCACAAATGTAGTACAGCTTTCATCCGTTACACCTCATCCTTCAGCAGAATATTGGTCTGTTTGTAAAGTGGAAGCGTTATTTGAGACACCTTTTTTAGAATTAATCTATCGTGCGGCTCAAGTGCATCGAGAGCATTTCAATCCAGGCGCGATACAGTTATCGACGTTGATGTCGATTAAAACGGGTGGTTGTCCAGAGGATTGTGGCTATTGTCCTCAATCAGCGCGTTATCAAACAGGTGTACAAAATCAGCAGATCTTGGATATTGATGAAATTGTCGAAAAAGCCAAAATTGCGAAAGCACGTGGTGCAGGACGTTTTTGTATGGGCGCAGCATGGCGTGGTCCTAAGCCTAAAGATATGGAAAAAGTGACGGCGATTATTCGTGCGGTAAAAGATATTGGCTTAGAAACTTGCGGTACCTTTGGGTTGTTGCAAGATGGTATGGCGGAAGAGTTAAAAGATGCAGGATTGGATTATTACAACCACAATCTAGATACCGCGCCAGAGAATTATCACAATGTCATTGGCACACGCCGTTTTGATGATCGTTTAAGTACACTAGGAAAAGTGCGTCATGCTGGTTTGAAAGTTTGCTGTGGCGGTATTGTGGGCATGAATGAAACCCGTAAAGAGCGAGCAGGCCTAATCGCAAGTTTGGCAAATCTTGATCCTCAGCCGGAGTCAGTGCCGATTAACCAATTAGTGAAAGTGGAAGGCACGCCAATGGCTGATGCAGCTGATTTAGATTGGACAGAGTTTGTTCGCACCATTGCTGTAGCGCGTATTACCATGCCAAAAAGTTATGTTCGCCTTTCTGCTGGTCGTCAAGGCATGAGTGAAGAAATGCAAGCCATGTGCTTTATGGCTGGCGCGAATTCCATTTTCTATGGGGATAAATTATTAGTAACAGGTAACCCAGAAGAAGATGGCGATCAACTTCTTATGGCAAAATTGGATCTGGAGCCGGAAACGGAAGAAAACAGAAAGCCACTCGAAAGAAATTAGTCATAAAAAAGTGCGGTGAAATCCACCGCACTTTTTATTGAGGCTTACTTCACTTGTTCGGTTAAGCAAGGCTGAATTTTATTTAGCATTTCTTTTAAAATACGTGCTGGTGCAGCCAGGATATTGCCTGAGCGTAAATAGCCGTGACCCGCATTGAAATCACACACTAAACCGCCGGCCTCACGCACGATTAAATCACCTGCTGCGCAATCCCAAGGTTTTAAGCCCATTTCGAAATAACCGTCAACGCGACCAGAAGCCACATAGCAAAGGTCTAATGCGGCAGAACCTGTACGACGGAAATCAGCTGCTTCATCAATTAAGTTATTCATAATGGCAAATTGAGTTGGCATCAAACTTGGTTGTTTGAATGGGAAACCGGTGGCTAAAATTGCCCCGTTAAGTTCATTTTGGCTATCTACACGTAAACGCACTTCATTTAATTTTGCGCCTTCACCACGCACAGCAGTGAATAATTCATTACGAATAGGATCGTAAACCACACCCACTTCGGTACGGTTTTTTACACGGATAGCAATAGAAACGGAGAAATGTGGCAAACCTTTTACGAAGTTGGTTGTGCCATCTAGTGGATCAATTACCCATTGAATATCACTGTCTTTGCCTTCTAATGCACCACGTTCTTCACTGATAATTGTGTGATCAGGATAAGATTTTTGAATGATTTCAATGATCTCTGCTTCAGCGGCTTTATCGACGCTGGTCACATAATCATTAATACCTTTTTTACTTGTTTGGATGTCATCACGGCGTTCATAGTTTTTAGCAATCACGTTGCCCGCTCTTCGTGCCGCACGAATAGCGATATTTAACATTGGATTCATATTTCCACCAGATTTTAAAGAACAGATAATAGGTCGCCTATTATAAGGGAGTTTTAGTAAATAGCCAGTTGAAAATGTTTAATTCACGGTTTTTCCCGTTTTTTAAAGCAAATTTGCGATCAGTATCGCAAAAATAAAGTAGTAAATTTGGCTTTCTTCTGAAGGACTTTTAAAGTGCGGTCAAAAAAGAAGGCATTTTATGTATAAAGGGATAACCTTATTAGAAACCTTGATTGCATTATTTATTTTAAGCGTAACGTTGGCGTTTGCATTGCCTAAATGGCAGAAAAACGATCCCAAATATTTTCTCGAAAAAGAGCAACAACGGCTTTATTTTTTCTTACGTAATATCCAAGCGAGGGCAGAAAACTCATCGGCAATTTGGTTTATTTTAGCCAATCAAGATAGGGCGAATCAACGTTGGTGTATCACCGCTCAAGTAAAAAGCGATCATTTTTGTGATTGTTTTCATCCCCAGGATTGTCCTAAAAACCTTTATGCACATTTTTACTATCCTTATTTTGAAGGAAAAACGATGCTTATAGGCCCTAAATTATATCCGTCAGAAGTGGCGGTGAAATTTAATGGAGCAAGAAATACCATGGAAACGAATTGTTTTATGTTACAGGCTGAAGAGCATCGTACATTGTTCTCTTTTTTCAATGTAGGCAGTATTAAATTAAAGTCTGATCAAGCGGCGAGTGCATGTACAAGATGAAACCATTAAAAGGCGAAACATTGGTGAGTTTGTTGATTTCACTTGGCTTATCCGCTTTATTATTGCTATTGGTTGCACAATTTTATGCCCAAACTCAACAGCAGAATCAGCGTTTAATGTTACAACTCAAACTACAAACGGAATTACAACGTACAATTCAACTCATCGGGAAAGATTTGCGTCGCGTAGGCTTTCGGAGCGCAAACCAAAAACTCATCGAGGATAATCTGGCTTTATTTGAATTGGATGAAAAGGGCACTGCAATAACCATTGCTCAAGCTGATAATGCCCCGTCAAATAGTTGTGTTTTGTTTTTTTATGATTTGAATAGCAATGGTTGTATTGGTGAAAAATACACAAAAAATACCTGCGTAAATGGCGTTAAAAATGTGGCGAAAAATATCGAAAAAGAGCTATTTGGTTACAAACTTAACGGCAAAATGATCGAAACCAAACAAACCTACAAAAATGCAGTAAATACAGATTGTCGCTCAGCAGAGTGTCAGCGAGCCTTAGCGCAATCTACTTGTAACGCTGGTGGTGGATGGACTGATTTATTGGATGAAAAAGAGTTTGAGATTTCTCAATTACGTTTTGATTGGTTAAAGGCAGGGAAAGGGATTGAAATTAAACTCACTGGGCATCTTGCCGCATATAAGCATATTCAATATGAAACTTCGCTTGTAGTGCCTTTATTAAATCAAGAAGAATGATCATGAAAAAAGGGATTGTGACACTGACGGCACTGATTTTACTTTCAGGCTTATTGGCGCTGATCTTATTATTTGATGAACAGATCTTTGCATTTTTTCGAGCTCAAATGAGTCAGCGAAAATATTATGTAGAACAAGGCCTGGCGTTACAGAAAATCAGTCAGCAGCAACAAAAACATATTTGCCAAAACTTGCCTTTAAATGGTGCTGAAAAAGTGAAACAAGTCTTTTTCGAGTCTAATGGGGCAGAGGATAAAGTAGCCTATTCTGTTTGGTGTAAACGAGCAGAGTTATTTAAGAAATCGCCCACAAAAGGCATTAATGAAAATATGCTGCAAGATTTTATTTCCAGCGAAAAACAAGCTGATTTTCAACCGCACTTTGTGAAAGTAGATACTACTTTAACTGCTCAAAAAACACTACAAGTGTATTGGATAACGCAAAACCAATTAGAGGTTAAAGGGAATGTGAGTGGCATTTTGTTAGCAGAAGGGGATTTAACTTTAACCGGCAAAGGGCGAATAAGTGGTGCAGTGATTACAGGTGGTTCGCTTAAGTTAGAGGAGGGCGTGACGGTGGCTTACGGTAAAGCCGTGGTAACAAAACTCGTACAAGAATATAGCCAATGGCGTTTGGTGGATAAAAGTTGGAGTGACTTAAGTGCGCAAGATCAACATGAATAAAGGTATGTCGTTAATGTCACTTTTATTAGCCTTATCAATTTTCAGCGGGTTATTTTTGATCTTTAACCGATGGACGACCGAGCAACGGAAAAGTGCGGTCAAAATTTTTCAAGAATTTCAGGCGATTCAAATTGCTGAGAATCAGGTTCAACGCCAGTTTCTAGGCTTGTCTTGTGAAAATAGCGTACAACAAAATGGCATTCAATTTGCAATTCAATGCAGCCATCATCAAGTGAATATACGCTATCCTCAAGGTGAATTTTTATTGAAAACCGAGTAAAATAACGCATTGTTTTTGCTTTCAAAAGGGCGTTACTTTGTTCGTTACTTATTATTCAAACCAACCAGAAATTCAAAAGGATATTTTAGTTTCGCTGTTAGAAAATCTACCTCAGCATGATCCATTTCAATCTGACATTGTGTTGGTGCAAAGTCCGGGTATGGCACAATGGTTGCAAATGGAAATTGCTAAAAAACGCGGCGTTGCAGCGAATTTCCAATTCCCCATGCCTTCCAGTTTTATTTGGAAAATTTACGCCGATAATTTACCCAATGTTTCCACGCAAAACCCTTTTGAAAAAGATTCAACGTTATGGCGATTAATGCGATTAATCCCCACCTTTTTACAGCAAAAAGAATTTGAACCGTTAAAAAAATATTTAGCGTCCTCACCGGCATCAGAACAGCAAAAACTTTATCAATTAAGCCTAAAAGTTGCCGATTTATTTGACCAATATCTCGTCTATCGTCCCGAATGGATTACCGCATGGGAAGAAAATAACGATGAAAAGATCTTGGCTCAAATTAATCAGCAAAAGCAGGGGCTTTCGGCGTTAAATCCTACCTTTCTTTCTCAAATTAAAGGCAATATTCACTGGCAGGGAATTTTATGGCGAGCCTTGGTGGATGATGTCCAACGTGATTTCGGTGGAAAAGCAAAACATCGTGCTGCACTCAATCAACAATTTTTAGCATTATGTCGTGATCCCAATGCGACACTCAACTTGCCGGAACGTATTTTTATTTTTGGTATTCCAGCATTGCCAATAGTTTATCTCAATATTTTCCAAGGTATTTCAGCTAAAACAGACGTGCATTTATTCTTTAATAACCCATGCCAAGAATATTGGGGAGATTTGCGAGATCTGAGTAAATCTTATTTATTAGAAAGACAGCGTTTCGTGCAAGCCAGTGATGATGTGAAGCCTTTAATTTCAGTCGAGCAAGTGTCATGGGAACCTGTCGACCTTGATTACACCAATCAACAAGAAGAATTGTTCAGCGGAAATCCGCTTTTAGCCTCTTGGGGAAAAATGGGACGGGATTTTCTCTATCAATTAGTGCGTGATGAAGAAAATATTCAAGCTATTTCCCGTGATTATTATGCCGAACTTCCCGAAAAAACGTTGTTAGGGCAGATCCAAAATCAAATTTTGACGTTAAGCCATGGTGCATTAAATGTCGCGAAAAATGACCGCTCTTTGGTGATGAAATCTTGTCATAGCGCGATGCGCGAAGTTGAAGTGCTACATGATTATTTGTTGGATTTATTCAATCAGAATCAGCATAAACCAAAAGAAGAACAGATTACACCAAAAGATGTGGTGGTCATGGTGGCCGATGTTAATCAATACACGCCTTATATTCAGGCTGTCTTTGGGGCGAATAGTGCGGACGCACCTGTTATTCCGTTCTCAATTTCTGACAGTAAATTGTCTGAAAGTGATGTGATCGTGTCGAGCTATCTTTCCCTGTTAAATTTAAAAGAAAGTCAGTTTGGCGCGGAAGAGGTGTTGGCTTTATTGGATATCCCCGCTATCCGTGAACGTTTTAATATTGCCCTTGCCGATCTCGAACAAATTCGTGAATGGGTGAAAGAGTCGGGTATCCGCTTTGGTTTGGAAAAACGGCAGAATACACTGAATTTTAATGCGTGGCAGGCGGGACTTGAACGTATGACTTTAGGCTATGCGATGCGTGAAGAGCAAGGCGTTTGGCAAGACAGTCTAGGGCTTGATAGTAGCTATGGATTGAAAGGGCAGTTAGTCGGTGCGGTGAATCAATTTTTTACGGCCTTAAATAAATGGCATCAAGATTTGCAAAAGGCACACAATATTGAAAAATGGCGTGAAAAATTGACCGCACTTTTGACGGATTTCTTTGTGCAAAATGAAGAAACGGCGGATACTTTATTTTATATTCAAGATTGTATCAATGCCTTTGCCGATGATTTGCAGGCCGTCAATTTTGAAGAAACCTTGCAAGCGGATGTGATTGCGGAAGTGATGTCTGCGCGTTTAGAAGAAACACCAAATAGCCTTCGCTTCTTAGCGGGGAAAGTGAATTTCTGTACACTTTTACCAATGCGCTCCATTCCTTTCAAAGTGGTGTGTTTGCTCGGAATGAATGAAGCGGATTACCCACGTAGTCATACGCCAAATAGTTTTGACTTGATGCAATATCATCATCAAAAAGGCGATCGTGTTCGTCGAGATGATGATCGTTACTTATTCCTTGAAGCCTTACTGGCTGCAAGAACTCATTTTTATGTCAGTTATGTGGGCTCTTCAATTATTGATAATCAACCTAAAGAGCCTTCAGTATTGGTGAGCCAATTGGTTGATTATATTAATCATTATTCAGACGATGGCTTGAGGATTGAACAACATCCAATGACGGTATTTAGCCCAAGCAATTTCCAACATGAAGGGAAAATTAACCGCTCTTTTGCGAAAAAATGGTTGCCGATTGCTCAATTCCAAGAACGAAAATGTCATGAATTTGTTGTGCCGATGAGCGAAAATCAAGAGCCAATAACAGAAATTGAGCTCGATCGTTTTGTGAGTTTTGTTGAAAATCCAGTGAAATTCTTTTTTGAAAAGCAGCTTGGTGTGTATTTCCGAGATGAAGACGATCGCATTGAAGAAAGTGAAAACTTCACGTTAAATGGTTTGGATCGTTATCGCATTAATAATGAGTTATTGCATTTAGAGGAAGCGCAATTTAACGATTATTTTGCGAAACAGCGAGTGAAAGGCATCATGCCACGCGGCGAGTTTGCGGAAGTCTGCGCGCAATCCATTCGTGCTGATGTATTGGCTTTTAAAGAGAAAATTAAGGATTATTCTTCACCACACAGTGAGAGTGTCGATTTTATGGTGGAAACGGCACAAGGCAATATTCGCTTATTTGGCTATATGGAGCCATTATTTGGTGATGAAAATCAGATAATCGAATGGCGATTTGCAAAATATAAAGATCGTTATCGCATTCGTCCATGGCTTTATTATCTCATTCAACTAGCGACAAAAGAGAACGCTCAGCCACCACGCATTATCGCTAAAGATAAGGATTTAACATTAAAAACAATAGAAAAATCAACCGCACTTGAGAAACTGAAAATGTATGTCGAGGCTTATTTACAAAGCCAGCAACAAATTCAGCTCATTCCAACGGAAAATATAGCGAAGTTTATTGAAAAAGATGAAAGTGCGGTCAATTTTGACAATGTTTTAACGAATATCGAATCTCTTGCGAAAGACGATAACTATAGTTATAGAAAAGCCGATCCTTATTGGGCGAGGGTATTGGGTCAAACAGAACAATTTAAATCGCAGGAAGGTATTTCGCAGTTGGTGAAACAAACCACATCTTGGTTTGGAGAAATGTTGTCTTAACGCAGATCTTCAGATCGAAAAGATCTTGGATTTTTGATAAGATGTTGCCTTAAGAATAATTTTGAAAAGGATCTAAAATGCGTTGTCCGTTTTGTTCAACCGAAGAAACTAAGGTGATTGACAGCCGTTTGGTTTCTGATGGGTATCAAGTACGTCGTCGTCGGGAATGCGGGAATTGTCATGAACGCTTTACCACCTTTGAAACGGCCGAATTAGTGGTGCCAAAAATTATTAAAAATGACGGGTCACGCGAGCCGTTTAACGAAGATAAATTGCGTAGCGGTATTCAACATGCGTTAGAAAAACGCCCTGTAAGTTCGGATGATGTGGAAAAAGCTATCAGCCATATTATTATCCAATTACGTGCGACAGGTGAGCGCGAAGTGCCAAGTCATCTCGTGGGTAAATTAGCCATGAATGAGCTGAAAGAATTAGATAAAGTGGCGTATATCCGTTTTGCATCCGTTTACCTGAGCTTTGATAATATCAATGAATTTACTAAAGAAATTGAAAGCTTAAAGGATTAATATGAGTGACACCTTTTCCCCTGATGATGTGAAATTTATGCAACTAGCTCTTGAGCTTGCGGCTAAAGGGCAGTACACCACCGCGCCGAATCCATCGGTGGGATGTGTGTTAGTTAAAAACGGTGAAATTGTCGGGAAAGGGTTTCATTTTAAGACTGGTCAGCCTCATGCAGAACGTGTAGCGTTGGCAGATGCCGGTGAGAAAGCGAAAGGCGCAACCGCGTATGTGACACTTGAACCTTGTTCTCATTATGGCCGAACACCACCTTGTGCATTAGGTTTAATTGAAGCGGGAGTCAGTCGAGTTGTAGCGGCTATGGCGGATCCTAATCCTCAAGTGGCAGGCAGGGGCTTAAAAATGTTAGCCGATGCAGGCATACCAAGTGCGGTCAATTTATTGAATGAACAAGCGGAAGCCTTAAATAAAGGTTTTCTCAAACGTATGCGAACCGGTAAGCCTTATGTGCAGCTGAAATTAGCCATGAGTTTAGATGGTCGAACAGCCATGGCAAGCGGTGAAAGTAAGTGGATTACAGGTGAAGAAGCCCGTGCAGATGTACAAAAAATGCGAGCCAAAGCGACCGCACTTTTATCCACAAGTGCCACCGTGTTAGCCGATGATCCAAGCTTGAATGTGCGTTGGAATCAATTCCCCGATGATTTAAAAGCGGAATATGCCGAAGAAACCGTGCGTCAGCCTATTCGTATAATTTTAGATTCTAAAAATCGAGTTCAGCCAAGCCATCAATTATTCCGTACCCATTCGCCAGTTTGGCTTGTGGGTTCAATTCCACGAGATATGTCTGTATTCCCTGATTTCTGTGAGCAAATTTTACTGCCAGAAAACTATGAGTTTGATCTATTGATGACAGAATTAGGCAAGCGACAAGTGAATTCTGTTTGGGTTGAAGCCGGCGCCAATTTAGCGGGTAGCTTGATTGAACAACATGCTGTAGATGAATTAATCATTTATGTCGCTCCGAAACTCTTGGGAGATAACGCTCGTGGATTATGCCAACTTCCGCATTTGGAAAAACTTGCTGATGCCCCATTGTGGCAACTGCAAGAATGTGAAAGAATTGGGGGTGATTTAAAGCTCAGTTATTTACCTAACTTATTAATAAAAGAATAAAAAATGTTTAAAAAACTTTTCCACTCCGCCCTTTGGGGGCTTGCTGCGGCAGGTGTTATTTTATTTGCCGTTCCTAAGCTCAATAACAGCAGCCTTTTCTCTGCTGATGATATTGTTTCGTTTAATCGTGCCGTGAGAATTGCTTCTCCTGCTGTGGTGAATGTGTACAACCGATCTTTTTCTTCTGCCAGCATTAATGATAGCGATCAATTACAGGTAAATAACTTGGGTTCTGGCGTGATTATGACCAAAGACGGTTATATTCTTACCAATAAACACGTTATTCAAAATGCCGATCAAATTGTGGTGGCACTGCAAAACGGTAATATTTATGAAGCGAATTTAATCGGTTCGGATAATTTGACAGATCTTGCGGTATTAAAAATCAAAGCAACCGATCTTTCCACGATTCCACAAAATAAAGAGCGCCAAGTACGTGTTGGTGATATTGCTCTGGCTATTGGTAACCCGTATAACCTCGGTCAAAGTGTATCCCAAGGGATTATCAGTGCGGTAGGACGTAGTGCTGTAGGGGATTCTTTAGGTCGTCAAAACTTTATTCAAACTGATGCATCAATTAACCGTGGTAACTCTGGTGGCGCGTTGATTAACTCTGCGGGCGAATTAGTAGGTATCAGCACGTTAAGTATTGGTAAAACAGCGAATGAAATTGCAGAAGGCCTGAATTTTGCGATTCCAATCAGTATTGCAAACGATGTATTGTATAAAATTATTCGCGATGGTCGTGTGATTCGTGGTTATTTTGGTGTTCAAAGTGAAATTTCTTCTAACTCAAACGGTGGTATTGTCATTACCGGCGTGACAGCCAATAGTCCCGCAGCGAAAGCAGGTATTCAAGTGGGGGATGTGATTTTACGTTTAAATAAACAAGATAATCTGTCTATTCGTGAAATGATGCAGATTATCAGTGATACTAAACCGAATACAGAAGTTATTGTCACAATTTCTCGCTTAGGTAACGTCATCGATCTTCCCGTGATTATTGAAGAGCTACCATCTAACTAAGGATATTTTGTGGAAGTTAAAACGAGTCACTTTTTTGCCTGTTTAGATCGTCTTCGTTTAATTCAGCGTTGGTCATTGATGCGCAATATTGAAAAGGAAAACTTAGCAGAGCATAGTCTGCAAGTTGCTTTTGTGGCACAGGCTTTAGCCATTATTAAAAATCGCTTTTTTGGTGGTGAAGTCAATCCTGAACGTATTGCAGTGATGGCGATGTATCATGATACTTCTGAAATTTTTACCGGAGATTTACCGACGCCAATTAAATATTTTAATTCTGAAATTACACATGCTTATAAAGACATTGAGACAGCCGCAGAATTACATTTAATTAGTTTGCTTCCGACTGAATTGCAAGACAGTTTCGCGCCATATTTAGACAGTGAACAATTTAGCCCAGAAGAAAAGCATTTAGTAAAACAAGCGGATTTGATTTGTGCTTACATTAAAGCTCAATTTGAATTAGAGCATGGTAACCACGAATTTAAAACAGCCAAAAAACGTTTAGAAAATTTAATGGAACAATGGCATAGCCAAGAAATGGATTATTTTTTACAGGTCTTTTTGCCAAGTTTTGGGTGCTCGATTGATGAGATTGCGTTGTAAGCTAAAATAAAAAAGTGCGGTTAATTTTGACCGCACTTTGAGTTTATAAGGATTATTTCAATGTTGCCAAGATAATTTGTTCTGGCTCCACATGTAACCACACTTCTTGTCCCACTTTCCAGCCATCTTTACTATGAATACTCGCACAAAATTCAATTGAGCTGTCTTTTATTTGCAAAATCGCTTCTTCATTTTGCATAGAAAGAATGGTTGCTTGGAAAAGGTTGTTTTTTTCTTCTAATGGAGTAGCACTCACCTTCACCCAAGGCGCTTTAAACATCACCATCACTTCTTTTTCAGTAATGAGTTTTAGACGTTCAGCACTGCGTAGCGTGATCGAAACGTGTAATGGATGGGCTAAATCCTGAATATTGACCGCAACGATGCAGCGGGAATCCACAATATGTTGGCTTGCTACCTTACCGAAAAATTGATTGCGCGCGCTACTTTGTAAGGAGAATTTTGCTGTTGCTGAAAGCAAGCTGTTAAGTGGGATCGTCTCATCTTGCAGAATATGAAAGGCATGCTCTTGTGTTTGTTCGAGCAAATCATAAAGCTGCAGTAAACGCTCAGCATAAGTGGTTAATGATGTACCGCCACCATTTTTTCCACCGATATTACGTTCTAAAAGTGGTTTGGGGCTGATTTTATTCATCGCCTCAAGGTGATCCCACGCACTTTTATAGCTTACTTTGGCATTTTTGGCCGCTTGATTAATTGAGCCACATTCTTTAATTTCTTTTAAGAGGCGAACACGTTTTGGATCGATAAATAATTCTTGATGAAGTTTGATCGTCAGTAAAATTTCAGTTTGTTTCATCATCTCCTCCTAATACATAATTCTACTTATTTTACTTGATTTTTGTTTTTTTCTGTATGCTTATTTTAAAATTCAAGTTATAATTTTTACGCAGTATATTTTTTTACATATAGTTTCATTTATATAGGAGATAAATAATGAAATTAACTAAATTTGCAACCGCACTTTTAATTGCGGGCATGGGCGTATCTTTTGCTGCATCAGCAAAAGTGACAGTGTTTGCAGCAGCTTCAATGACTGATGCGTTACAACAAATTGCGGATCAATACCAAACTGAAAAGCCAAATAATACCGTCGTTTTCTCTTTTGCTTCTTCTTCAACCCTTGCCAAACAAGTTGAAGAAGGTGCACCTGCAGACTTATTTATTTCAGCTAGCAACAAATGGATGAAATATTTATCAGATAAAAATCTCACTGTAAAAGAAACTGAAAAAGTATTAGCGGGTAATGAATTAGTGTTAATTGCACCAGCCAAAAGTGCAGCTAATTCAGTGGATATTGCCAAAGGTGAATGGATTAAAGGCTTAAAAGACAACTATTTATCTGTGGGTGATCCTGCACATGTTCCGGCAGGACAATATGCTGAAGAGTCATTAACCAAATTAAATTTATGGGATCAAGTCAAAGATAAATTAGCGCGAGCGAAAGACGTACGTGGTGCGTTAGCCTTAGTTGAACGTGCTGAAGCGCCTTACGGTATTGTGTATAGCACCGATGCGAAAGTGAGTAAAGACGTGAAAGCAGTCGGCGTATTCCCGAAAGACAGCTATAAACCAGTTGAATATCCGGTTGCGATTTTAAAAGATCATGACAATGCGGATACCCGTGATTTCCTTAATTACTTAGAATCAAGTGCAGCGAAAAAAATATTTGTTGAATATGGTTTCTCTGTGAAATAATGAGCTCAGACTTTATAAAGAAAGGACAGGAAACTGTCCTTTTTATTATCTCTAAAGAAATTTCGTCATATCGATATATACACAAGGAAATATTTTGCTCTCTTGGTTTCAATTAAGCCCGATGGAATGGGATGCGATTCACTTAAGCATGAGTGTCGCATTGAGTTCTATGCTTTGGAGTTTGCCCTTAGCAATTTTTATTGCTTGGTTACTGGCTCGTAAAGAATTTTACGGTAAGTCTTTGATTACAGGAATTATCCATCTACCTTTGGTGTTACCGCCGGTGGTAATCGGCTATTTATTATTAGTTGCCATGGGGCGTAATGGCTTTATTGGCAAGTATTTATATCAATGGTTTGGCTTATCCTTCGGCTTTAGCTGGAAGGGGGCAGTATTAGCTTCAGCTGTGGTGGCATTTCCATTGGTTGTGCGGGCGATTCGTCTTTCCTTGGAAAGCATTGATTTTAAATTAGAGCAAGCCGCACAAACGCTTGGCGCTTCGCCTTGGCGAGTCTTTTTTACAATCACGCTACCTCTTTCTCTTCCAGGTGTACTGGCGGGTTTAGTATTAGGTTTTGCACGCTCTTTAGGGGAGTTTGGTGCAACCATTACCTTCGTATCTAATATTGCGGGGGAAACTCAAACCATTCCTTTGGCGATGTATTCATTTATCCAAACACCTGGCGCAGAAGCACAAACTGCACGACTTTGCTTGTTTGCAGTGATCCTTTCATTAATTTCCTTATTGCTTTCCGAAGCCTTAAGTAAACGGATGCAGAAAAAATTGGGGCAAGGCGATGCTACACATTAATGTACAACAACAATTAGGTCGCCTGACCTTACGTGCGGATCTGCAGTTGCCAACTCAAGGTGTGACAGCTATTTTTGGTTTGTCAGGTTCGGGTAAAACCTCATTGATTAATTTAGTGAGTGGTTTAACTCATCCTGATCAGGGATTTATTCGTTTAAATGACCGCACTTTGGTGGATGTGGAGAACGGTGAGAATCTCCCCGTGCATCAGCGCAAAATTGGCTATGTATTCCAAGATGCCCGTTTATTTCCGCATTACAATGTCAAAGGCAATTTACGTTATGGCATGAAGCATGTCAGCCGTGAAGATTTTGACTATATCGTTCAGCTCCTTGGTATCGAACCGTTACTCAAACGCTATCCGCTTACTTTATCAGGTGGCGAAAAACAACGTGTGGCGATTGGACGAGCCTTATTAACGGATCCTGATATTTTGTTAATGGATGAACCGCTTTCAGCTTTAGATGTGCCTCGTAAACGTGAGCTTATGCAATATTTAGAAAGTCTATCCAAAGAAATTAATGTGCCGATTTTATATGTGACGCACAGTTTGGACGAATTATTACGTTTGGCAGATCGCGTGGTGCTGATGGAAAATGGCAAAGTGAAAGCCTATGACACCTTAGAAAATGTGTGGAACAGTCCGTTATTTGCCCCTTGGAAAGGTGAATCGGAGCAGAGCAGTGTATTGGCGTTGCCAGTATATTTACATAATCCAACCTATAAAATGACCGCTCTTTCTTTGGGCGAACAACAGCTTTGGATTAATGAAGTACATCATCAAGCGAATGAAAAAGTACGCGTCTGTATTTATAGTTCCGATGTGTCACTCACCCTCAGCAAGCCAGAGCAAACGAGCATTCGTAATATCTTACGTGGGCAAATTGTACAAATTGTTCCGCAAGAGAATCGTATTGATATTGCGGTGTTGGTGGAAGGACATAAAGTTTGGGCAAGTATCAGTAAATGGGCATTTAACGAATTGCATTTTGCTCAAGGCATGGATGTTTATGTACAAATAAAAGCTATTTCAGTCGTATAAAGTAAAAGTGCGGTCAATTTCAAAATAGTTTTAAAATTGACCGCACTTTCTGTTTAGGCTTACTTACCTAAGTTATCAAAGAATTTCTTCACACCGTCTAAAAAGCTTGAAGATTTCGGGCTATGAGATTTTTGCCCTTTCAAACTTTCTTCCAGTTTTTCTAATAATTCTTTTTGTTCTTTATTTAAGTTTACCGGTGTTTCAATCACCACGCGGCAAATGAGATCGCCTGCGTAGCCGCTACGTGTAGAGCTCACCCCTTTACCACGCATACGGAACAGTTTGCCTGTTTGGGTTTCCGCAGGAATTTTGAGTTTCACTTTACCGTCTAAGGTTGGGACTTCAATTTCACCACCTAACGCAGCCATTGAGAAACTGATTGGCACTTCGCAGTAGAGGTTGTTTCCATCACGTTCGAAGATATGATGTTCTTTAACGTGAATCACCACATATAAATCGCCTGCTGGTGCACCATTTTCGCCAGCCGCACCTTCACCACTTAAACGTAATTGATTGCCGGTATCCACACCCGCTGGGATTTTAACGGAAAGGTTTTTCTTCTTGTGAACACGACCTTCGCCATGGCAGCTTTTACATGGTTTTTCAATTTTCTTACCAGAACCATGACAAGTAGGACAAACCGCTTCAGTTACGAAGAAACCTTGTTGACGACGAACACGACCAGAACCATGACAGCTTGGACATGTTTCAACTTTTGATCCTTTTTCTGCACCAGAGCCATCACAGCTATCACAGTGAGCAAGTGTATTGATTTGGATATCTTTGGTTGTACCTTTTACAGCTTCTTCTAACGTAATTTGGATGTCATAACGTAAATCTTCACCACGTACTACGCGCTGACGACCACGTCCGCCACCGCCGAAGATATCGCCGAACATATCACCAAAAATATCACCGAAATCAGCACCGCTGAATCCGCCACCGAAGCCGCCGCCTCCCATGCCGCCTTGTTCAAAGGCTGCGTGACCGTATTGATCGTAAGCCGCACGCTTCTCTTTATCACCTAAAATTTCATAGGCTTCTTGGATTTCTTTAAATTTTTCTTCTTTGGCTTTATCACCTTTGGTTCTATCAGGGTGATATTGCATGGCGAGTTTTTTGTAAGCACGTTTAATTGCTTTTTCATCTGCGCCACGTTCAACACCAAGAACGTCGTAATAATCTTTCTTTGCCATAATGTTTTCGTTTTCCGTTTAAAAATATAAATTTAAAAAATTTTATTTTGTTATTGTGTGGTACTGCATAACAACATACCTAACAATAAAAATGATGCCGAAGGCAGAAATATCAAGGGTAAATACGTTAATTTATACTTGTTTTTGTTTGCTTACTATTAAGATAAGTAAACAAATAAAAATAAGCGATAAGCTGAACGCTTTTATCTCTCGTTATTTAAAGTGGCAGGCATTTGCCTGCCTTATAACACTTATTTCGCTGCAGCGAATGCTTGCTCTAAGTCAGCTAAAATATCTTGAATATTTTCAATACCACAAGAAAGACGAATAAGTCCTGCAGAAATACCGGCTTTTTCTAACTCAGCTTCACTTAATTGGCGATGCGTTGAAGTTGCTGGATGTAACGCACAAGTACGAATATCAGCTACGTGTACTTCACGTGAAGTCATTTGTAACGCGTTTAACCATTTTGCCGCGGTTTCTTTGCCACCTTTAATCTCAAAGGAAATGACACCACATAAACCGTTAGGTAAATATTTTTGTTTGAGCGCGTAATCTGGTGAGCTTGGTAAGCCAGGATAATTCACTTTAGCGACTTGCGGATGTTTTTCTAAAAACTCGGCTACAGCCTGTGCATTTTCATAATGACGTTGCATACGAAGCGCAAGGGTTTCCATACCTACATTCAATAAGAAACTATTTTGTGGCGCTGGGGTTGCGCCTAAATCACGCATTAATTGCACGCGTGCTTTGACAATATAAGCCGCAGGGCCAAAGGTTTCGGTATAAACCAAACCATGATAAGTTTGGTCAGGTGTGCTTAGTTGCGGATATTTACCGTTATTCCAATTAAAGTTACCACCGTCTGTAATTGCACCACCAAGGGCAATAGCATGACCATCTAAGTATTTAGATGTACTGTGAATGACCACATTTGCGCCAAATTCGATTGGGCGACAAAAATAGGGCGTTGCAAAGGTGTTATCAACTAATAATGGTGCCTCCGCAGCTTTTGCTAAGGCAGCAAATTTTTCAATATCCAACACGCGTAAAGCGGGGTTCGCAATGGTTTCAGCAAAGACAGCTTTTGTATTTGGACGGATTGCTTTTTTGAGCTCTTCAAGTGGTAAATCTTGATCTACAAAAGTCACTTCGATACCCATTTTTTTGAATGTATGGGCAAATAAATTGTAAGTACCGCCATACACATAAGAAGATGAAATGAAATGATCGCCGGCTTCTAAAATATTCAACATCGCATAGAAAACCGCAGATTGACCTGAGGCAGTACACATTGTTGCGACGCCACCTTCAAGTGCGGTAATTTTTTCTTCCGCTGCATTAGTTGTAGGGTTTGCTAGGCGAGTATAAAAATAGCCAGCAGCTTGTAAATCAAATAACTTGCCAATTTCTTCTGCAGAATCGTAGGTATAAGTCGTGCTTTGTACGATAGGTTGAACACGTGGCTCACCATTTTTAGGGTTATAGCCAGCATGGAGGCATTTCGTTTCGAATTTCATTGTTTTTTCCTTTGCTGTGTTTGTTTTGGGGTAAAGTGCGGTCGTTTTTTATAAAGTTTTACGCGCTTTGAGCTTAGCAATGTGGTACAACGGCGATATAAATTTCTACCAAACCATCAGGATGGTATTTTTCAAAATCCACCGAATAAGCCCGCTTAAGTAAACCTTGTTGTTCTTTTCTCCAGATTAGTTGCCATGTTTGATAAATTTCATCTATTTTGCAACGAAAAACTTCGTAGAAACTCAAATCTTCAATTTCAATCACCGGAATATCTGTCTCTAATATTACTTCACTTGCAATCGCAAAATCATAGTCTGCTAGGTGATTCGTAGCATAATTAAAATAGATGCCATAACAACAGTGACCTTGTGGTAGTTTATCAAGATTGTTTTGCCAAAGGGTTGAGATTATCTCATTTGCTATGTTGTTATCTAAGCGTTGTTGTACGATTGGGTAGAGTTTTAACGCCATTTATCCTCCGGGTTTACTTTTCCTGACTTCACTTTTTTAAATAAAGTCAGGAAAAACGGCATTTAATGAATATGCCAAAAGGGCGTATTGCTACGCCCTTTAATTTTGGTTCAAGTGAAATTATTTGTTATCTTTCACTTCTTCAAACTCTGCATCAACAACATCATCATTTGGTTTGCTGTTGCTTTGAGCTTGTTGTGTATCACCTTGTGGTTGAGCCGCTTGAGCAAGTTTTTGAGCAACTTCTGCAAGCGCTTGAAGTTTAGCTTCGATTACTGCTTTATCTTCGCCTTTCGCTGCAGTTTCTAAATCGCTTAATGCGCTTTCAATTGCTGCACGATCTTCAGCTGGAACTTTATCACCCGCTTCTTCTAATTGTTTACGTGTAGCGTGTACAAGATGATCTGCTTGGTTGCGAGCTTGTACTAATTCTTCAAATTTACGGTCAGCTTCAGCGTTTGCTTCTGCATCACGAACCATTTGTTGAATTTCTTCATCACTTAAACCAGAAGAGGCTTTGATGGTGATTTGTTGTTCTTTACCCGTACCTTTATCTTTCGCAGAAACGTGGATAATACCGTCAGCGTCGATGTCGAAGGTTACTTCAATTTGTGGCATACCGCGTGGAGCAGGGTTGATGCCTTCAAGGTTGAATTGACCTAAAGATTTATTCGCTGATGCTTGTTTACGTTCACCTTGTAACACGTGAATGGTTACTGCACTTTGGTTATCTTCTGCTGTTGAGAAAACTTGTGATTTCTTAGTTGGAATCGTCGTGTTTTTCTCAATTAAGGTAGTCATCACACCACCCATGGTTTCGATACCTAAAGATAACGGCGTTACGTCTAACAATAATACATCAGTTACATCACCCGCTAATACACCACCTTGAACTGCTGCACCGATAGCAACGGCTTCATCCGGGTTCACATCTTTACGAGGTGCTTTACCGAAGAATTCTTCTACTTTTTGTTGTACTAATGGCATACGGGTTTGACCGCCCACTAAGATAACATCATCAATTTGTGATGCACTTAAGCCAGCATCGCTTAATGCCACTTTTACAGGTTCAAGTGATTTTGCCACTAAATCTTCTACTAAAGATTCTAATTTAGCACGAGTTAATTTAATGTTTAAGTGTTTAGGACCTGTAGCATCTGCAGTGATGTAAGGTAAGTTCACATCAGTTTGTTGTGCAGAAGAAAGTTCAATTTTCGCTTTTTCGCCAGCTTCTTTTAAACGTTGCATTGCAAGTGGATCATTACGTAAATCCACGCCTTGTTCTTTTTTGAATTCATCTACTAAGTAGTTGATTACACGGTTATCGAAGTCTTCACCACCTAAGTGAGTATCACCGTTGGTTGCTAATACTTCGAAGGTTTTTTCGCCACCTACTTCATCAATTTCGATGATAGATAAGTCGAATGTACCACCACCTAAGTCATAAACAGCGATAGTTTTGTTGCCTTGACCTTTATCTAAACCGTAAGCTAATGCTGCAGCTGTAGGTTCGTTGATAATACGTTTAACTTCTAAGCCTGCGATACGACCTGCATCTTTTGTTGCTTGACGTTGAGCGTCGTTAAAGTATGCTGGAACAGTGATTACTGCTTCAGTTACTGGCTCACCCAAGAAGTCTTCTGCAGTTTTCTTCATTTTTTTCAATACTTCTGCAGAAATTTGTGGTGGTGCAAGTTTGTCACCTTTTACATTTACCCATGCATCACCATTGTCTGCTTTGGTGATTTCAAATGGCATAATGTCGATATCACGTTTTACTTCAGCATCGTCAAAACGACGACCGATTAAACGTTTAATTGCAAATAATGTATTTTTCGGGTTGGTCACTGCTTGGCGTTTTGCCGGTTGACCCACTAAAATTTCGTTATCATTTGTATAAGCAATAATTGACGGAGTAGTGCGATCACCTTCTGCGTTTTCAATTACGCGTGGTTTATCACCATCCATTACTGCCACACAAGAGTTTGTTGTACCTAAGTCAATACCAATAATTTTTCCCATTTTGTTACTCCTAAGTAAATTTTAAATTCGTTGTAAATCATTACGATGAATAAGATGTGGATACTTTTCCGCATTTCAAGAGGCAAGATTTAAATTTTTTCTTCCTTTTAAAGTGCGGTCATTTCCGTTCTTGTTTCACAAAATAAGTCCAGCTGAACAAAGTTCAAGGGGGAAATATAAAATTATTTTGAAAAAATAAGAAAAAATTTGTGTTTTGTGGTAAATTGTCGACAATTTTAATCATCTATTAATTTAACAAAGGAATCGAAATGAAAAAATCAGTCGTAGCATTAGGTGTGATTGTGGCTCTCGGTGCGGTAGGTGTCGGTGGGGCTTGGTTTACCGGGGAGAAAGCACAAGCTGAATATTTACGTCAAATTGAATTAGCAAATAAAGAAGCTCAGGCTTTAGGCTTATCTGATTCATTTAAGGTTGTTTATAAAAATAAACAGTTTGATCGTGGTTTATTTACCTCTCAAGTGGAAGATGAACTCGTGATTTCCTTACCTGAAGAAGGTGAGACTTTCACTATTCCATTTTCAACGAAACTTTATCATGGTCCATTCCCACTCGATCAATTAACCAAATTTAATTTCATGCCAGTAATGTTTTCAGCACAAGGTGTGATTGGTAAAAATGAAACCACCCAACCTTTATTTGATTTGCTTAAATCGGATAAACCTGTTCAATATCAAGCAACTACTGGCTATAACTTATCGACAAAGGGTAAAGTTGAATTAGCGGGTGGAGAGCTAACTGATCCAGAGTCACCAGGAACGAAAGTCACTTGGTCAAATATCAATATGGGCTTTGATGTCGATAAAGATCTCGCTGGCAAATATGATATGACCTTAAATGAAGTGAGTGCTACCGTCTTGCCAGAAGTTATGGAGGAGCAAGATGGCGAAGATATGCCTAAATCAATCACAATGAAAATGAAAGGCATGAAAGTCGAAGGTTCATATAATCCAACTAAGTGGGCTTACATTTATACGGGAAAAAGCACTTCTTTAGTTGACAGTTTTGAAATGGCTACGCTCTATCATGCGGGAAAAGAGAGCACTGTAGTCCAAAAGGGTTTTAAAGCAAAATCTGATATTTCACTCGATGGTGATTTCGTGAGTGCCAAAAGTGAAAATACGGTAGACTCGATAGCTATTGATGGGAAAGATTTTGGTAAATTAACTTACAACGTTGAGTTAAACCATATTGAAGCAAATGCGATTAATGCATTGATTGAAGCACTTTTTACTGTCTTTGAATCAATAAGTGATGAGGAAAATTCTTCTAATGAGGAAATGGTCTCTGAAATTTTAAGTTCATGGGCTGAAAATCATGGTATGGCTATTTTTAATAATCAGCCTCAAATTAAACTCAACCCTATTTCAATTTCAAATAGCCAGGGTAAAGTCTCATTAGATTTAAATGTGGCGTTAGCGAAAGATCCGAAATTTGATTTAATGGCGGGGAGTTTATATAAACAATTTACGGATTTTGCGTTAAATATTCACGTAGATAAAGAAATGGTTGAAAAAAATCTTGCACAATTTGTACCAGAAGAAGAGAGAGCTTTGATTAAAGCACAAATTGAAGAGCAAGCTAAACAAGCGGCAGCACAAAATATTGTGGTGAATAATGATAAAAATGTGACGCTTAACTTAGTGCTTGAAAAGGGTGAACTCAAACTTAATGGTCAAGTGATTCCTGAAGAGCAAGTTCAAGGCGTGTTGTTTATGTTAATGATGGGAATGGCGGCACAGGGCCAGTAATTAACAACGGAATAATTAGAAAGGAGATAAAGTGATTTATCTCCTTTTTTATTAGGTTGAGCTTATTTAACTTTTAATCCAAGCGAGCTTTTAAATACCCGTCATAATCGGGGATATCAATATTGATTTCTTGCTCAAATAAGCTTGATGTTAATAGAAAATCGGCGGTGCTTTGATTAATCGCAACGGGAATATTCCAGACGGTTGCAATACGCATTAAGGCTTTTACATCGGGATCATGTGGCGCGGCATTCATCGGATCCCAAAAGAAAATCATCATATCAATTTTTTTCTCAGCAATCAGTCCGCCAAGTTGCTGATCTCCGCCCATCGGTCCACTTAATAGTGAGGCTATTTTGAGTCCCGTTTCTCTTTCTAATAGATGGCCAGTTGTACCCGTCGCATAAAGTTGATGGGGAGCTAGTGCTTCTTTGTGTTTCTTTACCCAATTGAGCAGATTTTGTTTGCAGCTATCATGTGCAACGAGCGCTATTCGTTTATGAGAAAAGATTAGGCGAGTTGTCGTGTTCATATTTTGTCCTCTAAAAAGCTCAAAAGCATGCGAACACTTTAGATCAAAGCGGGTAAGAAATGCAATATATAAAGTATAGTTTAATTTAAGCTCAAAAATCCTTTAAAAATGACCGCACTTTTAGTGAAGAGTATTGCAATAACACGAAGAAATGCGTGAGAACAGTGAAAATCTACTATCTTTCTTGCAAAAAATCTTCTAAAATTTACAAGATTTGTTAAATGTTTGTAACATAGATTAACAAGCTTGATTTTCGTGTTTGGTCATAACCAAACTTCATTTTCACTCAGTAAAATAAGGAAAGACTATGTCAGATACCTTAGTAAACGATATTGACCCAATTGAAACACAGGATTGGTTGTCAGCTGTTGATTCATTAATTCGTGCTGAAGGCGCAGAGCGTGCGCATTACATCATCAATCAAGTGATTGATCAGGCACGTAATGGTGGTGTGAACATTGCAAAAGGTGGCGTAACAACCCCTTATGTTAATACCATCCCTGTTTCTGAACAGCCAGCATACCCAGGTGATAAAGCTATTGAGCGTCGTATTCGTAGTGCTGTACGTTGGAATGCGATCATGGCGGTATTACGTGGTCAGAAAAAAGATCTTGAATTAGGAGGTCACATTTCAACTTATCAATCTGCAGCAAGCATGTATGAAGTCTGTTTTAACCACTTCTTCAAAGCTGCTACAGATAAAAACGGCGGTGACTTAGTCTTCTTCCAAGGCCATGCCGCGCCAGGTATGTATGCGCGTGCATTTGTTGAAGGCCGTATTACTGAAGAACAAATGAATAACTTCCGTCAGGAATGTGAACCGGGTAAAGGTCTTTCTTCTTATCCTCACCCGAAATTAATGCCTGAATTCTGGCAATTCTCGACCGTATCTATGGGTTTAGGTCCAGTAAATGCAATCCGTACTGCTCGTTTCTTAAAATACTTAGATAACCGTGGCTTAAAAGACACCAAAGATCAAAAAGTGTATGCTTTCCTTGGTGACGGTGAGATGGATGAAATCGAAGCAAAAGGTGATTTAACCTTCGCAGCACGTGAAGGCTTAGATAACTTAATCTTCGTTGTAAGCTGTAACTTGCAACGTTTAGATGGCCCTGTAACGGGTAACGGTAAAATCGTTCAAGAATTAGAAGGTTTATTTGCTGGTGCTGGTTGGGAAGTGATCAAAGTCATGTGGGGCTCTAACTGGGACAAATTATTTGCCAAAGACACCTCAGGTAAGTTAACTCAATTGATGATGGAAGTGCTTGATGGCGACTATTTAACCTTCAAATCTAAAGATGGTGCTTATGTTCGTGAACACTTCTTTGGTCGTTATCCAGAAACTGCTGCATTAGTAGCGGATATGACAGATGATGAAATCTGGGCATTAAGACGTGGTGGTCACGATTCTGAAAAACTTTATGCGGCATTCCATAAAGCGCAAACAGCAGGTAAACCTGTAGTAATCCTTGCACACATGGTTAAAGGTTATAAAATTCCTGAAGCAGAAAGTAAAAATACTGCTCACCAATCTAAAAAAATGTCGATCGAAAGTCTTAAATACTTCCGTGATCATTTCCACCTAGATATTAAAGATGAAGATATCCCTAACTATCCGTATATCACCTTCCCAGAAGGTTCGGAAGAGTACAATTATCTTCACGGCAGACGTAAAGCGTTAAACGGTTACTTACCAAAACGTTTACCAAAATTCACCACTGAATTTAAAGTGCCATCTTTAGAAGAATTTGCCCCATTATTGGAAGCTCAAGCTCGTCCTATTTCAACTACAATGGCATTTGTACGTTTCTTAAATACCTTATTGAAAGATAAAAATATTGGTAAACAAATTGTGCCAATTGTTGCTGACGAAGCGCGTACTTTCGGTATGGAAGGTTTATTCCGTCAAATCGGTATTTACAACCCACATGGTCAAAACTATGTGCCTTCTGACCGTGACTTAGTGGCTTACTACCGTGAAGCGAAAGATGGTCAAGTATTACAAGAAGGGATCAATGAATTAGGTGCTGCATCATCTTGGTTAGCGGCAGCAAACTCATACTCTGTCAATAACCTGCCAATGATTCCATTCTTCATCTACTACTCAATGTTTGGTTTCCAACGTGTGGGTGACTTAATGTGGGCAGCAGGTGACCAATTAGCGCGTGGTTTCATGATCGGTGGTACTTCTGGCCGTACAACATTAAATGGTGAAGGCTTACAACACGAAGATGGTCATAGCCATATTCAATCTCTTGTTATTCCTAACTGTGTGTCTTATGACCCAGCTTATGTTTATGAAGTGGCAGTTATCCTACAAGACGGTATCAACCGTATGTACGGTGAAAAACAAGAAGATGTGTTCTACTACATCACCACATTAAACGAAACTTATGAACAACCAGCAATGCCAAAAGGTGCAGAAGAAGGTATTCGTAAAGGTCTTTATAAATTTGAAACCGTTGAAGCGAAAGGCAACAAAGGTCATGTTCAATTATTAGGTTCTGGTGCGATCTTCCGTCATGTTCGTGAAGCAGCACAAATCCTTGCAAATGAATATGGTGTAAGCTCAGATGTTTATAGCGTGCCTTCATTCACTGAAGTCGCTCGTGAAGGTGCAGATGCTGTACGTTGGAATATGTTACATCCAACTGAAAAACAACGTGTACCTTACATTGCACAAGTCATGAATGATGCACCGGCTGTTGCGGCAACTGACTACATGAAATTATTCGCAGAACAAGTTCGTGCATTTATTCCTGCACAAAGCTATCACGTATTAGGTACCGATGGTTTCGGTCGTTCAGACAGCCGTGCAAACTTACGTGAACACTTCGAAGTGGATGCGCGTTATGTTGTGGTTGCAGCATTACATGAGCTTGCAAAACAAGGCAAATTTGATGCGAAAGTGGTGGCTGATGCAATCGCGAAATTTGGTTTAAAAACTGAAGTTTTAAACCCGCTTTACGCTTAATAAAAACATCCTGTGCGAAAAACGCACAGGATCATCTACAAATAAAGTGCGGTTGATTTTAACTGCGTTTTTTAAAGGTAAGATAACATGTCAAAACAAATTCAAATTCCTGATATCGGTAGTGATGAAGTTACCGTAACAGAAGTGATGGTGAAAGTAGGTGATACCATTACCGCTGATCAAAGTATTATCAATGTTGAAGGTGATAAAGCCTCAATGGAAGTACCCGCACCAGAAGCCGGTGTGGTAAAAGAAGTATTAGTGAAAGTGGGTGATAAAGTCACAACTGGCACACCAATGCTTGTTTTAGAGTCAGCGGAGGCGGCAGCACCTGCTCCAGCCGCTGCAGCACCAGCGCCGGCAGCCGCACCAGCAGCTGCAAGTGTAGTTGAAGTTAATGTACCCGATATCGGCTCAGACGAAGTAAACGTAACAGATATTATGGTGAAAGTTGGTGATACTGTTGAAGTTGATCAATCAATCATCAATGTTGAAGGTGATAAAGCGTCAATGGAAGTACCTGCTCCTGTTGCTGGCGTGGTAAAAGAAATTTTAATCAACGTAGGCGATAAAGTTGTTACAGGCAAATTAATCATGAAATTTGAAGTGGCGGGTGCAGCACCAGCCGCAGCGCCAGCTCAACAGGCGGCAGCACCTGCAGCAGCACCAACACCAACAGCTTCAGCCATTAAAGAAGTGAATGTACCTGATATTGGTGGTGATGAAGTTAACGTAACTGAAATCATGGTTGCAGTTGGCGACAGCGTTTCTGAAGAGCAATCTTTAATTACCGTTGAAGGCGATAAAGCCTCAATGGAAGTACCAGCTCCATTCGCGGGTGTGGTAAAAGAAATTTTAGTGAAATCAGGTGATAAAGTTTCAACTGGTTCATTAATTATGAAATTTGAAGTGGTGGGTGCAGCACCTGCTCCTGCAGCGGCTCCTGTAGCGGCAGCTCCAGCGCCTCAAGCAGCACCTGCAGCAGCGCCGGCAGCACAATCAGGTAATGTATCTGGCTTAAGCCAAGAACAAGTTGTAGCAAGCGCTGGCTATGCACACGCAACTCCAGTGATTCGCCGTTTAGCACGTGAATACGGTATCAACCTTGATCGCGTAAAAGGTACGGGTCGTAAAGGTCGCGTAGTAAAAGAAGATATCCAAGCTTACGTGAAAACCGCTGTTAAAGCATTTGAAACCGGCACGGTTTCTTCTGCAGCCGCAGGTAATGGTGTGGCAAATGGCGCAGGCTTAGGCTTATTACCATGGCCGAAAGTTGACTTCAGCAAATTTGGTGAAGTAGAAGAAGTTGAATTAAGCCGTATCAACAAAATCTCTGGTGCAAACTTACATCGTAACTGGGTAATGATTCCACATGTTACTCACTTCGATCGCACAGATATCACAGATTTAGAAGCATTCCGTAAAGAACAGAACAAGATTGTTGAAAAACAAAAATTGGATGTGAAAATTACACCTGTTGTGTTCATTATGAAAGCGGTAGCGAAAGCATTAGAAGCGTTCCCACGTTTCAATAGCTCTATCTCTGAAGACGGTCAAAAATTAACACTTAAAAAATACATCAACATTGGCGTAGCGGTAGATACACCAAACGGCCTTGTTGTACCTGTATTTAAAAATGTGAACAAAAAAGGTATTATCGAACTTTCTCGTGAATTAATGGAAGTCTCCAAAAAAGCACGTGACGGTAAACTTTCAGGTTCTGATATGCAAGGTGGTTGTTTCACTATTTCAAGCTTAGGCGGTATTGGTACAACTCACTTTACGCCAATCGTAAATGCACCTGAAGTGGCAATTTTAGGTGTATCTAAATCAGAAATGCAACCGGTTTGGAATGGTAAAGAATTTGAGCCACGCTTAATGCTTCCATTATCATTATCTTTCGACCACCGTGTGATCGATGGTGCTGATGGTGCTCGTTTCTTAAGCTATATCAATGGCGTATTAGCTGACTTACGTCGCTTAGTGATGTAATTAACATGGTAAGATGTGAGTGATTAGGCTCACATCTTACAGAAAGGACTGCAAGTGCGGTCAAAAATTTGAACGTTTTTACGAGGTAAAAATGAGTAAAGAAATTAAAACCCAAGTTGTGGTACTTGGTGCTGGTCCTGCAGGTTATTCAGCGGCATTCCGTTGTGCGGACTTAGGTTTAGAAACAGTACTTGTTGAACGTTATTCAACATTAGGTGGGGTATGTTTAAACGTAGGTTGTATCCCTTCTAAAGCATTACTTCATGTTGCTAAAGTAATTGAAGAAGCAAAACACGCAAGCAAAAACGGTGTGTATTTCGCTGAGCCTCGCATTGATTTAGATGAAGTGCGCGCAGGTAAAGAAGCAGTTGTAGCAAAATTAACAGGTGGTCTTGCTGGCATGGCTAAACAACGTAAAGTCACCGTTGTTGAAGGTTTAGCGGCGTTTACCGATCCACATACATTAGTAGCACGTGATCGTGATGGTAAACCAACAACAATCAAATTCGATAATGCGATTATCGCAGCGGGTTCTCGCCCAATTCAATTACCATTCATTCCACATGAAGATCCACGTGTTTGGGATTCAACGGATGCACTTAAATTAAAAGAAGTACCGAAAAAACTGTTAATCATGGGTGGTGGTATCATCGGTTTAGAGATGGGTACCGTATATCATGCATTAGGTTCTGAAGTTGAAGTCGTTGAAATGTTTGATCAAGTGATTCCAGCAGCAGATAAAGATGTTGTTGCAATCTACACCAAACAAGTAGAGAAAAAATTCAAGTTAATGCTTGAAACTAAAGTGACAGCAGTTGAAGCAAAAGACGATGGTATCTATGTTTCAATGGAAGGCAAAGCATGTAACGATACTAAACGTTATGATGCAGTGTTAGTGGCAATCGGTCGTACACCAAACGGTAAATTGATCGAGGCAGGTAAAGCAGGCGTTGAAGTGGATGAGCGTGGTTTCATTCATGTTGATAAACAAATGCGTACCAATGTTCCTCATATCTTTGCAATCGGTGATATCGTTGGTCAACCAATGTTAGCCCACAAAGGTGTTCATGAAGGTCACGTTGCAGCAGAAGTGATTGCGGGACAAAAACATTACTTCGATCCAAAAGTCATTCCTTCTATTGCTTATACTGAACCAGAAGTGGCTTGGGTAGGTAAAACTGAGAAAGAATGTAAACAAGAAGGCTTAAATTACGAAGTCGCGAAATTCCCTTGGGCTGCTTCTGGTCGTGCGATTGCATCTGAATGTGCAGAAGGTATGACCAAATTAATCTTCGATAAAGATACTCACCGTGTACTTGGTGGGGCTATCGTAGGTGCTAACGGTGGTGAATTATTAGGTGAAATCGGTCTTGCGATCGAAATGGGTTGTGATGCAGAAGATATCGCATTAACGATTCATGCTCACCCGACACTTCATGAATCTGTAGGTCTTGCGGCTGAAGTATTTGAAGGTTCAATTACCGATCTTCCAAATGCAAAAGCGAAGAAAAAATAATCAATTCTAATCCTTTTAAGGGCTACTCATTGAGTAGTCCTTATTTTTTTGAGATCTCACTCACAAAATTGCATAAAAATTCAATAAAAACTGGCGGGCATAATGACTTTTTGATAAAATCCGAGCAGTTTTGTTTTTATATTTTTTTATTATTTAAAAGCTATGTTAAAGAAGATTTTGATTATTGTAGGTTTGGCTGTTTTGACAACAGCCTGCTCTAACAACTCGGGGCAGGCACAAAACGGCATGATTAGTGAAAGTGATGATGCTGAGTTAACGGGTTTGATTGCTGGTTTAGATGGGAAAAAAGGGGGCGTTTACCCTAAATTAAGAACTAACCGTCCTAAATCAGGTTTAATTGGTGATAAAGCGCTTGCTCAAGTTTATAACGAATGGGTTGGTACTCGTTACAGAATGGGGGGCACTTCAAAACATGGTATTGATTGCTCTGCATTTATGCAAACTGCTTTTCTCGATGCTTACGGCATGGAGCTTCCACGTTCAACCTCAGAACAACGCTATTTAGGTCGCCAAATCCAAAAACATGAATTACGTAAAGGTGATTTAGTGTTCTTCCGTCGCAACAATCATGTTGGCGTTTATATTGGTAATAACCAATTTATGCATGCAAGTACAAGTCAAGGTGTAACAATTAGTTCATTGGATGAAGATTATTGGTCAAGAACTTATACACAATCTCGTCGTGTGATGTAATGACAATTTTATTTCAATAAAAAAGTGCGGTTAATTTTAACCGCACTTTTTCTTTATTTAGATTATCTGATTATTGGCTTAAGCCGCAAATTTCATTAAGTCTCTTCTTGGTTTCATTTGATGGATAGTATTCGTCACCGTGCCAACTAACGGAAGGTTTGTCCATTGTGTTGTTTTAATATTTTCCACTTTAGAATCTAATGCCATGAATACAAATTCATTACCGCTTACGCCGGCAAATTCATAAATATGAAATTCATCTTGTTTTTCTAATACCACAAGATCACCAATGAAAAGGCTGTCATTTTTTTCAACCACTAACATATCGCCCATTTCAATCCCCCAAGCAAGCATATTCGGATTGGTAACACGAATAAAACAAGTTTGTTGTGGACGTTTGATGCAATAAAGGTTGAGATCTAATTTTTTATTAAATGTCGATTTGCTTTCAACATCATTGAAAAATGGCATAGGATGATAAGAAAACGTCATATCATTTTGTGCAACTGTATTTGCGTAGTTCATCATCTTGTGTTCCTTTTAGTTTGTGTGTTTTTAATCAGTGGTTGTTTATACAGTTGTAATATACTGGTATTAGATACAGTATGTCAATAGGGCATAGAAAAAATTTTTTTATAGGCGAAAATTTTAGAAAAAATTCATTCCTTACTGAAAAAGTTCAATTTTTTAACAAAATAATAAAGAAAAAATTTTCTTTTAAATAAAATTTGAGCTATCTTTATCTTGTTTCGGTGGATCGTAACGATCTGAAGTTCAACTCAATCTTCATTTAAAACTATTATGAATACAACACGTTTATTTCATTTTTTGTTCCAAGGTAATTTGGTAAAACGAATTGCCGTTGGTTTGGTACTCGGGATCCTTGTTGCCTTGGTGAATGAGAGTGTAAAAAATTCAGCAGGTATTGATCTTGCATCTAGCTTTGGAGTGCTCGGTCAAATCTTTGTTAAAGCATTGCGTGCTGTTGCACCAATTTTGATTTTCTTCCTTGTTATGGCTGCGCTCGCTAATAAGAAAGTGGGCTCTAAAAGTAACATGAAAGAAATTGTCATGCTTTATCTTTTGGGTACGTTCTTAGCGGCTGTGGCTGCAGTAATTGCAAGTATGGCATTCCCATCAGATGTGGCTCTTGCAGTAAAAGAGGATGCGAGTTCAGCACCTCAATCTGTTGGTCAAGTCATGTTAACGTTAGTATTGAATGTGGTGGATAACCCATTAAATGCAATTTTCAAAGCAAACTTTATCGGTGTTTTAGCGTGGTCTATCGGTTTAGGTTTAGCCCTTCGTCATGCATCAGATGCAACTAAACAGGTTGTGGCTGATTTTGCAGAAGGCATTTCTAAAATTGTTCACGTGATTATTTCATTTGCACCTTTCGGTGTATTCGGTTTAGTGGCTGAAACATTATCTGACAAAGGCTTATCTGCGTTAGGTGGATATGTTCACTTATTATTCGTGTTAATCGGTACAATGCTATTTACTGCCTTTGTGCTTAATCCGATTCTCGTTTATTGGAAAATTCGTCGTAACCCATATCCATTAGTTTGGACTTGTGTGCGTGAAAGTGGTGTAACGGCATTCTTTACTCGTAGTTCTGCAGCAAACATTCCTGTAAACATTGAATTAGCAAAACGCTTAAATCTTGATGAAGAAACCTATTCTGTGGCAATTCCATTGGGTGCGAATATCAATATGGCGGGTGCGGCAATTACCATTACCGTATTAACGTTAGCAGCAGTTCATACATTAGGTATTGAAGTTTCTTTTGTTAGTGCGGTGTTATTAAGTATTGTTGCGGCGCTTTGTGCGTGTGGCGCTTCTGGTGTTGCTGGTGGCTCATTATTGTTAATTCCATTAGCTTGTAGCTTATTCGGTATTAATGATGACATCGCTGCTCAAATGATTGGTGTAGGTTTCGTGATTGGTATCTTACAAGACTCAACAGAAACAGCACTTAACTCTTCAACTGACGTACTATTTACTGCGGCAGTATGTATCGAAGAAGAGCGTAAAAACGGTTAATTAAATTCATCTAACAAGGCGGGCAATTGCTCGCCTTTTGTTTTTAAAGGAAAGAGAATGACACTTTTAATTCAGCAAGCAAAATTTAAACTTCATCAAAAACAGAACTTAAATTTACCGCACTTTGCGATTGAGCCACAACAATATTGGGTTGTGGTAGGCGGTAATGGGAGTGGAAAATCAGCGTTTGCGTTAGCTTTGCAAAATGAGTTGCCTTTACAGGAAGGGGAGTATCATAATTCTTTTAAACGTGTTCACTCCTTTTCTTTTGAAAAACAACGAGAAATTCTTGAAGCCACGTTAAAGAATTTAAACAACGATGATACTGATCCAGATTTTTTTGGTAAAACGGCAAGAGAAACCATTTTAAATGGCAGTACGGAGCTGGCTTTTTGTGAACAAATTGCAGAAAAATTAGGGATTACTTATCTCTTAGATCGTTTCTTTATCAAGCTTTCCACCGGGGAAACACGTAAAGTGCTATTGGCACAAGCGTTATTAAAAAAGCCCGATCTATTAATTTTAGATGAGCCTTTTGAAGGACTAGATCAACAATCTGTGCAAGATTGGATGGCGATGTTAAACGAACTGAAAAAAGAATGTGCAATCGTTCTAATCGTTAATCGTTTGGCCGATATTCCTGCTGAAGCGACTCATTTAGCGATGTTGGAAAATTTAGAGTTAGTATTAGAAGGTGTACGTCAATCCATTGAGCAACAAAGTATTTATCAACAATTAGTGTATGCGGAGCAGTCTGTTGATGTAGCGTTGCCTGAGCCAGCCTCACCATTACTAAAATTGCCTGAAAATCAACCGCACTTTGAACTTAAAAATGTCACGGTTCAGTATGGCGATAAAGTGATTTTGGATCATTTAAATTGGGTTGTTCAGCCAAATCAAAATTGGTGGATTAAAGGACCAAATGGCGCAGGGAAGTCAACCTTACTTTCGTTAATTACAGGTGATCATCCTCAAGCCTTTGCGAATCATGTGGTGATCTTTGGCAGACAACGTGGTTCAGGTGAAACCATTTGGGATATCAAACAAAAAATTGGTTACGTAAGCAGCCAACTGCATTTAGATTATCGTGTGAATTGTTCCGTGCTAGATGTGATCATTTCAGGCTTTTTTGACAGTATTGGGATTTATCAACACGTACCAGAGGCAATTCGTTTGAAAGCTATGCAATGGTTAGCTCGTTTAAATCTGACTCATTTAGCAAAAAAGCCATTTCGTTCACTTTCTTGGGGACAGCAACGTTTATTGCTCATTACTCGTGCGATGGTGAAATATCCGCCTGTTTTGATTTTAGATGAGCCTTTTCAAGGGCTTGATGGATTAAATCGCAAGCTCGTGAAACATTTTATTGAGCAACTGGTTAATAATAGTAAAACCCAACTTTTGTTTGTCTCTCATCAAGATTTAGATGCCCCGAATTGCATTACGCATCTTTTTGAATTTATAAGAGAAAACGATAAATATATTTATATACAAAGTGCGGTCTAATTTGATAGACTTTTCTTATATTTCTTCATCATTAAGGAGCAATCAATGGAAGGCTTATCTATTGCCGCAATCGTCTTTATTGTATTAGTCGTCGTCGTACTTTTTTCAGCACTCAAAACCGTACCGCAAGGTTATAACTGGACGATTGAGCGTTTTGGGCGTTATACCCACACTTTAATGCCTGGCTTAAACTTCGTTGTACCATTTGTGGATCGTGTTGGCCGTAAGATCAATATGATGGAACAAGTATTAGATATTCCGTCACAAGAAGTCATTTCTAAGGATAACGCCAACGTATCCATTGATGCGGTCTGTTTCGTTCAGGTGATTGATGCCCGTAGCGCGGCTTATGAGGTGAATCATTTAGAACAGGCGATTATCAATTTAACCATGACTAACATTCGTACTGTATTAGGTTCGATGGAATTGGATGAAATGCTTTCCCAACGTGACTCCATTAACGGTCGTTTGTTGGCAATTGTGGATGAAGCGACCAATCCTTGGGGGATTAAAGTTACCCGTATTGAAATTCGTGATGTGCGTCCACCGCGTGAATTGATTGATTCCATGAATGCCCAAATGAAAGCAGAACGTAATAAACGTGCGGAAGTCTTAGAAGCGGAAGGTATTCGTCAGGCGGAAATCCTACGTGCAGAAGGGGAAAAACAAGCCCGTATTCTGAAAGCGGAAGGGGAACGTCAAGAAGCCTTCTTACAAGCAGAAGCGCGTGAACGTGCAGCAGAAGCGGAAGCGAAAGCAACCCAAATGGTGTCAGAAGCAATTGCTAGTGGTGATACCAAAGCGATCAATTACTTTATCGCCCAAAAATACACGGAAGCCTTAAAACAAATCGGTGGTTCACCGAACAGCAAAGTGGTGATGATGCCGCTTGAAGCCGGCAATTTAATCGGCTCGGTAGCGGGTATTGCCGAACTGTTAAAAGGCGACAAAAAAGCGTAATTTCTTAAAGTGCGGTTAAAAATGACCGCACTTTTTCTCTCAAGGAGTTGATATGGCAGATTGGTTAACAACTTGGTCAGTATGGCATTGGTTGGTATTAGGTTTTGTATTATTAATCGCTGAAACTCTCGTACCTGGCGTATTTTTATTGTGGTGGGGCTTAGCCGCGATTGTGACGGCAGGCGTAATGGCATTGGTGCCAAGTTTATCCTTAACCGCGTTAGCCGTTTTTTATGCGATTTTAGCGATTATTCTCTCATTGCTTTGGTGGAAATACCAACATAGCAAAGATAATCAGGATCAATCACGTACAACCTTAAATCAACGGGATCATACTCTGTTAGGTAAAAAAGGCACGGTGTTAGAAATTGGTTCTAACGGTATTGGTCGCGGTGCCTTTGGCGACACTACATGGCGTATTCAAGGTGAGCATTTAACGGTGAATGATCTTGTAGTGGTCGAACGCGTTGAAGGCATCACATTGTTAGTTAAAAAGGTAGCAGAATGAATCATTTAATTATTTTTGCACATCCTAATAGCCAAAAAAGTTTTGGTCGTGCCATCGTGGAGCGCATTGTAAAAGCAAGCCAACAACTTGGTGTTGAAACCTATTTGCGTGATCTGTACACGATGGAATTTAACCCGATTATTTCCTTTGAAGAATTACAATCGGCCAATAAGGGTATTATCCCCGCAGAAATTCAGCAGGAACATGATTTTATTCGCCAAGCGGATTTGATTACGATGGTTTATCCTTTATGGTGGATGGGGTTTCCGGCGATGCTAAAAGGCTATTTAGACCGCGTACTCACGCATGGTTTTGCCTATAAAACGGAGAATGGTGAGTCCAAAGGCCTTATTCATGGTAAAGCAATGCAGCAATTTATCACAATTGGTAGCAGCGTGGCACAATATCAAGAATTTGGCGTAGATAAATCCCTTAATCATTGTTTGGTTAATGGTTTATTTAATTATTGCGGTATTGAAAATGTGGATTACACGCTGTTCGGAGATATTCACATTATCGATGATGCAGCCCGCCAGGCGATGCTTGATGAAGCTGCTGAAAAAACAACGGCAAAATTGACCGCACTTTTAGCTCAATAGTGAGCACAATTATAGGAAAGCAACGGATGTCAGAAACTCAAGTCAATAATTTCTCTTTAATTAGCCGCTTATTCGGCAATTTATTTTATCGTAGCCCCACGGATCCAATTTTAAGTGGGGTATTTGGTTGGTTACAACAACAAGGTTTAAGTCAAGTTTGGGCACTTTCTACAGATAAGGAAAGCGAAGCGGCCATTGATAATTTACAAATGAAAATTGATTTAACGTTGCTTGATCAAGAATATCAAAAATTGTTTGGTCCAAATGGTAATGTGCCGACAGCTATCTCAAGCTACGATATAGATGTGCAACGTTTTGTGGATTTTCGTAATACCCGTAATGTACCGGAAGCAGAAAACGTGGATCATTTCGCTTTGCTATTGCTTACAGCTTCTTGGTTAGAAGACAACACGGAATCGCTATCCGCTCAACAAGATTTATTCGGTGATTTCTTATTGCCTTGTGCAGCGAAATTCTTAACCCAAGTGGAAACTTATGCCACACTTCCTTTCTATCGTTCATTGGCGTATTTAACCCGTGAAATCTTGGCTGCAATGGCTGATGAATTAGAAGAAGGCGAGTAGTTTTAATCAATAGACATAGATCTCTAAAAGAGATTTTTAGATACCAATAAAAAAGCCCCGCGAATCAAAACGTGGGGCTTTTATTTAATGGAAGATAATTTATTCTTCAGAAGTCACATCTTCAGTGCCTTCGTCTTCATCATCCACATCACAAACACGTTCAAGACTAACTACGTGTTCATCTTCTGCGGTACGAATTAAACGAACCCCTTGGGTGTTACGGCCAACGATGCTCACTTCACTTACACGAGTACGTACAAGAGTACCCGCATCGGTGATAAGCATAATTTGGTCGGTTTCTTCTACTTGTGTCGCGGCAACGACTTTACCGTTACGTTCGCTCACTTTAATCGAAATCACCCCTTTGGTATTACGGGATTTAGTTGGGTACTCGCTTAATTGTGTACGTTTACCATAACCGTTTTGCGTCGCCGTAAGGATTGCACCGTCATTTTTCGGTACAACTAAGGAAACGACTTTATCGATGTTGAGATCAAGTGTTTCCTCTGCATTATCATCAGAAATATCTTCAATTTCGACCGCACTTTCATCGTCAGCGATGTCATTAGTAAGGGCTAGTTTAATACCGCGTACACCTGTTGCTAAACGACCCATTGCACGGACTGCACTTTCAGCGAAACGCACTACGCGACCTTGAGAAGAGAACAACATGATTTCGTTAGAACCATCAGTGATATCCACACCGATTAATTCATCTTCATCACGTAAGTTCAAGGCGATGATACCGCTTGAACGCGGACGACTGAATTCGGTTAGCGCAATTTTCTTCACAATACCGCCAGCTGTTGCCATGATGACGAATTTATCTTCTTCATAAGCAGAGATTGGTAGGATTGCGGTGATACGTTCATTTTCTTGTAACGGTAGAATATTTACAATTGGACGACCACGTGCGCCACGGCTAGCTTGTGGTAATTGATAGACTTTCAACCAATATAAGCGACCACGGCTAGAGAAGCAGAGAATCGTATCGTGAGTATTCGCCACTAAGAGTTTTTCGATGAAGTCTTCATCTTTCATCTTCGTTGCAGATTTACCTTTACCGCCACGACGTTGTGCTTCGTAGTCGGTAAGCGGTTGATATTTCACATAACCTTCGTGAGAAAGGGTCACTACAACATC
The DNA here is from genome assembly GCF_014931395.1 of Haemophilus parainfluenzae. Lineage (NCBI taxonomy): Bacteria > Pseudomonadati > Pseudomonadota > Gammaproteobacteria > Pasteurellales > Pasteurellaceae > Parahaemophilus > Parahaemophilus parainfluenzae. The sequence goes on along the minus strand of NZ_CP063120.1, from coordinate 2,044,640 downwards.
TTCTTGGGCAATTAAATCTTCTAAATCGATATCACCGGAAGCCGCAGTAATTTCGGTACGACGTTCATCGGCAAATTGTGCGCGTACTTGTTCAAGCTCTTCACGAATCACTTCCATCAAGCGTTCAGGGCTGTTGATGATGTGAAGAAGTTCTGCAATTTTAACCAATAACTCTTTGTATTCATTGATCACTTCTTCGGTAGCAAGACCGGTTAAGCGATGTAAGCGAAGTTCTAAGATTGCATCAACTTGTTCTGGAGAAAGGTAGTAATCCGAACCTTTAATACCAAATTCAGCCGCTAATTCAGCTGGACGTGCCGCGGCATCAAGCAAGCCTAAAATTTCGTTGTTTAGTTTCCAAGGACGAGAAATTAATTTTTCCGCCGCTTCTTTACGCTCTTTCGATTGACGGATGATATCGATGATTTCATCGATATTTGAGGTTGCAACCGCTAACCCTTCTAAAATATGGGTACGTTCGCGGGCTTTACGCAATTCAAATAAAGAACGGCGAATCACCACTTCGCGACGGTGCATCACAAAGGCTTCAATGATTTGTTTTAAGTTGAATAAACGTGGTTGACCATGATCTAAGGCCACCATGTTGATCCCGAAGGTCACCTGCATTTGGGTAAGCGCATAGAGGTGATTTAATACTACTTCGCCTACGGCATCACGTTTGATGTCGATTTCAATGCGGATCCCTTCTTTGTTCGAAAGGTCGATAATATTGCTGATGCCTTCGATTTTTTTATCTTTGATGAGCTCAGCAATTTTTTCTACCAATTTGGCTTTGTTCACTTGATAAGGCAATTCGGTCACAATGATTTGCTCTTTGCCTTTATCTGTGGTTTCTACGCTAGCGCGAGCGCGAACATACACTTTGCCGCGGCCAGTGCGATAAGCTTCTTCAATCCCTTTACGGCCATTAATTAATGCCGCTGTTGGAAAGTCTGGACCTGGAATATATTGCATTAACTCATCAATGGTGATGTTTTCGTTATCAATATAAGCCAAGCAGCCATCTAAAACTTCATTTAAGTTGTGTGGAGGAATATTCGTTGCCATCCCCACCGCAATACCGGAAGAACCGTTTGCTAAAAGTGCAGGAATACGGGTTGGTAATACATCCGGAATCATTAATTCGCCATCATAGTTTGGCGAGAAATTTACGGTTTCTTTATCCAAGTCAGTTAATAACGCTTGGGTGATTTTTTGCATACGGACTTCGGTATAACGCATTGCCGCTGGCGCGTCACCGTCGATTGAACCGAAGTTACCTTGCCCATCTACCAACATGTAGCGCAATGAGAACGGCTGTGCCATACGCACAATGGTGTCATACACCGCAGAATCACCGTGCGGGTGATATTTACCGATTACATCACCTACCACACGGGCAGATTTTACGTATTTTTTGCCGGCAGTGATACCAGATTGATCCATGGAGAAAAGCACACGTCGATGCACCGGTTTTAAACCGTCGCGCACATCGGGCAAAGCACGCCCAACAATCACCGACATGGCGTAGTCAAGGTAAGAAGATTTTAGTTCTTCTTCAATATTGACTGGGGTAATAGAGGAATGGATTGAATCCGTCATTTTTATTCCTTTTTTGATCAAAAAATTGCGACGAATTATAGCATAAATTTAAGCGTTTTTGTGTGAAAAGTGCGGTTGATTTTAAAGCAGTTTTTTAATGCGGAAATAAATAAGGCAGACATTAAGTCCGCCTTATGATTGAGAGAAAATCAACTATTTCCAATTTTCTCGTTTAGCTTTTTGTAATTTCGCATAAGCGCCAAGTAAAGCTTGGTGTTCTTTGAAGTTTTCAAGCGTTTCATCGCTGGCTGGCAAGTTATAGAATGGGTTATCTTTTTCTGCCACTGCAGCCCAAGCTTGTTGAACGGCTTCTTTGCCATACATTCTTTCAAATACAGTACGATATTCTTGTGGATCGCGAGTATTGTCTAAATGCAATTCAATGATACTGATTAAAGCACGATAGTAATTTGTACGCTCTGGTGTAAACACAGAGCTGTTCATATTCATCGTCCAGTTTGCCCAATCTAAGGCTAATTCTAATTCACCTAATGCTAAGTAAAGCATGGATTTGAGCTCACCAACACGTAATGTTGTCCAACCGCTTGCTTTTGGTGCCACGATACCGATAAATTCTCGAACACGTGTGGCATCGTCAATATCTTGCTCATCTAATTCTGCTAATAACTCTTCATAAGTTTCAGCATCATGATGATGGTGTGGTAAATCTAATAAGATCTCGCGCCAGTCCATCCCCATGTTGTTATTGGCATAAATGAGATCATCAGCAGGGTAGATATCAGACATTCCAGGCACGATAATGCGGCAAGCGTAAACGTCTAAATGGTTGTAATCCATGATGTAGACTTCTTTTTCTTCCGCCTTAAAGATTGACATCAAGTTTTCATATTCTTCTTGTGTTGAACCTGAGAAATCCCAATCTACAAACTCATAATCTGGCGTATTTTTGAATAAATCCCAAGAAATTAAACCGCTAGAATCAATGAAGTGTGTTTCAAGGTTGGCGTGCTCCGCCACATCATCATTATTGAATGATGGAGGAGAGAATACATCGAGATCTTTTAAACTGCGACCTTGTAAAAGCTCTGTTACGGTACGCTCTAATGCCACTTGGAAGTTCGGATGCGCACCAAAAGAGGCAAAGCACGTGCCGTTATTTGGGTTGAGCAATACCACGCAAATGACAGGATATTTGCCACCTAATGAGGCATCGAAAGCATAAATTGGGAAGCCTTCCTCCTCTAATTTCGCAATAGAAGCTTGAATAGATGGATAACGATCCATCACGGATTTTGGAATTTCAGGAAGACTGATGGCTTCTGCAATAATGCGATTTTTTACATAGCGCTCAAAGACTTCTGAAAGCCCTTGCACACGTGCTTCATTTTTTGTGTTGCCAGCTGACATCCCATTAGAAACATATAAATTCGCAATGATACTTTGTGGAATATAGACGGTTTGTTGATCGGATTGGCGCACATAAGGCATCGCGACAATACCGCGATCGTAATTGCCGGATTGCAGATCCACGAGTAATTCAGGCGTTAGTTCTTGGTTAGGATCGAAATAATCCCATAAATAATCGTCTAAAATCCCTTGTGGTAAAAGGGAATCGTCTTCAATTGGAAACCATTTCTCAGTGGGGTAATGAACGAAATCATCGTTAGCAATTTCTTGTCCCAAATAGAAATCCGCAAAGAAATAGTTGGTGGAAAGACGTTCGAAATATTCACCTAATGCAGACGCTAATGCGGCTTTTTTGCTTGCGCCTTTGCCGTTAGAAAAACATTGTGGGCAATCTTTATCACGAATGTGTACCGACCATACATTTGGCACAGGATTAAGCCAAGAGGCTTCTTCAATATTGAAACCAAGTGCGGTCAATTTTTGTTGAAATTTTGAAATACTGTCTTCAAGTGCGGCATCTTTGCCGGGAATAAATGTTTGTTCGGTCATAATTGTTCCTGTTATAAAAAGCCCCAGCATCATAGGGGAGTTTAGTGAGCTAATCAAGCATAAAATTTATGCACTTCTGCTCTTGTTTTCCTTGATTTTTAAGGGTAAATTAGCTTGGCGCAGAAAGGCATTTTCTGCGTGGGTAAAATTATAAACAAATCAACCAATTGGGAGATATCATGGCTCAAGGATTTTATGAATTAAAAGTGGCTAAAGACGGACAATTTATGTTCAACTTAAAAGCAGCAAACGGACAAGTGATTTTAACTAGCGAACTTTATAAAACTAAAGCATCAGCTGAAAACGGTATTGCTTCAGTGCAAAAAAATGGCGTGGATGCGAAAAACTTTGAATATCGCGTAGCGAAAAATGATAAACCTTATTTCGTATTAAAAGCAGCTAACCACCAAGAAATTGGCCGTAGCCAATATTATTCTTCTCAAGCTGCAGCAGAAAAAGGCGTTGAGTCAGTGATCAATAACGCATCTTCTGCAGTAATCAAAGAAGTAACAGAATAATCATTCTGTTCTTATTTCTTTAAATGCACCTGCCGGCTCTAAAAATGCCGGCATTTTTGACCGCGCTTTCTCCGGATTCAGTGTTAATGGATAGGTTCGTTTTTGAGCAACGATGACCGTGAGCGGAGAGCAGAGCGTGGTCTTTTCTTGTTTTATGGATAGTCTTTCTTCTGCAATCACATCAAAATTTAATAATGATAGCCAGTCAATGACTCGCCAAGTAGCATATTGTCGGAATTTGAAGTTACCTAACTTTGGTTTGAAAAGTAATGGACTCATCGGGTTAAATAACGTGATGAAAATCCAGCCATCATCCTTTAAAACACGATGAGCTTCACGCAATATTTGGTGAGGATCTTGCGCAAAATTTAAGGTGTTTGCCAACAAGCAGGCATCCATTTCTTTTTCAATAAAAGGCAAGGCTAATGGCGATGCTTGGAGTAAGCTATCACTTTCATTTAAAAGTGCGGTAGGAAAATACGCTGTTTTTTCAGCTAATACAATTTGGTGACGTAAAGGCAAGTCAAAGGCGATTTCACCACTTAAAGCCCCGATTTTCAGAATTTGATAGCCTAAAATTTTTGGTGTCCATTGGGCAAAATAATCGGTTAATACGTTACAATAGGCTTCACCTTGTGGTAACGCTTGCCAACTTTCAGGTGAAAGAAGTGGTTTGTGCCATTTGGCTTTCCAATTCAATGTTAATCCCATTTTCATAAGGTAATTTATGCTAGTTCCTATTCCTGCGCTCAATGATAACTATATTTGGCTTTATAGACGAGAAAATTTCCCCGTAATTGTGATCGATATCCCAGAAATAACCCGTTTAATTCCGTATTTAGAATCGAATAAGTTAGACGTAGAGGCGGTGTTATTAACCCATAATCACGATGATCATGTGCAAGGTGTCGCGGCGTTTAAGCAATATTATCCCAATGTGCCAGTTTTCGGTCCAACAGAATGTGCAAATAAAGGGGCTACCAACATTATGGATAGTGGCGTGATTAATACGGCACATTATCATATTGAAGTTTTGCCAAGTGGTGGTCATACGGCAGGGCATGTCAGCTATTTGGTGGATGGGCATTTATTTTGCGGTGATGCGTTATTCTCTGCGGGCTGTGGTCGCGTATTTACGGGAAATTTTGCACAAATGTTTGAATCTATGCAACGTTTTAATCAATTACCGAATGAAACCGTTGTTTGCCCCGCTCATGAATATACGCTGGGTAATTTAGCTTTTGCGGAAACCGTATTGGCAGATAAAAGTGCGGTCAAAAATCAACGTGTTTTAGTGGAACGTTATCGAGCAGAGGGTAAGCCGAGCTTGCCGACAACAATTGAATTAGAGAAACAAATTAATCCGTTTTTACAAGCAAAAAATTTAGACGAATTTACACAATGGCGTTTAGCAAAAGATAAGTTTTAACTCATTTTAGTTATTTGCTTGAGTTTTTTCTCTTGAAATTTGCTCAATTCTCAACAATTCATTAAAATAGCGAAACTTTTTATTTTCTACTTAGCCGCATGTTCATAAAAGTGCGGTTGTTTTTATTAGGTTTTTATGACCCTTCTTGTTTTAGGCATTAATCATAAAACGGCTTCTGTTGCTGTTCGTGAGAAAGTCGCTTTTTCTGAAGAAAAGCGGCAGCTTGCCTTACAACAAATTCACCAACAAGATTTGGCAGAAAGTGCAGTTATTCTTTCTACCTGTAACCGTACAGAGATTTATCTTCACCATCGTCAAATTTCACCCCAAGAGTGTAAGCAATGGCAAACGAACTGTATAAATTGGTTTGCTAACATTCATCAGCTTTCTGTCGATGAATTAAATAAAAGTATTTACGCACATCAAAATCAACAAGCCGCAAATCATTTAATGCGCGTGGCATGTGGTTTGGATTCATTAATTTTGGGGGAGCCGCAAATTCTAGGACAGGTGAAGCAAGCTTTTCAAATCAGTGAAGATTATTATCAAGCGGCGAATATTCCGCTTTCGAGTACGCTTTCTCGCTTGTTCCAAAAAACCTTTGCAACAGCAAAACGTGTGCGCACTGAAACCAATATTGGTGAAAGCGCTGTGTCGGTGGCCTATGCAGCTTGTAGCTTGGCACGCCAGATTTTTGAATCTTTACGTGAATTACAAATTTTGCTTGTTGGGGCAGGGGAAACCATTGAATTGGTAAGCCGTCATTTATTACGCCACGGGGTAAAAAAATTGATGATTGCTAACCGCACTTTATCTCGTGCTGAGCAGTTGGTGGAAAAATTAGCGTCTAATACACCGATTGATGTGTATTCGCTTGATGAATTGCAAATACCGCTAAATCAAGCCGATATTGTCATCAGCTCTACAGGCAGTCCGACTATTTTAATCACTAAAGCGATGGCTGAAATTGCGGAGAAAGCACGCCAATTTAGACCGACTTTAATGGTTGATATCGCCGTGCCGCGCGATATTGATGAAAATGTCTCTGAATTAGAAAGTGTGTATCATTACACCGTGGATGATTTGCAAGATATTATCCAACGTAATCTTTCTCAACGTGAGCAAGCATCAGAGCAAGCACAAGATATCATTACACAAGAATGTAATGCCTTCTTTGAATGGTTGAAAGTTCAACAGTTCTCTAATTTAATTCGTCATTATCGTGATGAGGCAGAGAATACTCGCCAAGAATTACTCGAAAAAGCGTTACACCAAATTCAACAAGGTGAGAATACTGAAAAAATTCTGCAAGAATTAAGTTATAAATTAACAAATAAACTTATTCATGCTCCAACCCAAACCATGCAATCCATGATGAGATCGGGTAATGCAGAAGGGTTGCATGCCTTTTCAAATGCGTTGCATTTAACCCATCCCTTAAATGAAAAAAACGATTAAATTTTTGACCGCACTTTTCAGTGGCGCATCGTTACTGATGAGTGTGCCAGCCCTAGCGGAATACCGAACTTTTGATGATGGCAATATTACTTATGGAATTTTTCAAGCAAAGCCAGAAGAAGTACAGCTACATTGGAAAGATGCTGAAGGTAACGATTATCAAAGTTTAACGCGTCTCAAAAATGCCTTAGAGCCTAGCTATAACGTGAAAATGATCATGAATGCAGGCATTTATAGCATGGATAATACGCCAGCGGGATTATGGATTGAGCATGGAAAAGAGCTCAATGCGTTAAATACAAAATCAGGCAAAGGTAACTTTCATGTACAACCCAATGGTGTGTTTGCCATTGCAGGAAATAAGCCCTACATTTTAACTACAGTCGCTTATCAGAAAAGCAAACTCAAGCCGGATTTTGCGCTGCAATCGGGCCCGATGTTGATTATTCATGGCAAAATAAATCCGCAATTTAGAGCAAGCCTAGAAAGCTATCATAAGCGTAATGCAGTGTGTTTGACGAAGCAGAACGAATTACTGTTCTTGATGACGATAAAAGGTGAGCCTAATCTTTATACATTGAGCCAAGGTTTGCTGAAAATAGGTTGTCATGATGCCTTATATCTTGATGGAACAATATCTAATTGGTATATTCCAGGGCAATTTAACACCTTGCATTGGAAGCGTTTTGTTGGAATGATCTCCGTTCTTGATGTGAACAAAAAATAGCAAAAGCGTTTTATTTATAATCAACTAAATCAAAAAATCCGTTTTTTGCAAAAAAATGATTGACGAGAATAGGTCAAATCAGGATAATACGCCCCGCAAAGCCGATAAGGTAAAGCAAATGATGGCTACATAGCTCAGTTGGTTAGAGCACAACACTCATAATGTTGGGGTCGCAAGTTCGAATCTCGCTGTAGCCACCAAGTTTGCGGGACTGGCGAAATTGGTAGACGCACCAGATTTAGGTTCTGGCGCCGAGAGGTGTGTGGGTTCAAGTCCCTCGTCCCGCACCATTTATCAGCTTTCAGTCAAATAGTAGTTGGGGTATCGCCAAGCGGTAAGGCACCGGGTTTTGATCTCGGCATCCCTAGGTTCGAATCCTAGTACCCCAGCCATACTATCTAAATAAAATCTTCTTTATTTCCAATCAAAGAATTCCAGTTGGGGTATCGCCAAGCGGTAAGGCACCGGGTTTTGATCTCGGCATCCCTAGGTTCGAATCCTAGTACCCCAGCCATCTTATTTTCTCTATTGCTTTTATATAAAAAAATGCGATTAAATTTAACCGCACTTTGTTTATTTCATTTTTGTTTAAGGTAGTATTTATTTTTTACACATTCTCTCGATAAGTTTTGCTTCTAATCGGCGATGAAACCATGGTGTCGTATCAAATTCACTACCTTGCCCCAGTAAGCCAAGATCAAAAGTGTCTTCATCGACGTATGGACCAGACTTATCTCCTATTCCATCCATGTATTCTTCGCCAAGATCGTAAAAGCCAAGCAAATTCTTATTAAGATCAAACACAAAAACTGTGGCACGATAACCCAAATTAAGTGAAAAACCATTAGGAATGAAACCTGCACAAACAGAAATATTACGCTTGAATTCTGGAAAACTGTGGTTTACACAATGATTAGTCGAGTTCATCGAATATTCTATATCTCGACAAACATTACGCCATCGCCAGCTTAATGCGGCAACTAGTATAAGAACGATACAGATGAAGTGTCGTTTTTTCATTTTATTTCTCATAAAGTGCGGTACCAAATTCACTATAAATTTTGACCGCACTTCGTATTGCAATTAATGTTCCCTTGTCTTAAAGAAGGTCACATCAGGATAACGTTCTTGTGCAAGATTTAAATTAACCATAGTTGGTGCAATGTAAGTAAGATTATCGCCACCATCTAATGCTAGATTTTGCTCATTTTTGCGTTTGAACTCTTCAAATTTTTTGTTATCCGCACATTCCACCCAACGAGCCGTTGCGACATTGACCGTTTCGTAAATGGCTTCAACGTTATATTCAGATTTCAAACGCGAAACAACCACGTCAAACTGTAATACACCGACCGCGCCAACAATCAAATCATTATTGCTTAATGGACGGAATACTTGCACAGCTCCTTCTTCAGAAAGTTGTACTAAGCCTTTCAACAATTGTTTTTGTTTAAGAGGATCTTTCAAACGAATGCGACGGAATAATTCAGGCGCAAAGTTTGGAATACCGGTAAATTTCAGATCTTCACCTTGTGTGAAGGTATCACCAATCTGAATTGTGCCGTGATTGTGCAAGCCGATAATATCGCCAGCATAGGCCTCATCGGCATGGGTACGGTCCCCCGCCATAAAGGTGAGCGCATCGGAAATAACCACATCTTTACCAATACGCACATGTTTAAGTTTCATCCCTTTTTCGTATTTACCAGAAACTACGCGTAGGAAAGCCACACGGTCGCGGTGTTTTGGATCCATATTGGCTTGGATTTTAAACACGAAACCAGTGAATTTTTCTTCTTCTGCTGAAACCTTGCGGGTATCTGCTTGACGAGCTTGTGGAGCAGGTGCCCATTCAGTTAAACCATCTAAGAAATGATCAACACCGAAGTTACCTAATGCAGTACCGAAAAAGACAGGTGTTAATTCACCACTTAGGAATAAATCCAAATCAAATTCATTACTTGCACCTTTTACAAGCTCTAATTCATCACGCAGTTGTTGGGCTAAGTCATCACCTACGGCGGCATCTAATTCTGGGCTATTTAGACCTTTCACAATGCGTACTTCTTGAATGGTCGAGCCTTGCCCACTTTGATAAAGATAGGTTTCATGTTTATATAAATGATAAACCCCTTTAAACAATTTGCCGCAACCAATTGGCCAAGTAATCGGTGCACAATGGATTTTTAATACGCTTTCCACTTCATCTAATAATTCCATCGGATCTCGAATATCACGGTCAAGTTTATTCATGAAAGTGATAATTGGTGTATCGCGCAAACGGGTGACTTCCATTAATTTAATGGTACGTTCCTCAACCCCTTTTGCCGAGTCGATAACCATTAAGCAACTATCCACAGCCGTCAAAGTGCGGTAGGTATCTTCCGAGAAATCCTCATGCCCCGGCGTATCTAATAAATTCACCAAGCATTCATTGTAAGGGAATTGCATCACGGAAGTCGTAATGGAAATACCACGTTGTTTTTCCATTTCCATCCAGTCAGATTTTGCATGCTGTGCAGAGCCTTTACCTTTTACTGAGCCTGCTTTTTGAATGGCATTGCCGTATAACAATACTTTTTCGGTGATGGTGGTTTTACCCGCATCAGGGTGGGAAATAATTGCAAATGTGCGACGTTTATTAACTTCTTCTAATGGATAACTCATTGTCTTGTTTCTTCTGTTTTAAATAATGCTGTATTGTCGCTGATTTTCAGATTGAGCTCAAATTAAATTGTTTTTCTTTTATTATCTATTGATTATTTTTGGGTATAACTCTGTAATTTCTTTTCTTTAAAATTTTAATAAAAAAAAAGCAAACGTTTGCGCCAAAAGTGCGGTACAATATCTACCGATTTTTTATTCTTATAATTAAAGGTGCAAGCAATGACACAACTTAGTCTAAAAAAAATCTATTCGGGAAAAGTGCGTGATCTTTATGAGATCGATGATAAACGGATGTTAATGGTAGCCAGTGACCGTTTGTCCGCATTTGATGTGATTTTAGATGATCCTATCCCACGTAAAGGTGAAATTCTGACTCAAATTTCCAATTTCTGGTTCAATAAGTTAGCCCATATTATGCCGAATCATTTTACGGGTGATTCAGTTTATGATGTGTTACCAAAAGAAGAGGCTGATTTAGTAAAAGATCGCGCAGTGGTTTGTAAACGTTTGATTCCAATTAAGATTGAGTCTATCGTGCGTGGTTATTTAACGGGTAGCGGGCTAAAAGATTATAAGCAAACAGGGACCATTTGTGGTTTGAAATTACCGGAAGGATTAGTTGAGGCAAGTAAATTACCTGAACCGATTTTTACGCCATCAAGTAAAGAAGAAGTGGGCAACCACGATATTAATATTAGCTATGAACAATGTGAAAAAGCCATTGGTTCAGAGTTAGCGGCACAAGTGAGAGAAAAAGCGATTGCACTTTATACTGAGGCAGCAAAATATGCGCTAACTAAAGGTATTATTATTTGTGATACCAAATTTGAATTTGGTTTAGATGAAAATGGCACGCTCACTTTAATGGATGAGGTATTAACACCGGATTCTAGCCGTTTTTGGTCAGTTGATACTTATAAAGAAGGAACAAATCCACCGTCATTTGATAAGCAATTTGTACGAGATTGGTTAGAACAAAGTGGTTGGAATAAACAACCGCCAGCACCGAAAGTACCAAAAGAAGTGATTGAAAAAACAGTGGCTAAATATCAAGAGGCGTTGGATTTATTAACAAAATAACATTAACAAACTCCCTGCTATGCTTTAGAATAGCAGGGATTTTTATGGATAAAATATTGTGAATAAAAGAGTATGAAATCTGTTGCGATAGTTGGTTTAGGTTGGCTAGGCTTACCGCTGGCGCTGCACTTAAAAGAGCTTGGTTGGTGTGTAAAAGGCTCAAAACAATCCCCTGATGATGCTCAGAAATTGCATCAGCTAGGCATTGAAACTTATCCTTTTTCGCTTTCTGACGAAATGAAACGTTTACCAGACCATATTCGCCCTCTTTTTAATGTAGATGCTCTCATTATCACCCTACCACCTAGCAGTTTTTCTTCTCAACAGTATTGTGAATATCTTGTTTTTTTAGCCAATCAAGCCAAGAAACAAGGTGTACAACATGTACTTTTTACCAGTTCAACTTCTGTTTTTCCTGATATTTCGGGGCAATTTGATGAAAGTTCTCAACTTTCAGCTGAAACAGAAATGGGTAAAACACTGATACAAGCAGAACAGTGCTTGTTCCAATCAGGAATATCGCATTGCGATATTCTTCGACTTGCAGGATTAATTGGTAAACAACGCCATCCGGTTAAATTCTTAGTAGGAAAACACAATTTAAAACAGGGCTATTCACCTGTTAATTTGGTGCATCTAGAGGATTGCATTCAAGCTATTACAGCCTTACTCATGAATCCAAATGGATTGCGAACTTACCATCTTTGCGCGCCAATTCATCCTACTCGAGCAGAATATTACACAAAAGCAGCGGCATTTTATGATTTATCCATACCACAATTTGAATGTAGTGATTCGGATCCGAAACGAATCATTATGGCAGATAAAATTTGTCGAGATTTAGGCTTCGCTTATCGTTATCCAAATCCCGATGATATGTTAGAAAAGCGCAGTGATTTTTGACCGCACTTTTTAAAGACTCACTCACCATAACCACAATGAAGGAAATAAAATATGTCAAATACGATTCTGCAGCATTTACCTAAAGGCCAAAAAGTGGGCATTGCCTTTTCTGGCGGGCTAGATACCAGTGCGGCATTACTTTGGATGCGCCAAAAAGGTGCGGTGCCTTATGCTTATACTGCAAACTTAGGCCAGCCAGATGAAGATGATTACGAAGCTATTCCGAAAAAAGCGATGGAATATGGTGCGGAAAATGCGCGTTTAATTGATTGTCGTGCGCAGTTAGCTTATGAAGGGATTGTTGCTGTTCAATGTGGTGCATTCCATATTACAACTGGCGGTGCAACCTATTTTAACACCACACCACTTGGTCGTGCGGTAACAGGAACCATGCTTGTTGCAACGATGAAAGAGGATGATGTGAATATCTGGGGTGATGGTTCAACTTTCAAAGGTAACGATATTGAGCGTTTTTATCGTTATGGCTTATTAACCAACCCAAATTTAAAAATTTACAAACCATGGTTAGATCAACAATTCATCGATGAGTTGGGCGGTCGCTTTGAAATGTCACAATTCTTAATCGCAAATGGTTTTGACTACAAAATGTCGGTAGAAAAAGCCTATTCAACTGACTCTAATATGTTAGGTGCAACTCATGAAGCGAAAGACTTAGAAGAATTAAGCACTGGCATTAAAATTGTGAAACCAATTATGGGCGTGGCATTCTGGGATGAAAATGTTCAAGTGAAACCAGAGGTGGTGACGGTTCGTTTTGAAGAAGGTGTGCCGGTTGCATTAAACGGTAAAACATTTGATAACGTGGTGGAGCTTTTCTTAGAAGCCAATCGCATTGGTGGTCGTCACGGTTTAGGCATGTCAGACCAAATTGAAAACCGTATTATTGAAGCAAAATCACGTGGTATTTATGAAGCACCAGGAATGGCATTATTCCACATTGCTTATGAGCGTTTAGTCACCGGTATTCACAATGAAGATACTATTGAACAATATCGTATCAACGGTTTACGTTTAGGCCGTTTGTTATACCAAGGTCGTTGGTTTGATCCACAAGCGTTAATGTTACGTGAAACAGCACAACGTTGGGTCGCTCGTGCGGTGACTGGTGAAGTGACATTAGAACTTCGTCGTGGTAATGACTACTCAATCTTAAATACTGAATCACCAAACTTAACTTATGCGGCTGAACGTTTAAGTATGGAAAAAGTGGAAAATGCGCCATTTGATCCAATCGATCGTATTGGTCAATTAACCATGCGCAACTTAGACGTAGCAGATACGCGCGGAAAATTAAGTATCTACTCTCAAGTAGGTTTATTAACTGCGGGTAAAGATTCCGTTTTACCACAATTAGGTAAAAAATAATTTTCTCCTTTAAATGTAAAAAAGTGCGGTTGATTTTGACCGCACTTTTGCTTTTCTAAATATTCATTTCTTGAAATAGATTTAATTTATCTGGCACGAGATAAACATGCTCACCTATTTTATACTGCGCATTGAGATAGTTTTCTTTGGTAAGAATGACTTCAATAGGTTGTTCAGTTTGCGAACTTTCTACTTCAATTCTCACGATAAAACCAATAGCATTAATATGACGAATCGTACCACTCGCTAAGGCATTATGAGATTCACGCGAAAGCGTTAGTTCGTAAGGGCGAATATAAGCCGTTGCAGATTGGTTATTAACAGCATGAGTCGCATTGCTATGTGTTTGTAAATTATGAGCAAATTCACCAATGACTAAATTGCCTTGATCAATGTGTCCGTGGAACACATTAACATCCCCAACAAATTGTGTGACGAAAGGGGTTTGTGGTGCATGATAGATTTGGCTAGGCTCATCAATTTGCTCCACTTGACCTTTATTCATCACCACAATGCGATCAGACATATCTAATGCTTCATCTTGATCATGGGTAACGAAAATGCTGGTCACATTAAGTTCATGTTGTAATTCTCGCAGCCAACGGCGTAATTCTTTACGAACTTGAGCATCCAATGCACCAAAGGGTTCATCAAGTAGTAAGACTTTCGGTTGAACAGCAAGGGAGCGAGCTAATGCTATACGTTGTTTTTGTCCACCAGAAAGTTGATTAGGATAGCGATCGGCTAGCCATTCAAGTTTTACTAGCTTTAAAAGTGCGGTGACTTTTTCGCGAATTTCTTCTGCAGAGGGACGTTCTCTACGAGGTTTCACCGTTAAGCCAAAAGCGACATTGTCAAAGACGGTCATATTTTGAAATAGTGCATAATGCTGAAACACAAAGCCGACACCGCGTTCAGTAGCTGAAAGTTGAGTCACCTCTTTTTCACCAAACCAAATGTGTCCATTATCAGCAAATTCTAATCCGGCAATGATCCTTAATAGCGTTGTTTTTCCACAACCACTAGGTCCAAGCAAGGCGGTTAGCTGATTTTCCGGAAAGCTTAGGTTGATATCTTTCAACGCATGAAACTGTCCAAAGTGTTTGTTTAGTTGCTGGATTTTGATTGTCATGTATTGTGTTCCTGTTGTTATTCTTGGATTTTTTTCTTTTCCACATATCTCACTACGTTTTGCAATCCCAGTGTTCCCACTGCGATTAATGCTAATAAACTGGCGCAAGCAAATGCGGCAACAAATTGATATTCGTTGTAACTAATTTCTACATAAAGCGGAATGGTATTAGTCAAACCGCGAATATGCCCAGATACAACACTTACGGCACCGAATTCACCCATTGCACGAGCGTTACTTAAAATCACCCCATAAATTAATGCCCATTTTATTTTTGGTAGCGTTACGTGCCAGAAAAGTTGCCAAGTGGATGCACCTAAGATTAACGCAGCTTGTTCCTCACTTGTGCCTTGTGCTGACATGGTTGGAATTAATGATTTTGCAATAAGTGGAAAGGTGACGAATAAGGTCACGATAACAATGCTTGGCGTAGCAAACATAAAACGAATATGGTGTTCAGCAAGCCATGCGCCCCAAAGTCCATCTAACCCAAACAACAGTAAGAACATTAATCCTACCACCACTGGTGAAATGGAAAAGGGGAGATCGAGTAGTGCGGTTAATAAGCTTTTCCCCTTAAAGTCAAAATAAGCAATAGCCCAAGCCATAACCACACCGATAAAAATGTTAATAGGTAATACAATTAACGAGACTTTGATCGTAAGCCAAATAGCTGCTAAGGCTTCTGGTTCTTTTAATGCAGCAAAAAATAGCCCAATCCCTTGTTCAAGGGCTGAATAGAATACGGTAAATAATGGGAGCAATAAGATGATCGTAAAAAAACTGAGTGCGGTCAGAATTAAGATCCATTTTTGCCACAATTGGGTTTTCATAAATACCTCTTATCGAATTGGACTAATGCGTTTGGCAACAGACCATTGCGCTAAGTTAATGAATAAAATCAACAGAAATGAAATGGCAAGCATTAATAATGCAACCACAGATGCGCCTTGCACGTCATATAAATCAAGTTTTGACATAATAATCAATGGTGCAATTTCTGAGACGAGTGGCACATTACCCGCAATAAAAATGACGGAGCCATATTCACCAAGCGATCGCGCAAATCCCATACCTGCACCGCCTATTAATGCAGGCAATACAGCTGGGATAATGACTTTTCGCAATGTTGTTAATCTGGATGCACCTAAAATTTGGGCTGCTTCTTCATAGCTAGGATCGAGATTTGCTAATACGGGTTGAATCGCTCGAACGGTAAAAGGCAAGCTGACAAAAATCAACGCAATCGCAATACCACTTGGAGTATAAGCGAGTTGAATCCCTAAATGGCTTAGCCATTGCCCAATCAGTCCAGTCGGAGCATAAAGCGAGGCAAGTGCGATACCTGCAACGGCAGTGGGTAAAGCAAAAGGTAAATCCACTAACGCATTGACGAGATTCTTACCTGGAAAGTCATAACGCACTAAAACCCATGCCAATAAAAAGCCAAAAACGATATTAATTAACGTCGCGATTGCCGCCATTTCAAAGGATAGTGTTAAGGATGAGATCACTCGTTCACTCGTGATGATTTGAACAATATCAGCCCATTTTAACTGCCAGGCAGTGAGCACAAGTAATGTTAATGGCAACAATACCATTGAGCCGAGCCAGGCTAATGTAATCAATATACTTCGTTTAAATCCTGGTAATACGGTTTTCATTATCCCACCTTCACAACAGATAAATACCTAAGCTTTGTAAGCGTTTTGAAATGTTCAAAAAAATAATCGCTCTTTTCCATAATGGCAAAGAACGGAAATTTATTTAATATTCCAAAGTGAAATAAGGAAACGTTTGGTTTTCTATTTTATATTTCATTTTGTTCTATAGAATGCTTTTTTGTTATTTTTTGTACTTAACATTTTGCGATATAAATTTAGCCACACGAAATTGAGGGTAATAACGGAGGAGAGTAAAAATGAAAAAAATTGCTTTATTTTCAGTGCTTTCTTTCGGCTTAGCAGCTTGTTTATGGAATACCAGTACGGAACAAAAAACGGTACTACTGAATGTGTCCTATGACGTGATTCGTGATTTCTATAAGGAATATAACATCGCGTTTCAACGTGAATTTCCCTCAGATGTGATGATTTCACAATCGCATGGTGGCGCCAGTAAACAGGTGCTCGGCGTGTTAAATGGCTTGCCTGCAGATGTGGTGACATTGACACAAAGTAATGATATCGAGGCTTTAGTTAAAAAAGGCTTAGTGGATGCGGATTGGCAGCAAGTATTACCGAATGGTGCCGTTCCTTTTGGGTCAGTGATGGTGCTTTTGGTGAAAAAAGGAAATCCAAAGCATATTCAAGACTGGTCGGATTTGATTCGGGATGATGTCAAAGTGGTCTTTGCTAATCCCAAAACGTCAGCAAATGGACGCTTTGCTTATTTATCGGTTTTAGCTTATGCCGAACAGCATAGTGATAAACCACAAGATTTTATGTTACGCCTGCTAAGAAATGTGCCGGTTTTAGAGGCGGGGGCGCGCAGTGCCAGTATTTCTTTTACGCAGCGTAATATCGGTGATGTTTTAATTGCCCCGGAAAATGAAGCGGCGCTAGCGGCTAAAACACTGGGCGAAAATAGCGTTGAAGTGGTGTATCCGAGTATAACAGCCTATACCCCAATTTATGTGGCGGAAGTGAATAAAAATACGCAGGCAGATGGTTTGCATCAACTTTCCCATGATTATTTGAGCTATTTATGGTCACCTCAAGCACAGGAACTGGCTGCCCAAAATTATTTCCGTCCGACAGATAAAAAAATTATTGCTAAAACGACCGCACTTTTTCCCGAAGTGAATCAATTTGATGTGAACCAACGTTTTGGTTCGTGGGAGGCGATTAATACTAAACATTTTGTCGATAACAGCTTATTTGATCGTCTATATATCAGTGCACAACGTGCTGATAAAGTGAATAAATAGGAGTGATACCCATGAATTATTTTCCACTTTTTGCTGATTTAACTGGTCGTCCGGTACTTGTTGTCGGCGGTGGTTCAGTGGCTGCTCGTAAAGTTGGGTTGTTGCTCAAAGCAAATGCTCAAGTCCGTATTGTTGCTCGCCAATTAAATGAGGAATTAAGCGAGCTTGAACGTCAAAATAAAGTGCTATGGATTGCGAAAGAGTTTAATGCCGAACAAATGAGAACGGTGATGTTAGTGATCGCGGCAACAAATGATGAGGTATTAAATCACCGTATTTTCCATTTAGCCGAAAGCCAACATAAATTAGTCAATGTGGTAGATGATCAACCTCATTGTAGCTTTATCTTCCCTTCTATTATTGATCGTAATCCGATCCAAATCGCGATTTCGAGTGGTGGAAAGGCACCGGTATTAGCCCGTTTATTACGTGAGAAACTGGAAGCATTATTGCCACAACATTTAGGCAAAATCGCTGAGATTTCTGGTAAATGGCGTGATCAAGTAAAAGCAAAATTGGCATCGGTCACCGAACGTCGCCGTTTTTGGGAAAAAATGTTTAGTGGACGTTTTGCAAGTCTCGTTAAGAATCAACAAGAGGCACAAGCTGAAGAGGAATTGGCTGAGCAACTCGAAAATAACTATCAAGGTGGTTTTGTCTCTTTAGTTGGTGCCGGTCCTGGCGATGCTGGCTTACTAACTCTTAACGGTTTACAGGAAATTCAACAAGCTGATGTGGTGCTTTATGATGCATTGGTTTCTGATGAGATTCTTTCTTTGATTCGTCGTGATGCAGAACGTATTTTTGTAGGGAAACGTGCCAATGGCCGTTCTGTCGCACAAGAAGAAACCAACCAATTGTTATTAACTCTTGCCCAACAAGGCAAGCGAGTAGTGCGCTTAAAAGGCGGCGATCCTTTCGTTTTTGGACGCGGTGGCGAAGAATTAGAAGTATTAGCTCAACATCAAATTCCATTTTCGGTTGTACCCGGTATTACAGCGGGTATTGGCGCAACAGCCTATGCTGGTATTCCATTAACTCACCGTGATTATGCACAAAGCGCCATTTTTGTGACCGGTCATCGTAAAGCTGATGCCTCTGATATTGAATGGCAAACCTTAGCAAGAAGTCATCAAACCTTAGTCATTTATATGGGGACGTTAAAAGCTCAAGTCATTGCTGAACGTTTACAACAATATGGTCGAGCTGCGAATACGCCTGTTGCGATTATCAGCCAAGGTACTCAACTTACTCAAAAAACAGCGATTGGCACACTTGCAAATTTAGCTGAATTAGCTGAAAAAGCAGAGACACCAGCCTTAATTGTGGTAGGTGAAGTCGTGAAATTACACGAACAATTAGCGTGGTTTGGCGAAGAAAAACAACGTCAAAAACAACCGCACTTTACCTTAGAAAGTTTAACCATCAGTCAAGTGGCGTAAGGAGTGGATGATGAGTTTATTTAAACCGACTTTTTGGCAAATTCCACTTGTTAGCCTTGATGCTAAAGATCGTTTGGCAGAAAAAACAGCCACATTGAAGCAACGTTTACATCAAATTGCTGATAGCCATAAGGATGCACGCTTTGCTAGCAGTTTAGCTGTGGAAGATATGGTTATTACCGATGTCATTGCGCGTGAAAACTTAGATATTGGTATTTTTACTTTAGATACCGGTTTACTCCATCAAGATACGTTAAATTTATTAGACAACCTTGAGAAAGTCTATCCACATCTTCAAATAGAACGCTTTCAGCCGATTGCTGATGAAGTGACTCGCTACGAGGAAGAAAAAGGGAAATTTGCTTTTTATGAAAGCGTGGAATTACGTCGCGAGTGTTGCCATATCCGTAAAATCGAACCGTTAAATCGCGCGATTCAAGGTGCAGATGCATGGCTGACCGGACAACGTCGAGAACAATCGGCTACACGTACTGCGCTCCCTTTTGCTGAGCAAGATCAGTCTCGTGGTATTGATAAATACAATCCTATTTTTGATTGGTCAGAAACAGATGTGTGGGCTTATATCTTAGCGAACAATGTGCCTTATAACGATCTTTACCATCAAGGTTTTCCAAGCATTGGCTGTGAACCTTGTACCCGCCAAGTTAAACAGGGCGAAGATATTCGCGCCGGCCGCTGGTGGTGGGAGAGTAAAGATAGTAAGGAATGTGGATTACATAAGTAGAAAAATATAGGAAGCAAAACATGACAAAAACTGAACTCAACAACCAACATCTAGACTGGCTCGAGGCTGAGTCGATTCATATTATTCGTGAAGTCGTTGCGGAATGTGAAAACCCGGCGTTGCTTTTTTCCGGTGGAAAGGATTCGGTGGTATTGCTGGCATTAGCCCGTAAAGCATTCCAGTTAGGTGATCGTCCGGTACATTTGCCGTTTCCATTGGTGCATATTGATACCGGCCATAACTATCCAGAAGTGATCCAATTTCGAGATGAACAAGTGGCAAAACTTAACGCGCGCTTAGTCGTTGGGCATGTGGAAGATTCCATTGCCAAAGGCACGGTGGTATTACGCAAAGAAACGGATTCGCGTAATGCGGCACAGGCGGTCACTTTATTAGAAACCATTGCAGAGAATGGATTTGATGCCTTGATGGGCGGTGCACGTCGTGATGAGGAAAAAGCTCGTGCTAAAGAACGAATTTTCTCGTTCCGTGATGAGTTCGGTCAATGGGATCCTAAGGCACAACGTCCGGAATTATGGTCTCTGTACAATGCTAAATTGCATAAAGGCGAAAATATGCGAGTGTTTCCGATTTCCAACTGGACGGAATTAGACATTTGGCAATATATCGCTCGTGAGAATTTGGAATTGCCTCCGATCTATTACAGCCATAAACGCGAAGTTGTACGTCGAAAAGGTTTATTAGTGCCAGTGACACCATTAACCCCTAAATTGCCGAATGAAGTCAGCGAAGTATTAGATGTTCGTTTCCGCACCGTGGGTGATATTAGCTGTACCTGTCCGGTAGCGAGCACTGCATCAACACCATTAGAAATTATTGAAGAAACAGCTATTGCCGACATTTCCGAACGCAGTGCCACTCGTCTAGATGACCAAGCCAGTGAAGCCGCCATGGAGAAACGGAAAAAAGAGGGATATTTTTGATCGGATAGATTCCTTTCTTTGCCGCCTTTGTTTCATTGAATTTTTAGAAAATTTTTGTCTGTTTGAGCCGAAGGCGAGTTCAGAAAATTTTCGTGAAGAAAATTCAATGAAACAAAGGATGTAAAGGCAAAGTAGGGTCGCTTTTCTTTTGCCTTCTTTTCTTTGGCGAGGCAAAGAAAAGAAGGTCGCCATCGGCGAAACCCGATGGGAATGTATAGATAAAATATAAAAAAATTAAGGAAGAAATATGACACAGCATTCAACTCCACTTCGTTTTATTACTGCCGGTAGTGTAGATGACGGGAAAAGTACCTTAATCGGCCGTTTACTTTACGATAGCAAAGCGTTATTGACCGACCAAATCAAAACCCTTAACGCAGGAAAAGAGAAAGGTAATAAAGAAGCCATTGATTTTTCTATTTTGACAGATGGTTTGGAAGCAGAACGTGAACAGGGCATTACCATTGATGTGGCGTATCGCTATTTCTCTACGGCAAAACGTAAATTCATCATCGCAGATACCCCGGGACATGAGCAATACACACGTAACATGGTGACAGGAGCAAGCACGGCATCTGCTGCAATCGTCTTAATCGATGCTTCTCAGCTGAATTTTAATGAGAAACCGTTACAACTCTTACCACAAACTAAACGTCATTCAGCGATTTTACGTCAATTAAATTGCCCACACATTTTAGTGGCAGTAAATAAAATGGATTTATTGGATTACAGCGAAGAAAAATTCAATGCCATTGTGGAGGCATATCGTCAATTGGCGGCACAACTCGGATTAAAAGAGGTACATTTTGTACCAGTATCTGCATTGCTTGGCGATAACCTGGTATATGCAAGTGAAAGCACCCCTTGGTATCAAGGCGAACCTTTACTCACTATTTTAGAAAATTTACCAAGTGTAGATGAAGTGAGCCATTCTAATGCTGATTTCTATTTCCCCGTGCAATTAGTCGTACGTCAGGATGCAGATAAAGCCGATGATTTTCGTGGTTATCAAGGTCGAATCGAACGTGGCTCAGTGCAACTGGGGCAGACTATTCGAATTGAGCCGAATGGATTAACCGCTAAAGTGACTGAGATTATTACGCCAAAAGGTGAAGTGACACAGGCAGTGGCCGGGGAAGTGATTACCTTACGTTTAGATCGCGATATTGATATTTCCCGTGGTGATTTATTTGTAGATGAAAGTTCACCACTTACACCACAAAAGCAACTTGAAGCAACGATTTGTTGGTTTGATGAACGCTCATTAAATACCGCCCGTAAATATTTACTTAAACATGGTACGCAAACCGTATTTGCCAAAATCAGTGAAATTGAAAGCGTGTTAAATGTTCATACACTCGAACAAGAAAGTGGTGCTACAGCCTTAAAGATGAATGATATTGCTAGAGTGCGTTTAAGTTTGCAGAAACCGATTGTTGCCACAACTTATGAAGAAAATATTGCTGGTGGTGCCTTTATTTTGGTTGATGAAGCAACTTATAACACAGTAGCAGCCGGTATGATTCTCTAACTCGCGCTTTCTTAATGTGAATTTACTGATATTACTCATTTTCTTGTGGGGAAACTTATGCAACACAACAATCCATTACCAACAGAAATAATAAATCTCTTACCAACGCTAACGCCTCTTCAATTGGCATGGCTTTCCGGTTATGCATGGTCGCAAGCTTCCGGTGTAGAACAACAGGTCGCAGGGCAACATTTGGCAGCAAATTTGACCGCACTTTCGGCAGAACCTTTTTCAATTACAGTGCTTTCAGGCTCACAAACCGGCAATGCCAAATCGGTTGCGGATAAAGTGGCTGCAGAGCTTACTGAAGCCGGTATTGCCGTGAAACGTGTCGCTTTAAAAGATTACAAAGCGAAAACCATTGCAGATGAAAAATACCTGCTCTTAGTGACTTCCACGCAAGGTGAAGGCGAGCCACCAGAAGAAGGCGTGGTATTGCATAAGTTATTAAACGGTAAAAAAGCACCAAAACTCACCGAACTGCAATTTGCTGTGTTGGGATTAGGGGATAGTTCTTATCCAAATTTCTGTCAAGCAGGCAAGGATTTTGATCAGCGTTTTGCCGAATTAGGCGCGACGCGTTTATTTGAACGAGTGGATGCAGATTTGGATTACAGTGCAACCGCGGAACAATGGATCCGAGATATTGTGGCTATCGTAAAAGAAAAGGCTGCGCAGGCTTCACCGGTTGTGCAAAGTATTGCTACAGCTACAACCGCACTGGTAGCCAAAGAAAGCCAATATAATAAAGCCAATCCATTTCCTGCAACGTTAATCACTAACCAGAAAATTACCGGTCGTCAGTCGGATAAAGATGTGCGTCATTTAGAATTTGATTTAGCAGGTTCGGATCTTCATTATCAAGCGGGGGATGCACTCGGTGTATGGTTTGACAATGATCCTAAGTTAGTCGATGAAATTTTATCGCTCGCGCAGATTGATCCTACTACAGAAGTGACAATTGAGGGAAAAACGCAAACTATTTCGACCGCACTTTTATCGCATTTAGAGCTTACTCAAAACACACCTGCTTTTGTGAAAGGCTATGCAGCTTTGGCGAATAACGAACAGTTAAATGATTTGGTTGCAGATAATCAAGCATTGCAAGAATTGGTTCAACGTACACCGATTGTGGATGTATTACATAAATTTCCTGCAAAATTAACCGCTGAACAACTGGTTTCATTATTGCGTCCTTTAACGCCTCGTTTGTATTCCATTTCATCTTCTCCTGCAGAGGTAGGGGAGGAAGTGCATCTAACTGTTGGCGTGGTACGTTTTGAACATGAAGGTCGAGCACGTAGTGGCGCAGCTTCAAGCTTTTTAGCGGATCGCGTAGAGGAAGATGGCGCTGTGCGTGTATTTGTAGAGCATAACGATAATTTTCGTCTGCCAAATGATACGACTAAGCCAATTATTATGGTGGGTTCCGGTACCGGCGTGGCACCATTCCGTGCCTTTATGCAGCAACGCGTAGCCGATGAGGCGAGTGGTAAAAACTGGCTGATTTTTGGTAATCCGCATTTTGCCAGCGATTTCCTTTATCAAACCGAATGGCAACAATTTGCCAAAGAGGGCTTCTTGCATAAATACGATTTTGCTTGGTCACGCGATCAAGAGAAGAAGATCTATGTGCAAGATAAAATTCGTGAAAATTCGACCGCACTTTGGCAATGGTTACAAGAGGGCGCTTATTTTTATGTGTGTGGTGATGCAGCCAAAATGGCAAAAGATGTGGAGCAAGCATTACTTGAAGTCATTGCTAAAGAAGGCAATTTAAGTCCGGATGAAGCAGAAGATTATTTAAATGAACTGCGTGAAGAAAAACGTTATCAACGCGATGTGTACTAGATTTGTGGGGTGAAAAAATGACAGAGCAAAACAAACAAAAAGGCTTGGAATGGCAAGAAAAACCGCTTTCTGACAATGAACGCTTAAAAACCGACAGTAACTTTTTACGCGGTACGATTTTAGATGATTTAGAAGATTCCTTAACCGGTGGTTTCCGTGGGGATAACTTTCAATTAATCCGTTTCCACGGTATGTATGAACAAGACGATCGTGATATTCGCGCCGAACGTGCAGAGGAAAAACTCGAACCGTTGAAATTTATGCTGTTACGTTGCCGTTTACCGGGAGGGATCATTAAACCATTTCAATGGATTGAATTGGATAAATTCGCCCGTGAACACAGCTATTATCGTTCGATCCGTTTGACTAACCGTCAAACTTTCCAATATCACGGTGTGGCGAAAAGCCAATTACAAACCATGCATCGTTTATTGCATAGTTTGGGATTAGACTCCATTGCAACGGCTTCAGATATGAACCGTAATGTGTTGTGTACCTCGAACCCAATTGAATCGAAACTGCATCAGCAGGCATATGAATATGCGAAGAAAATTTCAGAACATCTGTTACCACGTACACGAGGGTATTTAGATGTATGGATTGATGGTAAGAAAGTCCAAAGTAGCGATGATTTTTTACAGGAAGAACCGATTCTTGGTAAAACTTATTTGCCACGTAAATTTAAAACAGCCGTGGTGATTCCACCACTCAATGACGTGGATTGTTACGGGAATGACTTAGATTTTGTCGCCATTGCAGACGAGAACGGCAATTTGGTTGGCTTTAATGTCTTGGCGGGCGGTGGCTTATCCCTTGAGCATGGCAACACCAAAACCTATCCGCATATTTCCCTTGAATTGGGGTATGTGCCGTTGGAGTACACCTTAAAAGCAGCGGAAGCGGTGGTGACAACTCAACGGGATTTTGGTAACCGTAGCGATCGTAAAAATGCACGTAGTCGTTATACCATTCAAAACATGGGATTAGATAATTTCCGCGCCGAAGTAGAACGCCGAATGGGTATTCCATTTGAACCGATTCGTCCGTTTAAATTTACTGAACGTGGCGATCGTATCGGTTGGGTAAAAGGCATTGATAACAACTGGCACTTGACCCTATTTATCGAAAGCGGTCGTTTGGTGGATAACGATGAGAAAAAATTACTGAGTGGCGTGTTGGAAATTGCCAAAATTCACAAAGGTGATTTTCGTATCACTGCCAACCAAAATCTGATCGTGGCAAATGTAGCGGAAGAGGATAAAGCAAAAATTGAGCAAATTGCGCGTGATTACGGTTTGATTCGTGATGATGTGAGTAAATTACGTGAAAACTCAATGTCCTGCGTTTCTTTCCCAACTTGTCCATTGGCGATGGCAGAATCAGAGCGAATTCTTCCAAGCTTTATTGATGAACTGGATAAAGTGATGGCGAAACATCACGTGGCTGATGATTATATCGTTACACGTATTACCGGTTGCCCAAATGGATGTGGTCGCGCGATGTTAGCGGAAATCGGCTTGGTAGGCAAAGCAATTGGTCGTTACAATTTGCATATCGGTGGGGATCGTGAAGGTGTGCGTATTCCACGTCTTTACAAAGAAAATATCACGATTCCAGAAATTATCAGTGAACTTGATACTCTGATTGGCCGTTGGGCAAGTGAGCGTCATGCAAACGAAGGCTTTGGTGATTTCACCATTCGTGCGGGTATCATTAAACCAGTGGTAAATGCACCAGTTGATTTCTGGGATGACTCAAAAGTGATTATTAAATCAGCGGCTTAATGTACAAAAGTGCGGTTGATTTTGACCGCACTTTTAGTAGAAATAATAAAAAACCTTAGGTTTTAACCTAAGGTTTTTGCTTTTTAGCAAGCATTATTTTTTCTCTTCACATTTGTTGATATCGCTACATTTGCCGTAGAGATATAAACTGTGTGCTTTTAATTTGATGCCATGTTGTTCACTGATTTCTTTTTGACGTTGTTCAATAATGTTATCAGTAAACTCAAACACTTTGCCACAATCTTCACAGATAATGTGATCATGGTGTTCTGTTGGTGCAAGCTCAAAGACAGATTTGTTGCCTTCAAAATTATGGCGAATCAAGATATGCGCTTCATCAAATTGGTTAAGCACACGATATACGGTTGCAAGACCAATATCACTGCCTTGCTCTAACAAGATTTTATACACTTCTTCAGCAGAGAAATGTTCATGTTTATGCTCTTGCATTAATGCAAGGATAGTGAGCCGAGGTTCAGTAATTTTTAATCCTGCTTTTTTGAGTAATTTGATGTTTTCTTCAGACATAATGTTCCCTTAAATTTGCTAAATTAGAGATGGTTAAGCTAATTCTGCTAAACACATTTCATCGTAGATTTGTTTTGTCCATTTCTCTACGCGTTCTGCAGTAAGTTCAGGTTGACGATCTTCATCAATACATAAACCGATAAAGTTTCCATCATCTAATAATGCCTTTGATGATTCAAAGGTATAACCATCCGTTGGCCAGTTCCCTACAATAATCGCACCGCGTGGTTCAACGATATCTCGTACTGTACCGATCGCATCACAGAAATAATCGGCGTAGTCTTCCTGATCGCCACAGCCAAAAATACCGACTAATTTGTCAGTAAAATCAATTTCTTCTAGAGTTGGGAAAAAATCATCCCAGTCAGCTTGTGCTTCACCGTAATACCAAGTTGGAATACCGAAAAGTAAAAAATCATAACCTTCGATATCTTCTTTAGAGCTTTTTGCAATGTCACGAATATCAACGAGTTCGTTGCCTAATTGCTTTTGAATCATTTTTGCAATGTTTTCTGTATTACCTGTGTCACTACCGTAAAATAAACCGACAACTGCCATTGTTCTTTCCTTTTGAAATAAAATTAGGTGAGTAGAAAAAAGATGAGGGATCAAAGCCCCACAATTTGTGCGAACTATAACATAAATGAATTCTCATTTGAATAGAATAATTCTCATTTAAAACGATTAATTCTTATTTAGAAACCTATCAATCGCACGTATCACAAAATCAGGTTTTTCGGCATGAACCCAGTGCCCACAACCATTGATGGTAAAGGAGGTTGCATTCGGGAATTGTTTTAGAATGGTTTCGGTATATTCAGGTTTAATATAAGATGAAAGGCCACCTTTGATGAAGAGTGTAGGCGTATTAGCGAAGACCTGTTGCCAATCCATTAGCTCCGAATAATGTTCAAAAAGTGCGGTCAAATTGAAACGAAAATATTCACTTGAAGTCGGCTCAAAAGATTTCAACATAAATTGCACCACACTCGGATCGGCAATTTCAGTTTCTAAAATAGGCTTCGCTTGTTGGCGAGTTTGTGGCTGCGCTTTTTTCACCGCAAACAAACCGCGAAACACATCATCATGTCCAGCACTGCTATTTGCGACTGGGGCAATATCAATGACAACTAATTTTTCCACGCGCTGTGGTTGAAGAGCGGTCATTTTCATGGACGTTTTTCCACCCATTGAATGACCAATTAAGATAACCTTATCTAATTGAAGATGATCGATAAGTTGCCATACATCATCAGCCATGACATCGTAATTCATTGTTTCTGAATGAAAACTATGCCCATGATTACGTAAATCTACGCGCAAAATATTATAGTTATCGCTAAATGCACGCGCGATGACACCAAGATTATTCATATCCCCAAACAAGCCGTGAATGAAAACTAAAGTAGGCGAATTAATTGATTGTTTTGCTTGGTGAAATTGATGGTTTAATAATTGGGAAGATGACATATATTTTGCGTGAGAATTTGGTTAGAAATCGTTATAATGGACGAAAATTTTAACAAACGGAGAGAAAAAAATGAAGATAATTGAAGTCGATGAAGAATTATATCAATACATTGCGGCACAAACTCAATCTATTGGAGAAAGTGCGTCTGATATTCTTCGCCGTTTGTTGAATTTACCCACTCACGCAACAAGCTCGGTTGATTTCTTTGAATCAGTCGCGTCAGCTGAAACGCCAAAAAGTGCGGTGCATTCTGAGCCTGTTTTAACGGAAAAAGCAACCGAAGCATCTCAACCAAAAGTTGAACCTGTCGAACCGCCAAAAGCAGTGAAAAAACAATCGGATGAAGCAATAAATCACATTGTTGATAAAGTGCGAGCACTCTTGAATTCTGCTGAATTTAAAGAAGAGCCAAAAGCGGTTGTGCGTTTTTTAAGTATATTACGTACGCTTTATCGTACCAATCCAGAAAGCTTTGCACAGGCAACCGAAAGCTTGCAAGGCCGTACTCGCGTGTATTTTGCTCGTGATGAAGGGACGTTGCTTGTGGCAGGGAATCATACTAAACCAAAACAAATTCCAGATACACCATATTGGGTGATTACCAATACCAATAGTGGCCGTAAAATGTTGATGTTAGAAGGGGCGATGCAGTCTATGCATTTGCCGGAATATTTAATCGACGAAGTTCGCCCTTATTTCGTTAGCAACTAAGTCAATGCAAAAATTCCCTTGGCAAGCATTTGCCCAAAATTCAGCATATGCAGATCAGGTCGCGTTGCGAAATTCGCAGGGCGATCCTTTTACTTGGGCAGAACTTGCTGAGAAAATTAACCAGGTGGAAGCCTTTCTTTTACAACAAGGTGTGACAGCGCAAAGTGCGGTTGCTTTTTGTGGTAAAAATTCAGAACAGATCTTATTTCTTTATTTAGCCGTTATTCAGCTAGGCGCAAAAATTTTAGGTATCAACCCTGCATTTCCTCAAGAAAAAAGAGAAGAATTGTGCCACGTGTATGGGGTGGATTTTTGTTATCAAACCGAAGATATTCATTATTTAGCTACTAAAGCATTACCCGAACATAACGCTGACTTTACAAAAGCGGCAACGATGACATTAACATCGGGTTCAACTGGTTTGCCTAAAGCAGTGGTGCATAATGTGTCTGCTCATTTATCTAATGCGGAAGGCGTTTGTACCTTAATGAATTTTGGCAAAGATCAATTATGGCTACTTTCTTTGCCGCTTTATCATGTTTCTGGACAAGGCATTGTGTGGCGCTGGCTTTACGCTGGGGCAACCTTAGTTTTACCGAAAGAAGATTTTTATCTATCTATTGGTGAGGTTTCCCATGTTTCTCTCGTGCCAACGCAATTACAGCGTTGGTTTGATTATTTGGTAGAACATCCACAACCTATCCAAACTCAAGCGGTATTATTGGGTGGTACACAAATCCCCGTAAAATTAACCCAAGCGTTAAGTGAATTAGGAATTCGCAGTTATTCAGGTTATGGTATGACCGAAATGGCTTCTACCGCATTCGCTAAACAATCGGATGGAAAAATAGGTGTGGGGCAGCCTTTGCTTGGTCGAGAGTTCAAGTTAGTGAATGAAGAAGTTTGGCTAAAAGGTGCAGGACTTGCCATGGGATATTGGCGCAATGGGTATGTTGATCCGCTTACTAATGCTGAAGGTTGGTTCCAAACCAAAGATAAAGGCCAATGGCTCGATAACGAATTAGTCATTCAAGGCCGATTAGATAATATGTTTATTTCCGGTGGTGAAAATATTCAGCCGGAAGAAATTGAAAAAGTGATTGCACAATCAGATTTAGTGAAGCAAGTCTTTGTTTTGCCTAAATATGATGAGGAATTTGGCCATCGCCCTGTCGCGATTATTGAATTTCATACATCCTTTAATGAAAGTGCGGTTGAATCTCTCAACGTTTTTTTACAAGGGCTACTGGAACGATTTAAGCAACCTGTTGCCTACTATGAACTCCCGCAGGATTTAATCCAAGGGGCAATAAAGATTTCTCGCAAAGCACTCGCCGATTGGCTGTCGCAACAATAGGAAAGTTAGTTTAATGAAAAAAATCTCTCGTGTTTTGACCGCACTTGGTCTTTCATTTGTTTTTACGCTGGCACTTTCTCAGCCTGTTTGGGCAGAGAATAGTAATGCTGATTTACCGTCGGAAAAAACGCTAAAAAGTGAATTAGCCGAGGCACAAAAATTACCGGATGGTGATGAAAAGACAAATAATATTGCGACAATCCAGGCTTCGCTTGATTTCTTGCAACAAATTCAAACACAGCAAAAAAATAATAACGATTTGCAAGATACGCTTATTGATGCTGATTCTGAAATTCAGAAGAATAGCGCTGATCTTCAAAATCTTAAAAAACAGCTAAGCACGCCAAGTAACACCGATTATGCTTCACAAAGCTTAGCCAATCTACAGGCTCAGGTTGAGAAACTGACCAATCAACAACAAGATGCACAATCTGCCTTAAGTGCCGTGAATACGCAACTTGCAGGACAGAGCTCAGTGTCTGAACGAGCTCAAACCGCCTTGACAGATAATGTGAAACGTACGCAAGAGTTGAATCAGAAATTAGCTGATCCAACGACAAGTGCACTGTTAAAACAACAAATTCAGCTGGAATTGCAATTGATTGAGCTAAAAAATACCTATAATCAAGTGCTATTAAAAAATAGTGATCAGTTGACGGTACTTTATCAAAGTCGATATGAGCTATTGAATGCGCGTGTTCAAGCGCTACAGAAACAAATTGCCGCCATTCAAGACGTGATTAATCAAAAGAATTTGGCTAAAACACAAAACCAAGTTGAGCAAGCACAACAACAAAGCCAAAATGTTGAGCAAAATCCGTTGATTCAGAAAGAATTGAATTTGAATGCGCAGCTTAGCCAATATTTACTTGAGCAAACAGAGAAAACCAATACATTAACGCAAGATGAATTACGCATGCGAAATGTGTTGGATAACTTAACGCAGACACAACGTACCATTGATGAGCAAATCAGTGCGTTACAAGGCACGTTGGTGCTTTCTCGCATTATTCAGCAACAAAAACAAAAATTACCGACCAATTTAAATATTCAAGGTCTTTCAAAGCAAATTGCGGATTTGCGTGTACAGATCTTTGATATCACTCAAAAACGTAATGAGCTTTATGATATTGATGCCTACATCAGTAAAATTGAGCAGGATGAAAACAAATCGTTTACACCGGCAGAAAAAACACAATTAACCAATTTACTAACTGAACGTCGTAAAGTGGGGTCTAATTTAATTAAGTCGTTGAATAATCAATTAAATTTGGCGATTTCCTTAGAGCTAACCCAACAACAAATTACACAAATCAGTGATCAGATCCAGTCTAAACTTGATCAACAAAGTTTCTGGGTAAAAAGTAATAACCCAATTAATCTAGATTGGTTCAAGAAATTACCGATGTCACTCAAAGCGCAATTTGATGGTATTGGTAAAAAATTAGGTTTCCCAACAAACTTTGATAATTTGCCGTATTTACTCACTTACGTCTTTATTTTGTTTGTGATTGGTGGATTGATTTTCAAATTTAAAGAGTCGATTAAACAACGCTTAGCCGTGATTAATGGCGAAATTAATACACTTCGTTCTGATAGCCAATGGCATACGCCGCTTGCGTTATTTTATACCGCACTTTTATCTTTATCCGGTACCCTTTGGTTCTTAGCGGCTTGCCAACTTTTAGGCTTTTTCTTTGTAAAAAATCCACAAGAGTTTTGGGAGTGGTCGCTCAGTATGGCGGGCTATTGGTGGTTCTTTAGTTTTGTTTTAGCTATTCTTCGTCCGAATGGTATTTTAGTGCGCCATTTTGGTTTTGCTAAAGAGAGTGCAGCTAGCCTACAAGATGTTACGAAACGTATTATTGTTTCTGTTGTGTTATTACTGAATACATCAATTTTCAGTAATGTAATGGATACAGGCTTAGCAAATGACGTATTGGGTGAAATAAATACCATTGTTGCGTTGCTTTTCTGCATTGTAATTATTGCACCACGTTTTATTCGTACTGAAAAATCACTGAGTTCAACGACAACAGATAAGCGTGATAGAACCATTTTCAAGATTGTGCGAATCTTATTGCAATTAGTCCCTGTTGTTTTAATTGCGTTAATTGCTTTAGGGTATTACTACACCGCCTTAAACTTAATTACACATATTATTAATACTTATATTGCATGGGTTGTGTGGTCGTTGGTGCGTCATACAATTTATCGTGGTGTCACAGTAGCATCAAGACGTTTAGCTTATCGTCGTTTACAAGAGAAACGCCAGCAAAAACAACAAGATTTAAATGATGGCTCACCATCTGATGATGTGGTCGTAATTACCGAACAAGAAGAGGGATTGGCCTTAAATGAAGTGCGTAGCCAGTTACTACGCTTTGCCGATCTCTTTATTTGGACCGCACTTTTTGCCATCTTCTATTATGTATGGTCAGATTTAGTGACCGTTGTAAGTTATTTGCGTGATATTACCTTGTGGCAACAAACTTCAACAACTGAAGCGGGCGTGGTGACAGAAACGATTTCACTCTTTAACTTGATTGTTGCATTAATCATTGTCGTGATTACCTATATTTTGGTGCGTAACATTCAGGGTATTTTAGAAGTATTAATCTTCTCTCGAGTGAAACTTTCACAAGGTACACCTTATACCATTACCACCTTATTAACCTACATCTTTGTTGCAGTTGGTGGAGCATGGGCATTCTCAACACTCGGGATGTCTTGGTCGAAATTACAATGGTTGTTTGCCGCCCTTTCGGTTGGTCTCGGTTTTGGTATGCAAGAAATCTTTGCAAACTTTGTTTCGGGTATCATTTTATTATTTGAACGTCCAATTCGTGTGGGCGATACCGTGACAATTAATGGCGTGACAGGTACGGTGGCGAAAATCCGCATTCGTGCGATTACTATGATTGATCCTGATCGAAAAGAAGTGATTGTGCCAAATAAATCTTTTGTAACAGGTCAAGTGATAAACTGGGCATTGTCTAATACCGTGACTCGTTTAGTGGTGTCAGTTGGTGTGGCGTATGGTTCAGATTTAGACTTAGTGAAACGCTTATTATTGCAAGCCGCGCATGAGCAACCAAGTGTCTTAAAAGATCCAGAACCAAGAGCATTATTCTTGACCTTTGGGGCAAGTACATTAGATCACGAATTACGTGTTTATGTAGGGCAAGTATCTGAGCGAAATGATACGCTTGATGCACTCAATCGCCGTGTGAATGAGTTATTTGCAGAAAATAATATTGATATTGCATTCAATCAATTAGATATCTTTATTAAGAATAAAGATACAGGCGAAGAAATTCCATTTATTGATGTGGCAAAATTAGCCCAAAATCATTAATTAAAGAGAGAAAATATGGCAGGGAATACTATCGGACAACTTTTTCGTGTGACAACCTTTGGGGAGTCACATGGTATTGCATTAGGCTGCATCGTTGATGGTGTGCCACCGAATCTTGAATTATCGGAAGCCGATATTCAACCTGATTTAGATCGTCGTAAACCCGGTACATCACGCTATACCACACCGCGTCGTGAAAACGATGAAGTACAGATTTTATCTGGGGTATTTGAAGGTAAAACAACCGGTACCAGCATTGGAATGATCATTAAAAATGGTGATCAACGTTCACAAGATTATGGCGATATTAAAGATCGTTTCCGTCCAGGGCATGCGGATTTTACCTATCAACAAAAATACGGTATTCGTGATTATCGCGGTGGTGGACGTTCTTCTGCACGTGAAACTGCCATGCGTGTCGCTGCGGGAGCGATTGCAAAGAAATATTTACGTGAGCAGTTTGGCATTGAAGTGCGTGGCTTTTTGAGTCAAATTGGCGAAGTGAAGATCGCACCACAGACTGTCGGCAAAATTGATTGGGATAAAGTCAACAGCAATCCATTTTTCTGTCCAGATGAAAGTGCGGTCGAAAAATTTGATGAATTAATCCGTGAATTAAAAAAAGAAGGCGATTCGATTGGGGCAAAACTAACGGTGATTGCAGAGAATGTCCCTGTTGGTTTAGGAGAGCCTGTTTTTGATCGACTTGACGCAGATTTAGCCCATGCTTTAATGGGGATTAATGCTGTTAAAGGTGTAGAAATTGGCGATGGTTTTGCCGTGGTTGAACAGCGTGGAAGTGAACATCGTGATGAAATGACACCAAATGGTTTTGAAAGCAACCATGCTGGCGGTATTTTAGGTGGCATTAGCACTGGTCAGCCAATTATTGCGACCATTGCACTAAAACCAACATCCAGTATTACCATTCCTGGACGCTCGATTAATTTAGAAGGTGAGCCCGTTGAAGTCGTGACAAAAGGCCGTCATGATCCTTGTGTCGGTATTCGAGCAGTACCCATCGCAGAGGCAATGGTCGCGATTGTGTTACTCGACCATTTATTGCGTTTTAAGGCGCAATGCAGATAACTCTTTTAAATTAAGCTTATTTTTTCTTTTATTGAAGATAAGGTCATTCGTTTAGGAAATCTTATGAATAAATCTTTAGCAAAATTACTTTCAAGTGCGGTTGTTTTAGGGAGTGTTTTTTTCTCGCTACAAACAACGGCCTCGCCACAAGACTGGCAACGAATTAAACGTCCAATTCCAGCAACAGACGGTAAAGCGAATCCAATTGGTAGCTATTCGAATGGTTGTATTATCGGCGCGGAGCCATTGCCTTATAAAGGTGAGGGCTATCAAGTTATTCGTATGAATAAAAATCGCTATTATGGTCATCCAGATATGATTGCTTACTTACAGCGTCTTGGGCAAAAAGCGAAGTCAGCAGGCTTACCAACGATGTTAGTTGGGGATATTGCTATGCCAGGTGGTGGTCGCTTTTTAACGGGGCATGCAAGCCATCAAATGGGGTTAGATGCGGATATTTGGTTGCGTATGGGCACAATGACAGACAGTGAAGCACTAAATTCAGATGGAAAAGGCTTACTTGTGGTGAATCGTCAAACACAACGTGTTGATGAAAATGTGTGGAATAACAATCATGCAACGCTAATTAAATTGGCTGCGCAAGATCCAAAAGTCACCCGTATTTTTGTGAACCCCGCGATTAAATTAAAACTTTGTCAAACTGCGGGAGACGATCGTGCTTGGTTACACAAAATTCGTCCATGGTTTGGGCATGATTCACATTTCCATGTGCGTATCGCTTGTCCTAAAGATGCCGCTTATTGTGAGGATCAAGCACCGGTACCCGCAGGTGATGGATGTGGCGATGAGCTTTATTCTTGGTTTGAACCGGCAAAACCAGGTTCAGGATCACCGAAACCAAAAGTGACACCACCAGAACCGTTTTTATGCCAACAAGTGTTGAGTTCGCCAAATAGTAGCGAATGGTTAGAGTAGGAGTGAAATCATGGAGTTGGGGATTGATATATTAGCTATGCTTTTTGCTGCTGCCTTTATTGCCGCATTTATTGATGCGATAGCGGGTGGCGGAGGCTTAATTACAATCCCTGCCTTATTAATGACAGGTATGCCACCTGCAATGGCATTAGGCACAAATAAATTACAAGCATTTGGCGGTGCGTTGTCGGCAAGTATTTACTTTCTGCGTAAAAGAGCGGTCAATTTATCGGAGTTTTCTTTCATCTTACTGGTGATTTTTATCGGCTCGGTGATTGGTACCTTGCTTATTCAAAGTTTAGATGCGTCATTAATTAAAAAAGGGCTTCCATTTCTCATTTTAGCGATCGGCTTATACTTTTTATTTACGCCTAAATTGGGCGAAAGTGATCGCAAACAACGCATTTCTTACGCCGTTTTTGCGTTATGTTTTGGCTCACTCCTGGGGTTTTATGACGGTTTTTTCGGGCCTGGAACAGGTTCATTGATGAATCTGGCGTGTGTGACGTTACTTGGATTTAACCTCACTAAAGCGACGGCGCATGCCAAAGTGATGAATTTAACTTCAAATTTAGCCTCATTAATTTTTTTCCTAATTGGTGGTCATGTGATTTGGACTGTCGGTTTAGTGATGATGGCCGGAAGTCTGATAGGTGCCAATTTAGGGGCTAAAATGGTGATGGCAAAAGGCAAACAACTGATTAGACCGATGGTGGTGATTATGTCATTTATCATGACGATAAAAATGGCGTATGATCAAGGTTGGTTTCATTTTTAACAATTGATTATGACAGATTCTCAAAAAAAATTACGTATTACGGCTCGAACAGGTTATGAACCACATTTTTCATGGTCATATTTGCACCCGAAAAATTGGGGGATTTGGCTCGGTATTTTTGTGCTTTTGTTATTGGCTTTTGTGCCATTTCGTTTACGCGATAAATTAGCTGAGAAATTGGCACGAGCACTGACGAAAAAAATCGGTAAACCACGTATTCGTGCCGAGATTAATTTGAAACTCTGTTTTCCAGATTGGACGGATGAGCAACGTAACAAAGTGATTGAAGAGATGTTTGTGACGGTTGCACAAGTGATGCTCGGTATTGGTGAAATTGCTATTCGCTCTAAAAAGCATTTACAAAAACGCAGCGAATTTATTGGTCTTGAGCATATTAAGCAAGCAAAAGCCGAAGGTCATAACATCATTTTGATGGTGCCACATGGTTGGGCGATTGATGCCTCTGGCATTATTTTGCATACACACGGTATGCCGATGACCTCAATGTATAATCCTCACCGAAATCCATTGGTGGATTGGCTATGGACTTTAGCGCGTCAACGTTTTGGTGGAAAAATGCATGCGCGCCAAAATGGTATTAAGCCATTTTTAGCACATATCAAACAAGGTCAAATGGGATACTATCTTCCTGATGAAGATTTTGGTGCCGAGCAAAGTGTCTTTGTGGATTTCTTTGCTACTTATAAAGCGACGCTTCCTGGGTTAAACAAAATGGCGAAATTAGCAAAAGCGGTGGTTATTCCAATGTTCCCACGCTATAACGCTAAGAGTGGCAAGTATGAAATGGAAATTCGCCCACCGATGCAATTAAGCGAAGATCCTGAGCAATCAGCCCGTGCGATGAACGAGGAAATTGAATATTTTGTTACACCAACCCCCGAACAATATGTCTGGATTTTACAGCTTCTTCGTACCCGAAAAGACGGGGAAGATATTTACCCAGATTAATTCATTTTATTTACAAAAGTGCGGTCAAAATTCACCGCACTTTTGTATTTTTCTATGCTAGAATGCGAGCCTAAAAACAGGATTTATTCTTACTCTTTTTTGAGCAATTATTTATGAACAAACAACTTGAATTAATCAAATCTTCTATCAAATCTATCCCAAATCATCCGAAAGAAGGCATTATTTTCCGTGATATCACGAGCTTGCTTGAAGTGCCTGTAGCTTTCAAAGCCACAATCGATTTGATCGTTGAAAAGTATAAAGATCAAGGTCTCACAAAAGTAATTGGTACCGAGTCTCGTGGATTTATTTTTGGTGCGCCAGTTGCATTAGCATTAGGCTTGCCATTTATCCCCGTTCGTAAACCGGGCAAATTACCGCGTGAAGTGATTGCACAGTCTTATCAATTAGAATACGGTCAAGACACCCTTGAATTGCATACAGATGCGATTTCACAAGGTGATAATGTATTAATCATTGATGACTTGTTAGCAACGGGTGGTACAGTTGAAGCTACCGTGAAATTAGTTCAACGTTTAGGTGGTGAAGTGAAACATGCTGCCTTTGTGATTAATTTGCCAGAATTAGGGGGCGAAAAACGCTTACGTGATTTAGGCATTGATTGCTACACCCTAGTGAATTTTGAAGGCCATTAATTTTTAAAGGGATGCGATGAGCTACCAAGTTTTAGCCAGAAAATGGCGACCAAAAAACTTTTCTGAAGTAGTGGGGCAAAGCCATGTGCTCACTGCTTTGGAAAACGGTTTAAAAGAAAACCGTTTACATCATGCTTATTTATTTTCCGGCACCCGTGGCGTGGGTAAAACCTCCATTGCTCGTTTATTTGCGAAAGGCTTGAATTGTGTAAACGGTATTACTGCCGATCCTTGCGGTGAATGTGAAAACTGTAAAGCGATCGAAGCGGGCAACTTTATTGATTTAATTGAAATCGATGCGGCTTCTCGTACTAAAGTAGAAGATACCCGTGAGCTATTAGACAACGTGCAATATAAGCCGGTAGTGGGGCGTTATAAAGTCTATCTTATCGATGAAGTCCATATGCTTTCTCGCCATTCTTTCAATGCGTTATTAAAAACCTTGGAAGAGCCGCCTGAATATGTGAAATTCCTACTCGCTACAACGGATCCACAAAAATTGCCAATTACGATT
This sequence comes from Haemophilus parainfluenzae, assembly GCF_014931395.1. NCBI lineage: Bacteria > Pseudomonadati > Pseudomonadota > Gammaproteobacteria > Pasteurellales > Pasteurellaceae > Parahaemophilus > Parahaemophilus parainfluenzae. The sequence continues at coordinate 2,006,228 of NZ_CP063120.1, read as the reverse complement.
TTATCCCGTTGTATGCAATTTCATCTTAAAGCATTAGATGAACCGCAAATTTCAGCACATCTTAATCGCGTCCTTACTGCCGAAAATATTCCTTTTGATGCGCCAGCATTAGATAAATTAGCCAAAGCTGCACAAGGTAGTATTCGTGATAGCTTAAGTTTAACGGATCAAGCGATTGCCATGGGCAACGGTAAAGTGTCCACCGATGTGGTGAATACCATGCTTGGGCTATTAGATGAAGACCAACCGATTGAAATCATTTACGCCTTACATCAAGGTAACGGTGAGCGTTTAATGAAAACTATCCAAACGGTGGCAGAAAAAGCGGGCGATTGGGATGAATTATTGGCAGAGACGGCTGAAAAATTGCATCAAATTGCGTTAATGCAGTTGCTCGCTAAAAGAGCGACAGATGAAAACGATCATCTCGGTTTTTTGGCTAAACATATTTCACCGGAAGACGTACAATTTTTCTATCAAGTGATTGTATCGGGTCGAAAAGAATTGGCTTCTGCGCCTAATCGTCGAATTGGTGCAGAAATGACATTATTGAGGGCATTGGCATTCCACCCAAAGTTCTTTACGGCAGCACAAACGCCTAAACAAGGCGGGCTATCCCCTGAACAAAATACACAGAAAAGTGCGGTTGAAAATCAGCCTGTTTCTGGTTATGTGGATATGCCGGTGCTGTCGCAAAACATCAAAGCAAATTATTCTGCACAAGCGCAAAAGCCGATGGCTCAATCAGCGGTTGTGCATTCTTCACCTTCTCAACCTGTTTCCACTCAAACCACATCTTCATTGAATTTAGCCAGTCTTGCGGCATTAGAGGCATTGAATCAATTAACGCAAATTGAGCAATCAGAGCGCCAGCATCATCATGATGAACAACAAGCTGCAGTGGAAGAAACTTTGCATCATCTCCAAGCGTTAGATGAGCAAAAAAATTCACCAAAAATGACCGCACTTCCTGTGCGAGAGATGACACCACCAAAAGCTACGCAAACGAAAGCAACGGTGTCAAATCCAATTACTCAACAAGCAGAAGCGTTAAAGCAAAGTGTTGAAACGGTTGAGAATACCATTGATGACAATGCTGAAATGGACGCGGAAGAGCAGGAAATTCTGGATGCGGAAACCTATCGTTGGGAGTGGAGCAATCCGGATTTAGCCAAAGTGGATAACGGTGTGCGTCCTTCTGATATTAAACAGGCGATGTTGAAAGATGTGACACCAGAATTGCGTGAGAAAATTATTCAAATTACGCAAAAACAAGATCCTTGGACGGATATTGTCGAACGCTCTGGCGTGATTGGCTTTTCAAAAGAGTTAGCATTAAATTGCTTCATTAAGTCGCAAACAGAAGATGAGATTCAACTCGGGCTTCATTCTGAAAAAGCCCATTTAAAACAAGATCGCAATATTAAAAATTTAGTGGAACATCTTGAACGTTTATATGAAAAACCAGTCAAATTGTCGATTTTTGTTGAAGATTCCGATGTTTTAACGCCAATGGATTACCGCAAAAAAGTTTATCAAGACTTGCGTGAACAGGCACGTACGGATTTACAGCAAGATAAAAAATTGCTTTTATTACAAAAAGAGTTTGATGCGAAGTTGGATGTCGAAAGCATTCGACCAGTTTAAAACTCATTTCTCTAAATTTTAACTTTATAAAGGAAAAAATATGGCGTTTAGCTCTCTTTTTACTCTTATTGATGACATAGCATCGATTCTTGATGATGTCGCCTTGATGACCAAAATAGCAGCCAAGAAAACCGTTGGTGTAGTAGGTGATGACTTAGCCTTAAATGCTAATCAGGTAACAGGGGCATCTTCCGATCGTGAATTACCCATTGTTTGGGCTGTCACCAAAGGATCCTTAGTCAATAAAGTCATTTTAATTCCAATTGCTTTACTGCTTTCTGCATTTTTACCTTGGTTGATCGTGCCACTTTTGATGATAGGTGGGGCATATTTGTGTTTTGAAGGTGTAGAGAAAATTCTGCATAAATTTATTGCCCATGAAGAGCACGAAGAAAAAACAACCTTTAATGAAGCCGCTAAAATTAAAGGGGCAATTCGTACGGATTTTATTCTTTCTGCTGAAATTATTATTATTGCATTGGGCGAATTAACCGAAGCGAGCTTGCTCACTCGCATCATTTCTCTTTCAATAGTGGGTATCGGAATTACTATTTTTGTTTATGGCTTGGTCGCATTGATTGTTAGAGCGGATGATTTCGGTTTATACCTTATCAAAAAAGGTGGTGTGGCGAAGTCAATCGGTAATGCAATTTTAGTGATTATGCCAAAATTTATGCGTTCACTTAGTTTTATCGGTACGCTTGCGATGTTCTTAGTCGGTGGCGGTATTTTCGTACATAATGTGGATTTCATTCATCATTTGCTCGCTGATTATCAATTAGCTGATGGCTTATTAGGTAATGTAGCGACGTTAGTCGTGGGTGTGATCGTAGGCGCGATTGCTTGTGCGATTGTATTACCCGCGATGAAATTATTTGGCAAACACTAAAAACGAGATAAAAAATAACCGCACTTTGATTGTTTCAAGGTGCGGTTTTTTTATGGGCGAAATAGATTATTTACGAGAAGTGTAATCGCCGACACAGACCCATTTATAACTGGTTAAGGCTTCTAATCCCATTGGGCCACGTGCGTGAAGTTTTTGGGTACTTACCGCCACTTCTGCACCTAAACCAAATTGTCCGCCATCGGTGAATCGAGTACTTGCATTAACATACACGGCTGCCGCATCTACTTGATTGATAAATTGCGTGGCTAGTCGTTGATTTTCCGTCAAGATACTTTCTGAATGTTGTGTGCCATATTCACGAATGTGAGCAATTGCCGCATCCATATCTTCAACCACCACGACATTGAGATCGAGTGAGCCCCATTCTTGGCGTAGCGCTTGTTCAGTCACTTCTTGCACATCGACATTTGCAGCTTGAAGAATAGAAAGTGCGGTCGATTTTGCATGGAATTTTACTTTTTTCTCGGCTAAATATTTCACGAGTTTTGGTAGGAAAGCATCAGCAATCGAGCGCTGAACTAAAAGTGTTTCCAGCGTATTACATGTGCTTGGACGCTGGCATTTTGCATTAGCAATTACCGTTAGGGCTTTTTCTTGGTCAGCACTTTCTTCCACAAAAAGATGACAAACGCCCACACCACCGACAATCACTGGAATGGTTGAATGTTGTTTACAAAGTTCATGTAAACCTGCACCGCCACGAGGAATAATCATATCCACATAACGATCCAATTTAAGCAGTTGCATCACAAGTTCACGATTCGGATCGGTAATGGCTTGGACTGCATGGCGTGGTAGTCCAGCTTGTTCAAGGGCATTTTGTACCACTTCTACTAAAATTTGGTTGGAATGTTGCGTTTCTTTTCCACCACGTAAAATCACGGCATTACCGGTTTTTAAGCAAAGGCTCGCCACATCAATGGTGACATTTGGACGCGCTTCGTAAATGGTACCAATCACGCCAAGTGGAGTACGGACTCGTTCGATCTTTAATCCGCTATCTAAGGTGCCACCATCAATAATTTTCCCCACTGGATCGGCGAGCGAAATCACATGGCGCACATCATTCGCAATGCCTTTTAGGCGATCTTTGGTTAATAAGAGACGGTCAATTAAGGCTTCAGATAAGCCATTTAGTTTCGCAATTTCGATATCTTTTTGGTTTGCAGCAAGAATACGATCCGCTTGTTGTTCTAATTGATCTGCAATAATACTGAGCGCATGATTTTTTTCAGTGGTGTTTAACTGCGCTAAAATAAAGGCCGCATCTTTGGCCTGTTTGCCCATTTGTTCTAACATAATTATTCCTTTTAATTATTTCGTTTTCTTCGGTAATTTATCATGAGTTTCATCTTCTTGCTCTTGGAAATCGAAAACGGGTAGTCCCCAGCCAAATCGAACAGCAAGTAAACGCAATGAAAAACCGCTGAATAAAGTCAGTAAAATTGTAAATGTATGATCTAATTGAATGTGTTGGAATGCCATATACATAGCCGCGGAGAAGAATGACACGCTAGCATAAAGTTCTTTTTGGAATACAAGGGGAATGCGGTTACAAAGTAAATCACGTAATACACCACCAAATGCACCTGTCACGGTTGCAGCAATGGATGTCACGGTAAAGCCATAACCCATATCAATGGCAATCTGCGCACCGATAATGGAATACACGATTAATCCTAAGGCATCTAACACCAAGAAAATCGTGCGGAAGTAGCGCATGAAATGTTTGATGAAAGGTGCGATAAAAACCGTTAATACAGCTGCACCAGCCACCATAATGAAATATTCAGGATGTTTAACCCAGCCAACAGGGTAGTGACCTAGTAATACATCGCGTACTGTACCACCGCCAATCGCCGTTACACAGGCAATAATAATTACCCCGAAAATATCCATTTTTTCTCGTCCAGCGGCTAATGCGCCAGTAATTCCTTCGGCGGTAATTCCAATAATATAAAGTACGCTTAATAGCATTTTTTTGTGGTTCCTAAAGTGCGGTTATCATTTTGCTTATTTTAAAAGGGAATGAGCCAAAATGCACGAAAGCCATTAAAAAAAGCCATAAATTTTGGCATAATGACGTCTTCTTTTTCTAATCGAGAATTTTATGTCAGAAGAACAATCCAAACCCTTGGCCGCATTTCTTGCACTATTACCAATTGGGTTGCTATTAATGATCGAGTTTTTTGTAGAAGCTTTGCAACTTGCTGAAAAACTGATTCCCCATTTAGCCTTTGGTGTGCTGATTGCCCAATTGCTTTGTTTGGTTGCTTTTATTAAAGGGGAAATTTGCCCTGGGCAGCGTGGACGTTTAATCAAAGCAAATGTCTGTTTTGCGCTTTATTGGTTCATTTGGTTAGGGATGAGCCTGGCCTCACCACATCATTACGTGATAACTGATATTGTTAGCTTATCTGGATTATCTGCCGTATATGCAGTATGGAAACAACCTAAAGATGAAGTCGCTCGCCGCGGTTTTCTCTTAATGTCATCTTTGGTGAGTGGATTTGGTGTAATTGCTTATTTGATGATTTTCTTCGGCAATCCAACACCCAATTTCATGCAATATAACCCACTGGCACAAGCTTTAATGGGCGTATTGTTAGCGAATTTATGTTTGTCTGTTTCTCGTAATCGTTTACAAGGTTTTATAGCATTACTGCCATTATTGATGATTTTACTGCTTGCACTGAATGCGTTGGCAGTACTGATTTTTATTATTTATCAAGGTGTAAGTGCGGTCAGTTCTGCCGTTGTTTTTGCATATGGCATTTATTTTCTGCTTCACTTAGTGATAGCGGGCATTCTGCTTTTACATAGTGTGAATAAATGGAAACTCAGCTATAACAGCTTACTCATTTTGTTCTTTATGGCGGCGAGTTTGGCTGTCTGGGCGATGTTTATTTAATGGATAAAATAAAATCTTACGCCGCTCCGATGCTAGTCTTGGGCTGCGTGCTATTCGGTTTGGGAAGCCTAATTGTTAAGTTTGTGCCAGTGGGTGGTTATGCCATTGCGTTCTGGCGCTTACTCATTGCCTCTTTTATTTTCTGGTTCTTAATGAAATTAAAAAGACAGCGTTTTCCGAGAAGTCGTAAAGCAATGATATATGCCGCATTAGCCGGAATTTTTTTAGCCTTTGATTTATCCTTTTGGCATGAAAGTGTATATGCGGTAGGGCCGGGCATTTCAACGTTGCTGAATAGCTTGCAGATTTTCTTTTTGGCCGCAATTGGCTATTTTTTCTTTGGTGAACGCCAAACGAAATTACAAATGTTAAGCCTTTTCTTAGCTGTTGCAGGTGTTGTCTTAATCTCTGGGGAAGAGTTACAACATAATTTTGACGGTATGTACGGCATTATCATTGGGCTCATTTCTGCAAGCATGCTTGCCGCTTCAATGATTATGATTAAAAAAGTACACGAAGAAGAACCCACCGCTTTATTTTCGTTAATGTTTATTTTGAGTTTAAGTGGTGCGCTTGTCTTAATTATTCCTTCTCTAATTTTTAATTCTGATAATCTTTATCCAACCACCTTCAGAGATTGGGGATTGGTGTTCATTTATGGTGCAGTGATGCAATGTGTCGCCTGGGGCATGATTGCGTATACAATCCCTTATTTATCGTTAGGTTTAACCGGTTTATTGCTTCTTTCTGAGCCGGTGGTGGCACTTGTGATTGATTATTTTGGCTTGGATAAGCCCATCAATCATTGGCAATGGGCGGGGGCAGTGCTGACATTAGTGGCGATTTATCTTGGCTCTCAAAAAAACAAAACCGCTTAAAACAAAAAAGTGCGGTAAATTTCACCGCACTTTGTCTTCACATTAAACCAAATTACTCAGCTGCTTTCTTTTTCAAGTATTGATAGAGCTCGTCTTTAATCCGTAATTTTTCTTTTTTCAAGTTCTCAATTTCCGTATGAGTAGCGAGTTCTATGTTATCAATCTTATTTTTGATCTCTTGGTCTAATGCATTGTGCTTTTCAAACAAGCGATCGAAATAAGCATCTTTATTTTTGAGATTAGTGATTAAATCGCGAAATTCAGGAAACATAGGTTACTCCTCTTGGTTAACGTTCATTTTCATTATAGAACTTTTTTTTGCTGTTTCTAGTGCCTCATTCTCAGAATTTGACAGAGATCACAAAATTAAATTATGGCAAAGTGCGGTCACAAAATTGAATGTTTTTTGAAGTGGTTAATTAAAGAAAAATCAGGGTTTTAACTGGTTTATTTGCTCAAAGCACGCTAGAATAAAGGTATCTGTTTCATAATGAAAAATAGGGAATTCCAATGATCGATCCAAATTTACTCCGTAATAATCTGGCTGAAGTAGCAGAAAAATTAAAAGTAAAACGTAACTTTATTCTTGATACGGAAAAACTTACCGCATTAGAAGAGCAACGCAAAGATTTACAAGTAAAAACTGAAACATTACAAGCAGAGCGTAATGCGCGTTCTAAAGCTATTGGTGCGGCAAAAGCACGTGGTGAGGACATTGCACCATTATTGGCTGAAGTAGATAATATGGGCGAACAGCTTAATGAAGCGAAAACCCAACTTGATGCGGTGTTAGCCGAAATCAATCAAATCGCATTAAGCATTCCAAACCTTCCAGCAGATGAAGTGCCATTAGGTAAAGATGATACTGAAAATAAAGAAATTTTACGTTGGGGTACACCGCGTACCTTTGATTTTGAGATCAAAGATCACGTGTCATTAGGTGAAGATGCCAATGGATTAGATTTTGCTGCAGGGGCTAAATTAGCGGGTGCGCGTTTTGCGGTAATGAAAGGTCAAATTGCTAAAATGCACCGCGCATTAGCACAATTCATGTTAGATCTTCATACCGAACAACATGGCTATTTGGAAGCCTATGTGCCTTATTTAGTTAACCATGCGACCCTTTATGGTACAGGCCAATTACCCAAATTTGGTGAAGATTTATTCCATACTTTAGCGTTAGAAGGTGAGCAACCTTACGCATTAATTCCAACAGCGGAAGTGCCAGTGACTAACCTTGTACGTGATGTGATTATTGATGAAGCAGAATTGCCAATCAAAATGACCGCACATACACCATGTTTCCGTTCTGAAGCAGGATCTTATGGTCGTGATACCCGTGGTTTAATTCGTATGCACCAATTCGATAAAGTCGAAATGGTACAGATCGTGGATCCAGATAAATCTATGGAAGCGCTTGAAGAATTAACCGGTCATGCAGAAAAAGTATTACAACTTTTAAATCTACCATATCGTAAAGTCTTACTTTGTACCGGTGATATGGGCTTTGGTTCTTGCAAAACTTACGACTTAGAAGTGTGGGTGCCTGCACAAAATACTTATCGTGAGATTTCTTCTTGCTCAAATATGTGGGATTTCCAAGCTCGTCGTATGCAAGCACGTTGCAAAGCGAAAGGGGATAAAAAAACTCGCTTAGTACACACATTAAATGGTTCTGGTTTAGCAGTCGGTCGTACTTTAGTGGCCGTGCTTGAGAACTATCAAAATGCAGACGGCTCAATTACGGTGCCAGAAGTATTACGTCCTTACATGGGCGGATTAGAAGTGATTTGCAAATAATCAAAAATATATAAATTCAATTTAGGGCTAATGTTTATTAGCCCTTTCTTTCATTTTGAGAAATGAGATTTTTATTCTAGTCTTTGAGATAAATCCACATCAATATTCATGCATTTAGAGGTAATCTTATAAAGTATCAATTTTTAGGAGAATAATAATGACTGATAAACGACCATTTCCGTTACCAACAGGGTATTTTGCGATTCCATTAGGTTTAAGCGCTTTATCTTTAGCCTGGTTGCATATGGGCGATACGCTCTCTTTTTCTCGAAATGTGAGTGATATTATTGGCATAACGTCTGTTTCAGTATGGGCACTTTTCGTCTTGCTCTATATTTATAAAATGATTTATTTCTCTCACGAAGTACGAGATGAATATTGTTGTCCGATACGTTTTTCGTTTATTGCCTTAATACCGATTACAACGATGTTAAGCGGTGATGTTCTGTATCGTTGGTTTCCTCTTATTGGTGAGGGATTAATTTGGATCGGGACAATTGGGCAATTATTGTTTGCTTCAGTGCGAATTAGTGCGTTATGGAAAGATGGCACATTTGAGGAAAAATCGACACTGCCACCTTTTTATTTGCCCTCTGTGGCCACTAACTTTACCAGTGCCTCATCATTAGCCTTGTTAGGCTATCAAGATTTAGGCTATTTGTTCTTAGGTGCAGGGATGATTGCTTGGATTATTTATGAACCGGTGTTATTCCAACGTTTACGCGTGTTGCAGATAGAACCACAATTTCGTCCAACAATGGGGATCATTCTTGCACCAGCATTTGTAGGCTCGTCGGCTTACTTATCGCTTAATGGGGGAGAGATCGATCTTTTCGTTAAACTCTTATGGGGATACGGTTTTTTACAAATGTTCTTTTTAATTCGTCTGTTCCCTTGGATTAGTGAAAAAGGGCTGAATATCAGCTTCTGGGCTTTTTCATTCGGATTAGCTTCTTTAGCGAATGGGGCCGCTTCTTTTGTTCATCATAACGTACTGAGCGGATTGGCAAACGGAGCATTTATCTTTGCTAACTTGATGATGAGCGGTTTGGTGCTGATGACATTAGGAAAAATTTTAAAAGGACAATTTTTGTTAAAGTAATTTAATAAAGAAGTGCGGTTAAAAATGACCGCACTTTTTTTATGAATTTTTTAAATAACAACCTATCATTTACAAAAACTAGACATGTCGTTTTGCTGTTGATGTAAATGCAATTTTATCTGGTCGATAGCTAATACTCCCATATTGAAACGGTCGACCATCCGCCAAATAAGTGGTACTCGTCACATTCACAACCATGTCATACTCACCAAGATCAATTGCCTTTTTTTCTTCTTCGTTTGCATAGCGAAAGACAATTTTTCGTTGTGAGTGACTAATTTTTAATTTTAATTCGTTTTCCAAATAGTGATAAATAGAGTGTTCAGCGATTTCTCGGCTAATAAAAGGCACGATGCGGCGATCAAAATAAGAAACCTCATATTCAACGGCTTCGCCATCAATTTCACGGAGGCGAGCAATACGGTAGAAATCGATCTGATCGTCGACATTAAAAATATGCATCAGCTCTTCTTCACCTTGCACAATATACAAGCTGGTTAATGTGGTTTTTACTTGATGTGTTGAGGCACTATTTAATTCGCTGACGGTTTTAATTTCGGAAAGCATTTGTGGTTTAGATAAATCATGTTTTAAAACAATCGAATTTCTGCCTTGTTGCTTTTGAATATAACCATCGATTTCAAGTAAAGAAAGCGCTTTTCGAATAGTATCTTTGGAAAAACCATAGCTTTGCATGAGTTCATTTTCACTCGGGAGTTCTTGCAATGGTGCTAAATTACCATTATTAATTTGGCTTTTTATCTCGTTATAGACCTGCTTGTACTTGCTCATTTCTTATCCTTTTATCAGCCGCTCCATAAATGTGTTAATAGCATATCATAAAATCCTTAATGTTATACGTATAAATTTTAATAAAAACCAATCTTTTACGAAAATGTTTTAAACTTTTACGTATATGTTGTTGCATTAAAATATGTTTAGGTTAGAATAAGCGAAAAATGATGACGTCCTAAAGGAGATATTATGCTTACTCGTTCAAGTGGTGTTCTTATGCACATTACCTCACTACCAAATGCATTTGGGATTGGTAGTTTTGGGCAATCCGCTTATGATTTTGTCGATTTTTTAGTTGAAACCAAACAAACTTATTGGCAAATTCTTCCACTCACTACCACCAGTTATGGTGATTCTCCTTATCAATCTTTCTCTGCGGTTGCAGGTAATACTCATCTTATTGATTTTGATTTATTAACCCAAATGGGCTTGTTGAAAGAATCGGATTATGCTTCGGTCAATTTTGGTGATGATCCAACTAGCGTGGATTATGAACGTATCTTCTACGCGCGCCGTCCGATTTTAGAAACAGCCGTGAAAAATTTTTTAGAGAATCAATCATTCCAAACTGATTTCAAACACTTCGAGAAAAGCAATCGTTTATGGTTGGATGATTTTGCTGAGTTTATGGCAATTAAAGAGCATTTTGGCAATCAAGCATTGCAAAAATGGGATGATAAAAAAGCTGTGGCTCGAGATCCAAGTGCATTGGAAAAATATCGCACCATGTTAGCGGAGCAAATTCAGTACTTTAAAGTGACGCAATATTTCTTCTTCAAACAATGGACTGAATTAAAAAATTACGCAAATCAAAAAGGCATTCAGATCATCGGTGATATGCCGATTTACGTGGCTGCAGATAGCGTAGAGGTTTGGACAAAACCAGAACTCTTCCAATTAGATGAAGAACGCAATCCGCTTTTTGTCGCGGGGGTCCCAGCCGATCAATTCAGTGCAACAGGACAACTTTGGGGCAATCCGCTTTACGCTTGGGAAGAACATAAAAAACAAGGCTACGCTTGGTGGATTCACCGCATTGAAGAAAGCTTCAAAATTTATGATGTACTACGTATCGACCATTTCAAAGGTTTCTCTGATTATTGGCAAGTAGACGGAAAAGCAGAGGTGGCTAAAGATGGTAGCTGGCAGCCAGGTCCAGGTTATGACTTATTTAAAGCCGTTAAAGAGCAACTAGGCGATTTACCGATTATTGCCGAAGATTTAGGTAATATTGATGACAAAGCCAGAAAATTGCTTACAGACTGTAACTATCCTGGCATGAAGATTCTGCAATTTGGCTTTGAAGATGTTAGCGGAGAAAGCTTAGATAGCCCGCATTATTGCATCCCGCATTCCATTGTTTATACCGGTACACATGATAACGATGTGACCAATGGTTGGTATAACAGCCTGACTGAACAACAGCAGCAATATATCAATGATTATACGCATCGCCATGAGGATGAATCGATTTGCCAAGCGATGATTCGTCAGCTTTTTGCAACCGTTAGCAATACCGCGATAGCCACAATGCAAGATGTTTTAGATTTGCCAGCCAGTTCAAGAATGAACGTGCCTTCAACAATTGGTGGAAACTGGCAATGGAGAATGCAGCAATCAGATTTAACGCAAGATAAAAAAGACTTTTTAGCAAAAATGACCACGTTATATCAACGTGCGAATCAGGAAAAATAATGATGAAATTTAGTACCTTTGTAAAAAACGAAACCAATAAATCGCTTGAACAATTAAGCGATAAAGAAACTTATATTCAATTATTAAATTACGTAAAAACACTCTCAGCAGATAAACCTAAAAATACAGGTAAACGTAAGGTTTACTATATCTCTGCTGAGTTTTTAATCGGCAAATTACTTTCTAATAACTTGATTAACCTTGGTGTGTATCAAGATATCAAAGCGGAATTAGAAAGTGTGGGTAAATCATTAAGCCATATTGAAGATATTGAGCCAGAACCGTCTTTAGGAAATGGTGGTTTAGGGCGTTTGGCTTCTTGTTTTATTGATTCAATGTCTACCCTTGGCTTAAATGCAGAAGGGGTGGGTTTAAATTATCATTATGGGTTGTTCAAACAAGTCTTTAAAAAGAATGAACAACATGCCGAGCCTAATGATTGGATTGAGGATAACTCTTGGTTAATTCCAACAGATATTAGCTATGAAGTACCATTTAAGAAATTTACATTAACCTCTAAATTAGATCGTATTGATATTTTAGGTTATAAGAAAGATACGAAGAACTATCTCAATTTGTTTGATATTCAATCAGTGAATCCTAAACTGATTAAAAAAGGTATCGAGTTTGATAAAACTGCGATTGAAGAAAATCTGACTTTATTCCTTTACCCAGATGATTCAGATAAAAACGGGGAATTATTACGTATTTATCAACAATACTTCATGGTATCAAATGCGGCACAATTATTAATTGATGAAGCGATTGCGCGTGGTAGTAACTTACATGATTTAGCCGATTATGCGTATGTACAGATCAATGATACACACCCTTCAATGGTGATTCCTGAATTAATTCGCTTATTAACCAAAAAACATAAAATTAAGTTTGCTGAAGCGGTTGAAATCGTACGTAATATGGTGGGCTATACCAACCATACCATTTTGGCTGAAGCATTAGAAAAATGGCCGCTAGATTATTTAGATGAAGTGGTGCCACATTTAGTGGTGATCATTAAGAAATTAGATAAATTAGTGCGTGCAGAATATAAAGATCCAGCAGTACAAATTATTGATAAACAAAAACGAGTGCATATGGCACATATGGATATTCACTTTTCAAATTCTGTGAATGGTGTGGCGGCGTTACATACGGAGATTTTGAAAAATTCAGAACTTAAAACGTTCTATGCGTTGTATCCTGAAAAATTCAATAATAAGACAAACGGCATTACTTTCCGTCGTTGGTTAGAGTTTTCTAACCAACCATTAGCGGCTTATATTAAAGAATTGATTGGCGATGAATATTTGCATGATGCAACGAAATTAGAGAAATTGTTAGCCTTTAAAGATGACAAAAAGGTTCATCAACAATTAGCGAAAATTAAGTTTGAAAACAAATTAGCACTAAAAGCATACCTTAAAGAAAATAAAGGTATTGAGTTAGATGAAAATTCTATCATTGATACGCAAATTAAGCGTTTCCATGAATACAAACGCCAACAAATGAATGCGCTTTATGTAATTCACAAATACTTAGAAATTAAAGCCGGTAAATTACCAAAACGTAAAATTACCGTGATTTTCGGTGGAAAAGCAGCACCTGCTTATATTATTGCTCAGGATATTATTCACTTAATTCTTTGTTTATCTGAGTTAATCAATAATGATCCTGAAGTGAATAAGTATTTAAACGTACATTTGGTGGAAAACTATAATGTGAGCGTAGCAGAAAAACTCATTCCAGCAACCGATATTTCTGAGCAGATTTCACTTGCCTCTAAAGAAGCTTCTGGTACAGGTAATATGAAATTTATGCTTAATGGTGCATTAACCTTAGGCACAATGGATGGGGCTAATGTTGAAATTGCAGAATTAGCCGGTGCTGAAAATATCTATACATTCGGTAAAGATTCAGAAAGCATTATTAAACTTTATGAAACAGCAGGTTATGTTTCAAAAGAGTATTATGAAAACGACAAAGAGATTAAAAGAGCGGTCGATTTTATTCTGAATCCTGCAGTAGTGAAATTAGGCAATAAAACACGTTTAGAACGTCTTTATAACGAATTATTGAATAAAGACTGGTTTATGACGTTAATTGACTTTAATGCTTATGTTGAAGCGAAAGAACAAATCTTAGCCGATTATGAAGATCAAGATAGTTGGAATGAGAAAGTCGTTCACAATATCGCAAAAGCGGGCTTCTTCTCATCTGACCGCACGATCGCTCAATATAATGCAGACATTTGGCATTGTGAGGGCTAAGGGGGGAAGCAATGAAACTACTTACCCTGAATGTACACGCTTGGTTAGAAGCTAACCAAGCGGAAAAAATAGAGATTCTTGCGGAGACTATTATCGAAAAGGGCTATGACATCATTGCCTTACAAGAGGTTAATCAATTGATGTCGTCTCCTGCTATTTCGCCAACGTTAAAGCAAGATAACTATGGTGTCATTCTGTTAAATAAAATCAATCAACGCGTTGCACAGAAATACTCGCTTTTTTGGAGCAATTCGCATATTGGTTACGATAAATATGATGAGGGCATTGCGTTTTTAACGCGCTTGCCCGTTTATGATATTGATGCGTTTTATTGTAGCCAACATCAACGTCTTGACTCGATTCTCTCGCGTAAAATCATTGGCTTGACGGTAGAATATCAGGGCCAGTTAATTGAATGTTATTCTTGCCATATCAATTTGCCAAATTGTGATGGAGAAAACCAACTTGATAATGTTCGTTATATTGTAGAGCGAAGTCAAAGTGCGAATCTTAAAATCCTGATGGGTGATTTCAATACTGATGCAATAAGCGATCAGCAAGCTTACCAGCAGATTAAATCCTTAGGCTTATTTGATACATTTGAAATGGCAGAGCAGAAGGATAGCGGCATCACCGTAGAGAAAGCGATTGACGGCTGGAAAGGCCATAGTGAAGAAAAGCGATTAGATTATATTTTTTTAAACCAAGCAAAAAGGGTTTTATCCAGTCAGGTTATTTTTAATGGAAAAAATAAACCGATTGTTTCCGACCATTTTGGCGTAGAAGTAGCTCTCATCTTGTAGGAGAATCAATATGAAAAAAATGCTTAGTTTTGAATTTTGGCAAAAATTCGGTAAGTGCCTAATGGTTGTGATTGCCGTGATGCCAGCCGCGGGTTTAATGGTGAGTATTGGTAACTCACTGCCTTTGATTAGCGATGCTGAATGGCTAGCGCTTGTCGGAAACATTATCGCCCAAATTGGTTGGGGGATTATCGGTAACCTCCATCTATTATTTGCGTTAGCGATTGGTGGTAGCTGGGCAAATGAGCGTGCAGGCGGTGCATTTGCAGCTGGCCTTGCTTTCATTTTAATTAACTTAATTACCGGTAACTTTTTCGGTGTGAAACTTGAAATGCTAGCCGATCCAAATGCTCACGTAAGTACCATATTGGCCGGTGAAATTCCTGTGGCGAATTACTTTGTGAATGTGCTTGGGCAACCTGCGTTAAATATGGGCGTGTTCGTTGGTATTATTGCGGGTTTTGTGGGGGCAACAACCTTCAATCGTTACTACAATTTCCGTAAATTACCTGAAGTATTAACGTTCTTTAATGGTAAACGTTTTGTTCCTTTCGTTGTCATTTATCGTTCCGTATTAGTGGCGATCTTCCTATCATTATTCTGGCCTTTAGTTCAAACAGGAATTAATCATTTCGGTCAATGGATTGCGAACTCACAAAACTCAGCACCAATTTTAGCACCATTTATTTATGGTACCTTAGAACGTCTATTGCTTCCATTTGGTTTACACCACATGTTGACTATCCCAATGAACTACACTTCATTAGGCGGTACTTATGAGTTCTTAACTGGTGCACAACAAGGCAAACAAGTATTTGGTCAAGATCCACTTTGGCTTGCCTGGGTGACTGACTTAATCAACCTTAAAGATGCAGGTAATTTAGCGCAATATAACGAACTTCTTTCAACTGTGACACCTGCTCGCTTCAAAGTAGGACAAATGATTGGTTCAACCGGTATCTTAATGGGCTTGACTCTCGCAATGTATATCAATGTGGATGAAGACAAGAAAAAACTCTATAAAGGGATTTTCCTTTCTTCTGCACTTGCGGTGTTCTTAACAGGCGTAACAGAGCCAATCGAATACATGTTTATGTTTGTCGCTTTACCGCTTTATATTGTTTATGCGTTAGTACAAGGTTGTGCTTTCGCCATGGCAGATATTGTGGACTTACGTGTGCATTCATTCGGTAACATTGAGTTCTTAACTCGTACACCAATGGCGATTAAAGCCGGCATTGGTATGGATGTGATCAACTTTATTTGGGTATCCATCCTGTTTGCAGTGGCCATGTTCTTTATCGCGAATTTTATGATTAAGAAATTTAATCTTGCCACAGCAGGCCGTAATGGTAACTATGATGCAAAAGGTTCAGATGAAACTTCTAGCGATGAACCGAAAGTTGCGAATGCTAGCGCACAAGTTATCCAAATCATCAACTTACTTGGTGGACGTAATAATATTGCAGATGTGGATGCTTGTATGACACGTTTACGTATCACCGTACATAATCCAGAGTTAGTGGGGGATGAAGCAAGTTGGAAACAAGCAGGTGCAATGGGCTTTATCGTGAAAGGCTCTGGTATCCAAGCGATTTATGGACCAAAAGCAGATGTCTTAAAATCCGATATTCAAGACGTGCTTTCATCGGGCGTAGAAATTCCTAAAATGTAATTCTACCTAAATATCTACTTTATCCCCGCCTTCAAGGCGGGGATATTATATCAATAACTCATTTCTATATTGCTCATCTTCAATCTACCCTAAAAATCTTTTTATTTGATACTATCAACGTAGAAAAAATTTCCACAATTTTAGCTCTATAAAAAAATACCGTCCGTTATATAACGAGCGGTATTTCTAGTGTTAGAATGGAAGTGGTCATTAAATGATTAATTGGCCGATAATACTACGAGTTTCTTCTCGTACTTCGGTAAGTTTCACTTTCACCAAATCACCGATTTTGTAACGGCGTTCCCCTTGAATATACAGTGCTAATTCATCAGCATTCACTTGCATTTCATCTTTATTTGGATGCAACGTGGAAGCTGGTACGAACATGGATGCACCATTTTCTAATAATTGAACACGTAAACCACCACGCATCACATCTTGCACTTCTGCATCAAATTCAGCATTTTCAGCGACTTTGTCAGCAAGATAGCGACAATATAACCAGTCTGCGATATCGCGTTCAACCAAGCGATTTTGGCGACGGGCTTCTTGCAAGCGAGCAAGGACTTCATCTTGTGGTTTTTCACAAGCTTGCTGTGTGAGCACGGCTTTAATTAAACGATGGTTCACCATATCGGAATATTTACGGATAGGCGATGTCCAGGTCGCATAACCTTCTAATCCAAGCCCAAAATGTGGAGCAAGTTCGGATTTAAACTCCGCAAAGGTTAAATAACGACGTAAACGGAATTCTAAATAGTCACCTTCAATCGGTTCAATATCATGACGCATTTGGCAATAACCTTTTAAGGTTGCCAAATTTTCCACCGAATAACGTTCAGCAAGTTCAGCTTGATTTTCTTCATTGGCTAAATTTGCCATTAAGAAATTATGGGCATTTTCTAAGAATTTCTTATCAAAACCAGTGTGTGTATTGAAAATACCAGCTTTAGCATGCTCCGCTAAGAATTGAGCGGCACAAATGTTGGCAATGATCATGGATTCTTCCACGATTTGATTTGCAATACGACGATATTCCGCTTTAATTTCTTGCACTTTGCCATTCTCAGCGAGAATAAAGGAGTAATCTGGTTTCTCTTTAAATAACAATGAATGGGTTTTACGCCATTGAATACGCGCTTGAGTAAATTGATGTAACCAATCAATTTGCTGGGCAATTTCAGGTGTTTCCGGTTGCCATGCATCCGGTACTTGTTCTAAATAATCTGAAATCTTGTTATAGGCTAATTTTGCTTTAGATTGTACATAAGCCGATACAAAATGCGGTTTAGCCGTGATGTTACCAGCAAGATCCGTTTCAATGTAACATACTAAAGCAGGACGAGTTTCATTTGCCATTAATGAGCATAATTCATCAGACAATTCACGCGGCAACATTGGGATGTTGAAGCCAGGCAAATAATTGGTGAAACAACGCTGTTTCGCATCTTTTTCAATTTGTGAATCTAATGCAATGTAAGCTGTGGGATCCGCAATGGCGACGACTAATCGCCAGCCGATTTGTGTACCATTTTGCTCGATAGGTTCGATGTAAAGGGCATCGTCCATATCCTGTGTGCTTTCAGAGTCAATGGTGACAAAATGAAGTACGGTCAGATCTTCACGTGTTTGTTGATCTAACATCTCATAGCTTTCTGCACCTTGTACCGGATGACGAGATTGCTCATGACGTGCCAATGTCACCCACCAAGGAGCTAATTCATCATCAGCACGGCAGATAAATTGATTGATAGTGGCATAGAAAAAGCGATCATCACGTAATGGGTGCGTTTTCAAATTTGCGACGACCCAGTCGCCCTCTTGTAATTCTTCTTTTACGGATTTAGCTTGTTGCGCACTAATGGGTTGGTTGATACTTGGATGATCAACCAAAACTTGCAATTTCTTGTCTTTATTGAACCGCACTTTGGCAATAAAGCGAGTGAGCATTGGCTCAATTAATTCTTCAGGTTCAGCTTGCTCTTTATCGCCTTGCTTTTCAATGGTGGCTTTGATTTTGTCACCGTGCATCACTTTTTTCATTGCAGGTGGGGCAATAAAGTAGCTTTTTTTATCGCACTCTAAAAAACCATAAGCTTTATCAGTACTTTTTACCACGCCTTCAACGTGTTCTTTGCTGTCGTGGATTTGTTGCTTAAGTTGTGCGAGTAATGGATTATCTTGGAACATAGTTATATTTAAAAAAAGAGAAAAGGCAGACTGAAAAGCCTGCCTAAAAATAGATTGTACGAAAAATTATTCTTCGCCTAATTCGCCCATTGCAGTGATGCTGAAACCTGCATCTACGTGAACGATTTCACCGGTAATACCCGATGCTAAATCAGAGCATAAGAATGCTGCTGAGTTACCCACATCTTCGATAGTAACTGTGCGGCGTAATGCGGCAGTTTTCTCAAATGCAGAAAGCATTTTCTTGAAGTTTTTAATACCTGATGCTGCTAAGGTACGGATTGGACCTGCAGAAATTGCATTCACACGAATACCTTCTTTACCTAAATCAGCTGCCATTACGCGAGTTGCCGCTTCAAGAGATGCTTTCGCTAAACACATGACGTTGTAGTTAGGAATTGCGCGCTCTGCACCTAAGTAAGAAAGGGTTAATAACGCTGCATTTGGATTTAAGTAAGGACGAGCCGCTTGTGCCATAGCAACGAAACTGAATGCACTAATATCGTGAGCGATACGGTAACCTTCACGAGTTGCCGCATTTACGTAATCGCCATCTAATTGGTCACCTGGTGCGAATGCGATAGCGTGTACGAAACCATCAAATTTTTCCCAACGTTTGCTTAATTCAGCAAAGCAGTTTTGGATGCTTTCATCGGTCGCTACGTCTAAAGGAAGTACGATGTCAGAACCAAATTCTTTTGCAAATTCTTCTACGCGCGGTTGTAATTTATCGTTTAAATAAGTGAAAGCAAGTTCAGCACCTTGTTCTTTCATTGCTTTTGCGATCCCGTAAGCGATAGAACGGTTGCTTGCAAGACCTGTTACTAAAATACGTTTACCAGTTAAGAAACCCATATTTTTTCCTATGTTTGAGTTAAAAAAATCGACAAGATTATACTTGTTTTGTATGCTTTCGGCAATCAATCACACTTTGTACCAGTTAGGCTGGATTATCAATATCTTTAAATTCTACATCCAGACCATATTCCGTTACCAACCATTCACCTAATGCTTTGATACCGTAGCGTTCAGTCGCATGATGACCAGCCGCAAAGAAATGAATACCTTGCTCACGCGCAGAGTGAATTGTTTGCTCCGAAACCTCACCGGTAATGAAGGCATCACAACCTTGTGCTGCCGCTAAATCAATATAGCCTTGTCCGCCACCGGTACAAATGCCTACTTTACGGATTAAGTGCGGTCCGTTTTCCTTGCAAATTAACGGTTTACGATGAAGCACTTGTTCAATACGTTGCGCAAATTCTTCAGCAGTAACGGGATCTTTTAACGTTCCCCAAACAGGAATGCTGGTTGAGCTATTTTCTAAAGGTTGAAGATCGCCAATCCCTAATAACTGAGCAAGTTTTGCGTTGTTGCCTAATTCTGGATGAACATCCAAAGGCAAGTGGTAGCCGTATAAATTAATGTCATTCACAAGCAAGGTTTTGATACGTTTTCCTTTCATGCCGCGAATACAAGGATTTTCACTTTTCCAAAAATAGCCATGGTGGACAAGTACCGCATCAGCTTGTTGTGCAACGGCATAATCAATCAAAGCTTGGCTTGCGGTGACGCCTGTAATGATTTTTTGGATTTCTGCTTTACCTTCCACTTGTAAACCGTTAGGCGCGTAATCATTGATTCTATCTGTGCTAAGTTTTTCGTTTAGTAAACGTTCAAGTTCTAGATTGTTCATTATTTTTGAGAGAAAAGAAAAAGGTGAGATATGGTAAGGGATTTAAAAAAAAATGGCTAGTGCAAAAGGAGTGAGTGGGGGGAATGCACTAGCCAGTAGTGTGTCTGTCATAACACAAGTTTACTATCTAAAACCTTAAAACGACTTCATTATATATTTAATTATATAAAGATCAAGAAAAATTTTAGATATTTTTTAAAAATTGAATCATTGACAGATTTATCAGTCCTCAATGGCAGTTTTTTTTACAAAATTTTATAGGGAGAATTTGCTGAGTTAGTCGCGTAATCGAGTAATTGGCTCTAGGTATAATTAAAGGCATAACTAATTGTTTTAAATATATTTTATACCAAGAAGTATACTTCTTTTAGTTGGTATTGACATACCAACTAAACAAACACTGATAAAAATATTTTTAATTAACATTTAACATAAGGAATCGGAGTAAAACATGCCAAAAATTGAATTATCAAGTAAATGGTCTTGTGATGGGCGTGAGTTAAAACCTAAATCAGGAGCAACTTCACAAAATACTTGGGTATATGACAGTCGTTATCTAAAACCTAAATTTTCTGCAACATCAAAAAATACTTGGGTGTATGACGGACGTGAATTAAAACCTCAATTTTCAGCTAATTCACAAAATAGTTGGGTAATTGAAGGGAATAAAATTAAACCTCAATTTAGTTCAAATTCGAGTAATACTTATGAGTTTAATGGGCACTCAATTTTAGTTGCTTTTGGTCAAGTTGTTTTAAAACTTTGGTAAGAGAGAGGTAGTTATGTCTAAAAAAATTAGAAGCTGTGCAATTTATAAAGATTTAATTATCGAATCTGCTGAAGATTATACCGTTACTATCAGATGCCGTGACAGAAAAACACGGAGCATGTTAAGAGAAATTTCTGAAGATCTTGGTTTTGAATATTCTGATGACTGGAATACTCGTTATTTTGGCCATCGATTAATTAATTTCATCAACGGCGTTGATACCCGTAGAGAAACTACAAAACTAGCAGAGGATAAATTCCCAGAAGAACTTATCACTGATACTACAGAGTATATTTCTGATGAGGATTGGGAATGGTGGTGTGGATTATCAGACACACTAAAATATATTGTGTTATGGAATATTAAAGATGAATTTCTTGATGAAGACCATGGACTAACTCCGGAATATGATGATTTAAGTGAGGAAATTTCTACAGAACTAGATCTTTATGATAGAAATGGGGCAATCGCTTTCTATTTGAAAGATTATATTGTAGGTGTGCATTTCTCTGATGGTAATTTTGAACCTGGAATAACTCATAAATTTGTCATTCCAGATAATGTTTTTAATATTAGAGAGTTACCTAAATTATCACATATTAAGCAATTGTCTTCATTATCGTTTCATGGTTGGGGGGGCGGTTTTGGTTCGGAGGAAATTGATTTGCTTGCTCAAATTCCTCAACTAAAAGAACTGGATCTTACTACTAATAGTGTTTCTGGGGATGCTCTAGAAAAATTATCCTCGTTGACTAATTTAAGAACTCTTTCTGTACCATATTCGGGTGATTGGAGTGCTGATGAGTGTAGTATGTTAGCCTCATTAGGTGATAAATTACCAAATTGTGTAATTAATCTACATGTTGGTACTTACGAAGATATTAGTAATCTTGCTACATTAAAAAGCCTTAATGTATCATCACTTTCATTCAGGGATTGGGATGAGTCTGTAAAAGAAGATGTAATAGATTTGATAATTTCATTCTCTAGTATTAAAGAATTAGACCTTTCAGGTAATAAAGTAGATATTCAATTATTAGCTAAATTAGCGTCTTTGCCTAATTTAGACACCCTTTATTTAGAAGATACTAAGAATTTTGATTACTACAGTATAGAGCCTGACAGTGATGAGTATCATCAACTTCAAAGTGCATTACCAAATTGTAAAATTAGGTATAGCATGTAACAAGTTGGATTTACGATTGACTGACTTTATAAATAACACCGTGTGTAATACATGCGGTGTTTATTATTTTTATTGTGGGATGGCAAGTATATAGAAGTAAATATTACTTATTCGTT
Source organism: Haemophilus parainfluenzae (assembly GCF_014931395.1). Classification (NCBI taxonomy): domain Bacteria; kingdom Pseudomonadati; phylum Pseudomonadota; class Gammaproteobacteria; order Pasteurellales; family Pasteurellaceae; genus Parahaemophilus; species Parahaemophilus parainfluenzae. Next base: position 1,983,788 of record NZ_CP063120.1, on the reverse strand, counting down.
TTTGTGTTCCCATATTTATATTAATTTCAAGTATTGGAGAAAATGTGGAAAAGTCTTTACCTCCTAAACCAAGTGTTTCAGAAGTTAATAAATATCTAGATGAATGGATAAATCTTGAAGGTTATACTTCACAAGAAAGGGCATTAAATAAACTTTTTCTAGAGTTATTACCTGGAAATTCTGAAATAACTGATATTTTATTAAAGGCATCATGTTTAAATGATTTTTATAGCACAAGAATATTTGCTATTTATCCTGTGGCAAAACGTATTTTAAGTATTAAAGATCTAGATAAACGTTTAAAGGCTGGTGATATCAAATTAGTTCGTGAGTTAGGAAATGTAAAAATTGGTGATAACAAGAGGTATTTTTATTCTTTTGCGACTAAATATTGTAGTCATCATAATCCAATTGCTTTTCCAATTTATGATAGCTATGTGGAGAAAGTTCTCCTTTATTTTAATAAAGTAGATAAATTTTCACCCTTTAAAAAGGAAGATTTAAAAAATTACAGAAAATTTAAAGGAATTTTGTTAAATTTTCAAAGATATTATAAATTAGAGGGATTTAACTTAAAAGAAATTGATCGATATCTCTGGTTATTAGGTAAGGAGTATTTTTCCAAAAAAATAGTCTATTTAATATAAAATAAAAGGCTAGATTTTTTATAGTATCTCGCCTTTTCAGTTTTTTTAGTAGACCATCTTTTTTACGAATACAAACTTGGCTCATCTTCAGTTGGACGTGTTTTAAATCGGCGGTGGAGCCACATGTATTGTTCCACACCTTTTAAAATTTCTTTTTCCACGACTTTATTCATTCTTGCAGCGATCGCCGTTTCATCTGAAAGATCGGAAAAATCCACTGGAGGAGAAATACTGACCGTATAGCCTGAACCATCTTTATTACGCAATGGGGCAAAAGGCACAACTTTACAATTTGGCGCGGACTTAAGTAGATAATAACTGCCCGTAGTAGTTGCCGCTTCTTTTACAGCAAAGAAAGGCACAAATACGGCATTTTTTCGCCCGTAGTCATGATCGGGCGCATACCAAATGGTTTCACCTTTGCGTAAAGCTTTGAACATTCCACGTAGATCTTTTCGGTTCAGCATATCTTTATTTGAACGTAAGCGACCTTTAATTTGTAACCAATCCAATACAGGATTGTCATTGGGACGATAAACACCTATGCCAGGATGATGTAAGCCCACAATACGCGCACCTAACTCAAGAGTGAGGAAATGAACACCCACAAAGATAATGCCGTCTTGAGCATTTTCTTTTAAATAATTTAAGCCTTCAATTTTTGACCATTTTTTAATTCGGGCATCAGACCAAAACCATGCCATGCCGGTTTCAATAATCGCCATCCCAACGGCGCGTAAGTTTTCTTGCAAAATGGCTTCACGTTCTTGCTCAGACATTTCTGGGAAGCAGAGTTCAAGGTTTCGACGGGCAATGGCCGCACGACGTTTTCCCACTTTTAATTTTGAGAAAAGCCAGCCTAATCCGTTGCCGATGTGACGTAAAATTGGGTAGGGAAGTAACAAAAGGCTTCGCCAAATCGCCACACCAAGCCAAAAGCCCCAGTATTTAGGGGCAAGAAAGTGCGGTTGAAATTGAGGGAGTTTTTCGTTTTTCATAATTCTTTTCTGGTTAGTTCGGCGTGTAGTTTATCGCAAATTTGAGTTGTGGTAAAATTACACCAAATTTTTATTATTCCAACAGAGAGATTTCAAAATGGCTCAATATTCTGCCAATTTTAATCAAGCGAAAGTATTAGTGTTAGGCGATGTGATGCTTGACCGTTACTGGTTTGGTGCAACTAATCGTATTTCGCCAGAAGCACCGGTTCCTGTGGTTCGCGTGCAAAATAACGAAGAACGAGCAGGTGGTGCAGCAAACGTGGCGATGAATATTGCTTCTCTTAATGTGCCCGTGCAAATTTTGGGTTTAATTGGTCAGGATGAAACAGGTTCAGCCTTAACGAATTTATTACAGCATCAAAAAATTGATTGTAATTTTGTGGCATTGGATACTCACCCAACCATTACGAAATTACGTATTTTATCTCGCCATCAACAGTTGCTTCGTTTGGATTTTGAAGAAGATTTCCAAAACGTAGAATGCCAAGAGTTGCTAGCGAAATTGGAAGCTGAAGTGAAAAATTTCGGTGCGTTAGTGCTTTCGGATTATGGTAAAGGCACGTTAAAAGATGTGCAAAAGATGATCCAAATTGCACGTAAAGCGAACGTGCCGGTGTTAATCGATCCAAAAGGCACAGATTTTGAGCGTTATCGTGGTGCGACTTTATTGACACCAAATATGTCAGAGTTCGAAGCGGTGGTTGGTAAGTGTGATTCAGAAGAAGAAATTATTGAGAAAGGTTTAAAATTAATTTCTGACATTGAATTGACCGCACTTTTAGTGACGCGCTCTGAAAAAGGTATGACATTACTTCGTCCAAATCAAGAGCCATTCCATTTACCAACGCTTGCAAAAGAAGTATTTGATGTAACGGGGGCAGGCGATACCGTAATCAGCGTATTAGCAACCGCACTTGCAGATGGCCGTTCTTTTGAAGAATCTTGCTACTTAGCCAATGTGGCAGCAGGTATTGTGGTCGGTAAATTAGGTACATCAACCGTTTCTACTGTGGAATTAGAGAATGCAATCCATGGCCGTTCTGAAACAGGCTTCGGTATTATGTCAGAAAACCAATTAAAAATTGCCGTAGCTCATGCTAAAGCGCGCGGTGAGAAAATCGTGATGACAAACGGTTGTTTCGATATTCTTCATCCAGGACATGTGTCTTACTTAGAAAATGCTCGCAAACTTGGCGATCGTTTAATTGTTGCGGTGAATACAGATGATTCAGTTAAACGCTTAAAAGGTGAAAACCGTCCAATTAATAATCTGAATGCACGTATGGCAGTATTGGCTGGTTTAGCATCAGTGGATTGGGTGGTTTCTTTTGATGAAGATACACCACAACGTTTAATCGGTGAGATTTTACCGGATTTATTGGTGAAAGGCGGCGATTACAAACCAGAAGAGATTGCAGGCAGCAAAGAAGTGTGGGCGAATGGTGGCGATGTTCGTGTATTGAATTTCGAAAATGGCTGTTCAACTACAAATGTGATTGAAAAAATCAAAGCGCTGAAAGATTAATAACTTTATAAAAAACGGGCAACCTTTTTTACAAGTTGCCCGTTTTTTATTTTAGAATTTATATCGGATATTGCCGAAATAAACACGTCCTTCTTCTGGGTAACCAGCTTGGTAAGCGTAGTTTTTATCAAAGAGGTTTGATACCCCAGCTTCTACACTTAATCCTGAAACCGGTTCATAGATCAATTTCGCATTGCTGTTTCCAAAACCAGAGAGCTTCACGGTTTCACCGCCATCTAAATAATAACGGCCATGTTCCGCTTCTTGGCTCACATAAAGTGAAAGGTTTGGTAATATTTTCCAATCAACAAATGCAAAGAATTTATGTTTTGGCACATTCTTCACAATGGTATCTTGGGTTTTATTTTTTGCATGAGTATAGGTGTAATTTGCCCCTAACGTTAAATTATCTGTTGCAAAAAGATTCACGGCTAATTCAGCACCTTTAAAGGCTTCTTTGCCTACATTTTGATATTGATTGAGTTTTTTGCTAATCGCGACTTCTTCAATGGCATCTTTTACTTCAGAATAGAAAAGTGCGCTATCCACTCTTAACCAATCGCTAAAGGTATGCATATAACTAGCTTCGTAATGGTAAGCGGTTTCTGGGCTTAAGAATGGATTCGGCTCAGTACGACCAAATCGGCGAGAATAACGTTCTTTCATGGTGGCAAAACGTGTTTTCTTCGCAAAACTTAGCGTAAATTCATCATGTTCAGAGAAATGATGGGCAAGTTTGATTTGATAATTAAAGGCGTGTTTATTACCGATATCAAACGGGCAAATCGCATTTTTTTGGTGAGTTGAAACACATTGTTTTTCAAATTTCTCTGCACGGCTGGCATCGCGTTTATCGTAGCTGATACCAGTAATCAGTGAGGTTTGCTCATTAAAACGATGAGTATTTTCTAAACCAAAGCTGTAGGTACGATCTTTATCGACTTCGGTAGGTTCATCATCATTATGTTCGCGATGCACGTCATATTTAATGAGGGTAGAGAATTTTAAGCGGTCTTTGGAGGTTAAATCGCCACCTAAATCAAAGCCTGCACCGTAGGAATAATCACGGTAATAGCTATTAAAGCTTGATTTTTTCTTTTGAGTGCTGAATGTGGCATCATCAAAAGCACGTAGGTCATTTTTAAAGGTATCGTAAAATGCTTTCGTGTTTAGCGTGAGATTGTGGGCGCCAAATTCAGTATGGGAAAGGAAATAGATACTGTCTTTATCCCACATCGGCCAGCGCCAATAGCGTTCAAAACTATCAGATCCAGAATAGAAAGGTGATTCTTTGGTGCCTTTTTGTGTGGAGAACGCCAGTGCGTATTCGTCATGCTCATTTGGTGTATAAGCAACTTTCAAACTTAATTTTTTATCACGTTGTTTAGAATTTTCGGCTCGACCGCCATCATCGCCTTTTGGATTGATTTGTTGATAATGATGAGAGAGTTGTAAGCCTTGTTTTTCAATAAAAGAACCACTTATTTGCGCATAGAATAGTTCTTGTTTAGTGCTTAAATTAAAATCTGTTTTATTGGTTGCTGTGCCACCACTTTTACCGTGTGAAAAGCCATAGCCAATAGAACCTTCGAAAGGTTGAGTTGGTTTTTTAGAAATTAAATTCACGGCACCACCCATCGTATTTGCGCCATAAAGCACAGAGCTTGCGCCCTTAGAAATATCAATACGAGATAAATCAAAGGTGGTAAAACGCCCCAAGTCCATTTCACCATCATAAGGAACATAAACCGGAATACCATCCATAAATACCGGTACGCGGCGAGCATTAAAACCACGTACTAGTAAGTTGTATTCGTTGCGTGCGCCGCCATGTTCGACAAACACACCCGGTGTGCTTTTTGCTACATCAGACACACGATCTTGGTTATTTTTTTGTAATTCAGCCTGGTCAATACGAGCGGTGCTGAGATCACTTGATTTTTCACCGATGACTTCAATTTGACCAAGGGTAAATACATTTTCGGCATAAGCAGGCAAGCAAGCCAAACTAATGGCGATGCAAAGCAGTTTCTTTTCCATTGGAACATCCTTTTAGGTTAGGGTTGAAGCGTAACTTCAATGCAATGGTGATCGCGGCGAAAATTTTTTCATCATTATGAGGGAAATTTTCTCGTAAAGTGCGGTTAGCATCGCTGAAGTTTATTTTTCCGTTAGCTAATTCGGAGAATAAAATCGAAGGGTTGAGCTGAAGTTGCTCCGCAATTTGCAGAATTGAAAAGTGTTCAAACGTCATAATCAAACGATCTAAATTGCAATAGGTGGGATAGCGATTATGTGTTACTAAATCGGTAAATTGTTGTACAATTTTGACCGCTTTATTTTTTCGATTGAAGAAGTGTAAAGCCACGCCCAAAATAAGCAGTAACGCCGAACCTAAATGCAACTGAAAGATGCCTTGAATGGGCCACTGAAAGTAGATCCCTAAGCCGCTGAACAAGATGCCTACCAATCCTGCAATGAGCATAGAAAGCAAGCAAAACTTATAAATCACATCCCATTTCATTTTTTCACCTTTAGCTATGAATAATAAATGTTATATAATAAAAAACATAACGATGACATTCTACCAAAATTTATTTACTATGTTAAAAAATATATAGCGTTAAAATAAAGTCATCTCATTTTAAATCGCTAAAAGAGGGAAGAATATGAAAAAATGGATAGGTATTGCACTTGTGCTTTGTGTATCAACCAGTGCATTTGCAACAGAAGAAATCGCTTATTTGGCGGGGGAATTACCTCCGTCAGCTAAAATTGAAAAAGTATTAAGTGCGGGTAATCCGGCTGATGTATTGCTCCTTTCAAGCGCGCCCAATAAATTACTAGGATTAGCGGGATTTAATATGGAAAAACGCGGAAAACTGTTCCCTGCAGCACAACAATCTTTACCAACCTTAGGAAAAATTGCCGGAAAAGGCAGCACGCTCTCGCCAGAGAAAATTGTGGCATTACAACCGAATTTAATTATTGATGTAGGTAATGTCACCCCAAATTATATCGATCAAGCAAAACGAACTTTTGAACAAACGGGCGTGCCTTATTTGTTGCTAGATGGCAAACTCAGTGAAACACCGACGAGTTTGCGTTATTTGGGGAAAGTGCTAGGTGTAGAAAATCTTACAGAACCCCAAGCGAAGTATGCCGAAGAAACCCTTAAACAAGCGGTCGAAAATGCCTCTAAATTGACCAAAACCTTCTATTTAGCTCGTAGTGCAGATGGCCTACAAACAGGGCAAAAAGGCTCTATTCATACAGAAGCCATTGAAATCGTGGGTTTAAAAAATGTGGTAGAAGGCGATCATAAAGGGCTTACGCAGGTTTCGATGGAGCAGCTTTTATTATGGAATCCTGATGTAATTTTTAGCCAATACCCAGAGTTTTTGCAAACCTTAAAAGAGAATCCGCAATGGCAACAGTTAAGTGCGGTCAAAAATGGACAAGTTTTTTTAATCCCGAATAATCCATTTGGTTGGTTAGATTCGCCACCTAGTGTGAACCGTTTGCTTGGGGTGCGTTGGGTCTCGCATTTAGTTAGCGGTAAACCTATGACTGAATTTACAAAAGAAGTGCAAACGTTTTATCACGTGTTCTATCAGATTGAATTAACCCCAGAGCAAGCGACTCAATTGCTACATGATGTGAAATAGTTATGCCGTATTTTGTTCAACGTAATCCCAAACTCTTTTTCACTTCGTTAGTGATTTTATTAGTCGGCACCATTTTGCTTTCGTTGAATGTAGGGCGATTTCCGATTTCTCCCCTTCAACTGGGACAAGCGATTCGCTGTGTATTTGAAACGGAATGCCGAACGCCTTCTTCTGTTGAAACGGTGCTTTGGCATATTCGTACCCCACGTATTTTTGTCGCCTGTTTAGTGGGGGCCGCATTAGCCGCCGCAGGTGCGACTTATCAAGGGATGTTTAAAAATCCGTTGGTTTCTCCTGATATCTTAGGGGTTTCAAGCGGTGCGGGGCTTGGTGCGTCATTGGCGATTTTCTACAATTTACCGATGTTTTACGTGCAGCTTTTTGCCTTTAGTGGCGGTATCTTGGCGGTGTTATGTGTTTCGATGGTCGCATCCAGAAGCCGCAATCAAGATCCGATTTTGGTCTTAGTTCTTTCGGGGATTGCGATCGGTTCATTACTTGGCGCGGGCATTTCACTGTTAAAAATTTTAGCTGATCCTTTCACCCAATTACCTTCGATTACCTTTTGGTTATTAGGCAGTTTCACGGCTGTTGGCGTAAAAGAATTAAGTCAACTTACCCCTATTTTAATACTCGGTATTCTGCCGCTTTTCTTATTGCGTTGGCGCTTAAATCTGCTCGCTTTAGAAGAAGATGAGGCTAAAAGCCTCGGTATTCCTATCCAACGTACGCGTTATATTTTGATTATTTTCACTACGCTTTGTACCGCAAGTGCGGTCTCCATTACGGGGATTATTGGCTGGGTTGGTTTGCTTGTGCCCCATATCGCGCGATTATTAGTGGGTGCCAATTTTATTTTATTGCTGCCGACATCCTTGTTGCTTGGCGCGAGTTTTTTACTTCTCACTGACACACTCGCCCGCACGGTTGCAAGCATTGAACTTCCCATCGGGATTTTAACTTCTGCTTGTGGCGCCCCATTTTTCCTCTATTTATTGTTGAGAGGGCGAAAATGAATTTAATTGAAACGCAACAACTGACGATTGGTTATGGCAATAAACCTCTGTTAGACAAGATCAATTTTGCATTAAAACCTCAGCAAATTTGCTGTTTGCTTGGCGCCAATGGGGCAGGGAAAAGCACTTTCTTAAAAACTTTGCTTGGGTTGCAACCTGCACTCAATGGGCTAATTCTCTTTCAAAATCGACCGCTTGCCACATATTCTGCCGCCGAATTAGCTCGCGAAATTGCTTATGTGCCGCAAGCACACGCGCAACTTTTTCCTTTTCTGGTGCAAGATATGGTGTTGATGGGGCGATCTGCATATCTAAAATGGTATCAACCCCCAAGAGCCGAAGATAAAGATCTTGCCCTTGCGGCTTTAGCGGAATTACAAATTTCCCATCTTGCTAAACGCTATTATCATGAACTCAGTGGTGGCGAAAAACAACTCGTACTCATCGCTCGAGCCATTGCACAACAGGCGAAATTGTTGATTATGGACGAACCAACAGCCAGTCTTGATTTCGGTAACCAAATTCGGGTGTTGGAAAAAATTAAACAGTTACAACATCAAAATATCGCCTTACTGATTACGACTCACAATCCACAACAAGCGGTCTATTTAGCTGAAAATATTGCGATGCTCGATCAAGAATTTGGCTTCCAGCAAGGTGAAAAAAGTGAACTGATGACCTTTGAAAACCTCGCCAAAATTTACCGCACTTCAGTTCAGGAATTGCAAAAACATCTCAATTTATAAAAAGATAAATTGGTTTGCATAAATCCGTTATAATTTAACTTATATAAAGATTATGCTATATTCCATTCGATTCAAATAAGGAGTTTAAATGAAAAAATTAGCCACTTTAGCCACCTTAATGGCGATCACACTCTCCAGCCAAGCTGCTGATCTTTATCTTTATGCTGGTGCGGGTTTAAAAGAGCCGGTAGAGAAAATTGTAAAACAATTTGAGCAAAATACGGGCAATAAGGTCACTGTGGAATATGGCGGTTCAGGTCAAATTTTGGCACGTTATAACCAAGTAAAAACCGGCGACTTATTTTTATCCGGTTCGGCAGATTATGTCGAGAAATTGGCTCAAGACAATCAAGTTAAAGCTGTTGAACCGCTGGTTTTACACATTCCAGTAATGGCGGTACGCAAAGATAAAAGTACGAATATTCATTCTTTTAAAGATCTTGCTGAAAGTAACTTACGTTTGGGAATTGGCGATGCCAAGGCAATGGCGTTAGGTAAAGGGGCCGAGAAAATTTTTGAGCTATCGGGTTATCAACAGGCGTTGAATGAAAAAGTGGTTGTGAAAGCGGCTACCGTAAAACAGTTGATGATGTATCTATTGAATGGTGATGTGGATGCGGCAGTTGTCGGTCGTTCTGGTGCGTGGAAAGTACGCGATAAAGTGGAAATCTTGCCAAACCCACAAGGCACACCGCAAGAAAAAGTCACCTTAGCGTTACTTTCATCTTCGGCACATCCAACGGAAGCTAAACAGCTATTTGATTTTTTCCATACAGAAGGTGTGAAGTATTTTACCGATGAAGGCTTCTTACCGGTTAAATAAAAGCCTCAGTTTAAAGTTAGCACTGCTCCCCTTAATGTTATTATTTTTAACGGTATTGGGAACGGTGCTTGCTTTAATTGGGCAATTAAATTGGCATTTTTTCAAACAGGTGTTGTTTGATCATGAACTGCACTTTGCCTTAATGCTTTCTTTAGGGACTTCGCTTTTTTCGCTAGTTGTTGCATTGTTAATTGCATTACCTGCCGCTTGGGTGATGAGTCAAATTCGCCTACCGCTACAAAAGCTCATTGATACTGTGCTGGACTTACCGATGGTTTTGCCACCCTTAGTCACGGGTTTAAGTTTACTTTTGTTGTTCGGTTCACAAGGTTGGCTGAGTTCGCTGATTCCAGAGATTAGTCGTTGGATTTTTAGCCCGATTGGTATTGTAGTGGCGCAAAGTTATATTGCCACCTCAATTATGTTGCGTAATGCTCGCGGGGTTTTCAGTCATTTTGATGATGGTTATCGGCTTGCCGCCTATAACTTAGGTTTAACACCTTGGCAAAGCCTGCTTAAAGTTGAGCTGCCTATGTGTTGGAAGCCTTTGCTGTGTGGCGCAATTTTAGCCTGGGCTCGCGCCATTGGTGAATTTGGTGCGACTTTAATGCTGGCTGGCGCCACTCGTTTTAAAACAGAAACCTTGCCGGTGGCCGTGTACCTTAATATTTCCAGCGGTGATTTTGAAATTGCGATTGGGGCAGCCTTATGGCTTTTAATGATTTCAGCCTGTTTGCTTTTTTTATTACGCGTGCTTAATCGGGAACTTTAGGATGTTACAGATTCAATATTTACAGGTTGGTATTTTAAAGGATATTAGCCTAACGGTTGCTAACGGTGAATCGGTGGCGATTGTTGGGCAGTCGGGCAGCGGAAAAACTACGCTTCTCAATGCCATTGCCGGTTATTTGGATTATCAAGGCAGTATTACCTTTAACCAATGTGCTTGGGATAACCTCGCCTCTTGGGAAAGACGTTGTCGTTATTTAAATCAACGTTTATATCTTTTCCCCCATAAAACTGTAGGGGGAAACTTAAGTTTAGCGAAACCAGAGAGCACGAGACAGGAGCAAAGTGATTTATTGGCGAAGTTAAATATTGAAGCGTTGATCGATCGTTATCCGCATCAATTATCGGGCGGTGAGCAACAGCGCGCAGCATTGGCACGAGCGCTAATCAATCCACCGGATGTGATGCTATTAGATGAGCCATTTTCATCATTGGATTGGCAAACCCGTCAACAGATTTGGCAAAACGTAAAAAGCTTGCTCAAAGCCTTCAATCTCACCACATTATTAGTGACCCACGAACCTAAAGAAGCTGATTTTCTAGCTGATAGACAAATTCATTTACATTTAGGGCGATTAATTTAAGGATAAACTATGATTTATTTTTCAGACAAAGAACTCGATGATTTTTTATTGGAAGATATTTATCGCGGTGACTTAACCACGCATGCGTTGGGGCTGGAGAAAGTCCCTGCAAAAATTGAATTCAAACGTAAAAATGCCGGTGTAGTGGCGGGGATTTCAGTGGCAGAACGATTACTGAAAAAATTAGGCATTACGCCTCAGGTTTATGTGAATGAAGGGGAATCTGTTGAGGCGGGGGCTTTATTGCTAAGTGCGGTCGATTCTGCGGACAAATTACAGCAGGCATGGAAGGTGGTGCAGCTTGTATTGGAATGGTCTTGTGGCGTAGCGCAATACACGGCGGAGATGATTGCTAATGCCAAAGCCATTAACCCGCATGCGGTGGTGGCGTGTACCCGTAAAAGTATCCCAAATACCCGTAAACTGGCGACCAATGCAGTGCTGGCTGCAGGCGGGCATATTCATCGTCAAGGGGTGAGTGAAACCTTACTGGTTTTCACTAACCATCGTAATTTATTGGCTGAACCGAATAACTGGACGCATATTGTAGAAACCTTGAAGCGTGAAGCGCCAGAAAATAAGGTCACCCTTGAAGCAGACAATTTTGCACAATTTGAACAAATGATTAGTGCCTTTCCCGATATTATTCAGTTAGATAAATGGTCAGTTGAAGATGTGAAAGCGGCTTTAGATCTCATCAAAGCACAAAGTAGAAATATTACGCTTTCTGTTGCAGGTGGGGTGAATAAAAATAATGTGGCAGATTATGCCAAGTTAGGCATTAATTTGTTTATTACCTCTGCGCCTTATTATGCGGCACCAGAGGATATTAAGGTGGTGATTAGCAAAGCATAGTTGTTTTGTTTAGATCATCAATTGTTTTGCATATCTCGCTATATATTTTATTGTATAATTTAACTCCATTTTCATTTTAAGGATAACTTATGAAATTTAACCGCTTGTTTGTTGCTGCTTTGTTCGGCATTTTTTCTACATCGGCGTTGGCTGATCGTATTGTTACTGACCAATTAGATCGTCAAGTGACGATTCCCGATCATATTCAACGTGCTGTGGTATTACAGCATCAAACCCTCAATATTGCCGTGCAATTAGATGCCACCAAACAAATTGTTGGGGTGTTATCAAATTGGAAAAAACAACTGGGGCAAAATTATGTGCGTTTAGCGCCAGAATTAGAAAAAATGGCCATGCCGGGAGATTTAAATTCAGTCAATATTGAAAGCTTGTTGGAATTAAAACCGGATGTGGTATTTGTTACCAACTATGCACCACCGGAAATGATTAAACAAATTGCGGATACCGGTATTCCAGTGATTGCTATTTCGCTACGAACTGGCAGTGATAAAGATAAACTTAATCCAACCTTAGCTGATGAAGATAAAGCCTATAATGAAGGCTTAACTCAAGGTATTGAGTTGATTGCTCAAGTGTTTGAAAAAGAACAACAAGGCAAAGAATTAGTTAAAGCCGCATTTGCGAATCGTAAAATGTTGGCGGAACGTTTGGGAGACATTCCTGCGGAGAAACGAGTGCGCACCTATATGGCTAACCCAGATTTAAATACCTATGGTTCGGGTAAATATACTGGTTTAATGTTAGAACATGCTGGCGCGTATAATGTCGCAGCGGCAACGGTGAAAGGTTTTAAACAGGTTTCCATGGAAAATGTGCTTGAGTGGAATCCAGCAGTGATTTTGGTGCAGGATCGTTATCCTAAAGTGGTATCACAAATTAAAGAAGATGCGGCTTGGGCTAATATTGATGCAGTGAAAAATAACCAAGTATTTTTAATGCCGGAATACGCGAAAGCTTGGGGTTATCCGATGCCGGAAGCCTTAGCATTAGGCGAAGTTTGGTTAGCAAAATCGCTATATCCGCAAAAATTCCAAGATATCGATTTAGATAAAATGGTGAATGACTACTATTTGAAATTCTATCGTCAGCCGTATAACAATGGTAAATAAACATTCCAAATTGATGGGCTTATTGCTCATTGTCTTGGTTGCTAGCGCCCTGATTTCTTTAGGAATCGGGCGTTATGCTTTATCCTTAGAGCAGATTTTGCAAATTTTAACGGCAAAATTGACCGCACTTCCTATTGACCCAATCCATCAGCAGGTTATTTTCCAAGTTCGTTTACCGCGTATTTTATCTGCTCTTTGTGTGGGGGCTGGATTAGCCTTAAGTGGCGCGGCATTGCAGGGTATTTTTCGTAATCCGTTGGTGGATCCGCATATTATTGGCGTGACCTCTGGTTCTGCGTTTGGCGGCACACTAGCCATCTTTTTTAGTTTGAGTCTGTATGGCTTATTTGCCAGTACGATTTTTTTCGGTTTAAGTACGCTAGTGCTCGTTTTTTTATTTAGCGTAAAGTTTGACCGAAGAAGTTTGCTGATGCTGATTTTAATCGGGATGATTTTGAGCGGGCTGTTTTCTGCATTAGTGAGCCTGTTGCAGTACGTTTCTGATACCGAAGAAAAATTACCAAGTATTGTGTTTTGGTTGATGGGCAGCTTCGCCACGGCTAATACGGAAAAATGGCTGTTTTTCTTCGTGCCTTTTGTGTGTTGTTCAACATTGTTGCTGAAACTGAGCTGGCGTTTAAATTTGCTTTCTTTAGAGGATAAAGAAGCGAAAGCGTTAGGGGTAAAAGTCGGACGATTACGCTGGTTGGTGATTGCCCTTAGCGGAACCTTAGTTGCTTGTCAGGTGGCTATTAGCGGCAGTATCGGCTGGGTTGGTTTGATCATTCCACATATTAGTCGCATGTTGGTTGGTGCTAATCACCAACGTTTATTGCCTTGTACGATGCTAGTGGGGGCGATTTATATGCTGTGGGTGGACAATGCGGCTCGAGCATTGACTGACAATGAAATTCCGATCAGTATTTTAACCGCACTTATTGGCGCGCCTTTATTTGGCATCTTGGTTTATCGTTTGAAACGAAATGGAGCGATGCGTGACTGATTTAATTAAAGTAAATGATCTTGCATTTGCTTATGAAAAAAACAACCTGCTTTTTCAATATCTCAATTTTGCTTTACAGGCAGGAGAGATTCTCGCGATTTTAGGACAAAATGGTTGTGGCAAAAGTACCTTGTTAGATCTGTTACTTGGCATTCATCGCCCCTTACAAGGCAATATTCAGCTGAATGATTCGATAGGTTTTGTCCCGCAATTTTTCAGTGCACCTTTTGCCTATTCGGTATTGGATATTGTGCTAATGGGGCGTTCAAACCATATTGCCACCTTTAGTAAGCCTAAACCACAAGATATTGAAGTGGCGTTACAAGCGTTAGCTGATTTACAGTTGCAGCATTTAGCAGAGCAAGATTTTGCTTCACTTTCAGGAGGACAACGCCAGTTGATCTTGATTGCGCGCGCCATTGCATCTGAATGCCGTTTAATGCTGTTGGATGAACCTACTTCCGCGCTTGATTTAGCCAACCAAGATGCGGTGTTATCACTTTTAAGACAATTAGCGAAAAAGCATGGCTTAGGAATTATTTTCACCACGCATCAACCTAATCATGCGCAAGCGATTGCGAATAAAACACTTTTAATCAATCGAAATTTTATTCGCTTTGGGCAAACGGATGAGATATTAACCTCTGAAAATCTGACCGCACTTTTTCATTTACCGATGATTGTTGAACGATCACAATATCAGCAGCAACAGTTTAGCCATTTCGTGCCGGTTTATGAGGTGTTGTTAGAAGGAAAAAGAGATGAATAAACTCGCAATTTATAGCGCTGGAAGCTTTCGATATGCCTTATTGGAGCTTGCTCGAGCATTTAAGCAACGTAATGGCGTGGAAATTGAATGCGTATTTGGTCCCGCTGGTTTGTTGAAAACGCGTATAATGCAAGGGGCGTTAGCTGATCTTTTTATTAGTGCGAATTCAGAAAATGTATCGGCACTAGGGAGTCGAGTTTTTCAGCAGCAGGTGCTAACTTATAATCAACTTATGCTGACAACAAAGAATAAGCCAGAATTTCAACGAGATACCCTTGAGCTACTTTTGGATGATCAATATCGATTAGCCACGTCAACGCCAATTTGTGATCCTTGTGGTGATTATACTTGGCAGCTTTTTGACCTCATTGAAAAAGATTATCCCGAACAAGGTAAAAGGTTAAAATCGAAAGCATTGAAATTGGTTGGTGGAACAGAAAATCAAGTTGTCATACCGCCAGGTGAAATGGCTGCGCATTATCTCTTGAAAAATGATTATGCGGATATGATGTTAGGCTATGCGCATTACCAGACAAGATTAGAAAATGAGGGAATGCTTTGTCATGTACTACCATCCAAATACAATATTCGAGCAGAGTATGTCCTTGCTATGCTGAATGATGCCGAATTGACGCAACGATTTTATCAATTTTTATTGAGCGAGTATGCGCAAGACATTATTCGTAAGAACGGATTTAAAAGTGATTAAACATTTAAGAGGAACAGTACAATAATTCCTTGCTTTTATTGGCTTCAATCGTTAAAATTCAGGCTCCTTGTCATCGCTGAGTTAGAGATCGGCGAATGATGTATTAATAACACTACCTTTTAGGAGTAAAAAATGTCTCTAAGTACTGAAAAAAAAGCAGCTATCGTTGCTGAATTTGGTCGCGATGCGAAAGATACTGGTTCTTCTGAAGTTCAAATCGCATTATTAACTGCACAAATCAACCACTTACAAGCTCACTTCGCTGAGCACAAAAAAGACCACCATGGTCGTCGTGGTTTATTACGTATGGTTTCTCGTCGTCGTAAACTTTTAGACTACTTAAAACGTACTGATCTTGCTTTATACCAAAGCACTATCGCTCGTTTAGGTTTACGTCGCTAATTTTTATTACGATAGTAAAAATAAAAGCCTTCGGATTACCGAGGGCTTTTTTATTTTCTGCATATTGGAAGATAAAAAACGGTCAAAAATTTGACCGCTCTTTTTTTAGTTATTAGTTCGCAATGCCTTTATGACGAAGTAATGCGTCTAATTGAGGTTCACGTCCACGGAAGCGTTTGAATAAGACCATTGGCTCTTCAGAGCCGCCGCGAGTGAGAATTTCATCCAAGAAGGATTTACCCGTAACTGGATTGAAAATTCCTTCTTCTTCAAAACGAGAGAAGGCATCAGCAGATAGC
Source organism: Haemophilus parainfluenzae (assembly GCF_014931395.1). Taxonomy (NCBI): domain Bacteria; kingdom Pseudomonadati; phylum Pseudomonadota; class Gammaproteobacteria; order Pasteurellales; family Pasteurellaceae; genus Parahaemophilus; species Parahaemophilus parainfluenzae. Next base: position 1,967,822 of record NZ_CP063120.1, on the reverse strand, counting down.
ACTTCAGCCCATAAATAGCTGTAATAACCGGCCGCATAACCGCCCGCAAAAATATGGCTAAAGCTATGTGGTGCTCTTGCCCATTCAACACCTTTAATCACGGCAACTTTATCTTTCACTGCTTTTAAGGTATCAAGTACTTGGTTAGCTTTACCCACTTCAAAAGTATGATGAAGGGTAAAATCAAACAAGCCAAATTCAAGCTGACGTAAAACAAACATCGCTGCTTGGTAGTTTTTCGCTTTGAGAAGTTGATTTAATTTTTCTTCTGGTAACGGTTCGTGCGTTTCAAAGTGACCAGAGATAAAATCAAGGGCTTCTTTTTCCCAACACCAGTTTTCCATAAATTGACTTGGAAGTTCTACGGCATCCCAAGGAACCCCATTGATACCCGCAACATCTGGTACGTCAACTTTGGTGAGCATATGGTGAATGCCGTGACCAAACTCGTGGAAGAGAGTAGTAACTTCATCATGGGTGAATAACGCAGGTTTATCACCAATAGGTGCATTGAAGTTACAGGTTAAATAGGTAACAGGTTTTTGAATTGAACCGTCAGCATTACGTTTTCTGCCGATACAATCATCCATCCATGCGCCGCCACGTTTATTTTCGCGCGCATAAAGGTCGAGATAGAAACTGCCGCGTACTTCTCCCGTTTCATCAATTAAATCAAAGAAACGCACATCTTTATGCCAAGTATCTACGCCAAAACGTTCAACTGCACGAATATTAAAAATACGTTTAATTAATTCAAATAAGCCCGAAATAACGCGATCTTCAGGGAAATAAGGACGAAGTTCTTCATCATTGATCGCATATAAATGTTGTTTTTGTTTTTCAGAGTAGAAACTGATATCCCAAGGGGCAAGTTCCGTTATACCAAATTCTTTTTCACAATAAGCTTTGAGTTCCGCTAATTCTTTCTCTCCTTGTGCTTTTGAACGATCCGCAAGATTATTTAAGAAATCTAACACTTGTTGTGGATTTTCTGCCATTTTGGTCGCAAGTGAGCGTTCAGTATAGGTATTGAAACCTAATAGTTTGGCTAGTTCTACGCGTAACGTCATGATTTCTTCAATGATCGCTGTGTTATCCCATTTGCCTGCGTTTGGACCTTGATCAGAAGCGCGAGTCGCATAAGCACGATACATTTCTTCGCGTAATGCTGCATTTTCACAATAGGTCATGATAGGCAAATAACTTGGGATTTCCAACGTAAAGCGATAGCCTTTTAAGCCTTTGCTTTCAGCAGATTGTCTTGCTGCAAGTAATGCAGATTCAGGAAGACTCGCTAATTCACTTTCATCTTCAATGACTTTTTCCCAACCCATGGTAGCGTCAAGAACATTATTGCTAAATTGTGCGCTTAATTCTGATAAGCGAGCAACAATCTCACCATAACGTTTTTGTTTTTCTTCGGATAAACCGATACCTGAAAGCTCAAAATCACGCAGTGCATTTTCAATGGCTTTCTTTTGTGCTACTGAATAAGTGGCAAATTCAGGACTATTTTTTAAGGCTACATAAGCGTTGTATAAGCCTTTGTGTTGACCTACCCAGGTGCTGTATTCAGAGAGTAGTGGCAAGCAGGCTTGGTACGCATCACGTAATTCAGGGCTGTTTTTAACTGAATTTAAATGGGAGATCGGTGACCAAGCACGACTTAAGTGTTCTCCTGCTTCAGAAAGTGGTTCAATAAAGTTTTCCCAAGTAAAGTGAGGTTGTTTTAAAACTTGTTCAATGGCTTGACGATTTTCTTCGATGAGTTTTTGGATTGCCGGTTGAATATGTTCTGGTTTGATTTGAGAAAACGGCGGTAAGCCTTCAATATGAAGTAATGGATTAGACATAAATATTCCTTTTGCTAACTGTTTCTTTAGTAAATTGCGATAAATTCTATAATATCAAGGTTGAAAAATCTAAAAAATCAGTAATAATTGCGTATCACTTTTATTTAGGGTTTATGATGAACGGCGCTTCCTTTTTTTCTATTATCATTTTTTCTGGCATCATTGCTCTTACGATTGTTATAGGTGTTGTTTCACTTAAGTTTTTCCCAAAAACTTCTTTAACCAAGGCTATGTATGTTGTTCTTGGATTCATTTCTTTAATATTAGGTGTTATTGGTATTTTTTTACCTATTCTTCCGACAACACCTTTTTTACTGCTTACACTTTATTCTTTTGCGAAAGGTTCTTCTCGTTTAGAACAATGGTTTTTAGGGACGAAGCTTTATCAAAAGCACCTAAAATCCTTTAATGAACGTCGTGCATTAACAAAAAAAGCAAAAATTTCTATTCTAACCTTTTCAACTACGATGCTTTTAATTGGCTTTTACTTTACTCCAAGTGTAGTGGGGCGAACGATCATTGCTATTTTAATTGCGGTAAAATATTGGTTCTTTTTCTTTTGGATTAAAACAGAAGACGTTGAAAATGGATAATGCTTTACTTACTTGGCTTAAAAGTGCGGTCATTTTAGGTGTCGTTTTGGGATTAAGCGGTTGTGACAAATTAAATAGCCCGAAATCTACAAACACGGTATCAGAAGAGCAACCAACACAAAGCCAGTCTATTGAACAAGAAAATACTTCAAAACCGAGTAGGACTTTACTGACTCGGGCGTTTACTCATTCTCCTTCTTTTGAGCCTTGGTTTGTGCGTTATCCTGAACAAGAAAACTTATTGCGCGATTTATATGAAGGCTTAACGGCTTATGATCAGGAAGGACGAATCGTGCCAGGTATCGCAGAAAGTTGGCAAACAAAAGACAACAAAACCTGGATCTTTACCTTACGTGAAGGGCTTCGTTGGTCAAACGGTGAACCTTTAGTCGCTCAAGATGTGATGCTTTCTTGGCAAGCTCTGTCTCAATCCAATAGTCCATTAAGATCTTATTTGGCTTATCTTAATCTAAAAAATGCGAAAGGCGTTTTAGAAAAAAATAAACCTTTTAAGAGTTTAGGCATTTATGCGGAAAATGACCGCACTTTACGCATTGAGCTTGATAAACCAACACCGTATTTGCCGGAAATGTTGGCGCATATTAGCCTCGTGCCACAATATAGCGATCCTGATTCCCCTGTGACTAATGGGGCTTATATGATCGAAAGTGAAAATGTGAGAGGCATACACTTAACGAAAAACCCCTATTATTGGCAGAAAAATAATGTCGCTTTTGAACGCGTAGCTTATCTACCTTTTGTTGCGCCTAAATTGGCTGAATTTGATGTAGTGGTTGATGTGCCTGAAGTTCATTCAGATCTTCAGCATTTTCCTAAGCTTTGTGAATATTTTTATGAATTTAATTTAAACGATCCTAAAGTTGCTAAGGCAGATGTGCGTAAGGCGATTGCTTCGTTGGTTTCGGTTACGAATATTGTGAATAATGAGATTCCAGCGGCAATTCCAAGTTCTTATTTTTTACCGAAAGCTATGCTAAATGGACAAGATTCAAGATGGGAGCCTGTTGTTGCCGAGCAGTTATTAGCTCAAAATAAAATTGATGAAAAACATCCGCTACATTTAAATGTGCTCTATGATGATGCACCCTTGCATGTGAATATCGCGCAACGTGTAGTAGGGCAATTAACGCAGTCCGATATGTTGCGCGTGGATGCCCAACTCGTCAATTGGCAAACATTACAGACTAAACGTCAAAAAGGGGATTTCCAAATCATTCGTTCTGGCTGGTGTGCGGACTTTAATCATCCGATGGCATTTTTAGGCTTATTCTATTCTAAAAGCCCCGATAATAAAAATGGCTATGCCAATGCAGAATACGATCAACTTTTTGAGCAAGCACTGAAAAGCTTGAATGAAAAAGAGCGGTCAGAAATTTACTTAAAATTAAGTGAGAAGATCCAACAGGAAAACCTTGCTTTACCGCTTTTCCAATACACTACACCGGTTTATATTTCTCCAACTATTATGGGGGCGAAGAAAAATCCAGTAGGGGTCATTTATAGCAAAGATCTATGGCGAAAAGTGGAAAGCTAAAGCTGATTAAGAAAGTTGTTTATCATGCGATGAACAACTTTTTTATTAAATTTTATTAAAAGTGTAAAGTAACACTATTTACTTTTTGTTTTTATCCGCTACAATACACAACAAATCAACTTAGAGGGAAATCCTGATGTTAAAAATGAATGATTTAGTTAAGCTTAGTCAGACACCAAAATCCACGGTGCTGTACTATGTGAAAGAAGGTTTGTTGCCAGAGCCGGTGAAAGATAAACCGAATTTTCATCTCTATGATGAACATTGTGTGAAGTTGCTTAGTTTTATTAAATATCTACAAAGCAATTTCAATGCGACAATTTCACAAATTAAAGCACTTTTTGCTCATCCTCATTTTGATTGGAATAACCCTTATGAAAGCCTTATTGGATTATTGGATATCATCATGGGGGCAGAAAATGAAGTGTTCACAATTGAGCAATTATGTGCAGAATTTCATCTTTCTACTCAGCAAATCGAAGACATGGTAGTGGAAGGCTTATTGAATCCTCGCGAAGGCATTTTTACCGCAAAAGAACGTGATATTTTGGCGATCTTGACTCGTTGTGATGAAGCTGAAATGGATGTGGTGAAAGCTTATTTAGCTGCAGCAAAAATGTTAGCAGAAAAAGAGGTGAATGTGACTTTAGCGGCATTAGCCAATAGTGAACAAAAAGATGAAAAATTAAAACACTTATTTGATTTATTGTTGGTGTTGAAACCTTATCTCTTGAATATGAAAACCTTTAATCTTTATCAAGCGGAGAGTGCGAAATGAAACTCTTAAAATACGCCGGCTTTGTGCCTTATTTAGCCATTGCCTTTATTAATGCCAGTGTGGATTTGGCACATAAAATTACCATTCAAAATGTGTTACTGAAAAGCTTTTCAGGGGAGAGTTTGGTTGTGTTAACGGCATTAATTAATGCCATGATTTTATTGCCGTTTATTTTCTTATTTTCCCCTTCGGCATTTATTAACGATAAATTTTCCCGCACCAATGTGATTCGTTATAGCAGTTTAGCGGCGGTGGTGATCAGTGCGGGGATTTTATTGAGTTATATGACGGGCATGTTTGCGCTTTCCTTTGTACTCACATTGATTTTGGCAGCGCAAAGTGCGGTCTATTCTCCCGCCAAATATAGCATTATTAAATCGATTGTGGGTACTGAAAATATCGGTATGGCAAATGGTGTCATTCAAGCATTCACCATTGTGGCCATTCTATTTAGTTCTTTTGCCTTTTCTTTCTTCTTTGAAGCGCATTATGTGGCATCAGATGATCCGAATGAAGTATTACAAAGTGTTTGGGTGATAGGTGTAGCATTAGTATTATTGAGTGCACTAGAAGCCTATTTTGCGTTTAAAATCCCATTCTTTAAGCAAGAAGCTGAGAATACAGATGGTCAGTTTGATATGAGAAAATACCTTTCTTTAGGGTATTTAAAAGATAACGTTCGCACATTAAAAGCAGATCAAAATATTTGGTTGAGTGTCATTGGATTAAGTCTCTTTTGGGGTGTGTCACAAATTATTGTGGCAGCGTTCCCTGCACATTATAAAGCGATGTTCAATGAAGATAATGCGGTTGTCATTCAAGCGATTTTAGCGGTGAGTGGAGTCGGACTAGTGTTAGGTTCATATCTTGCAGGACGTGCTTCTCGTTTGCATATCGAGTTAGGTATTGTGCCGCTTGGTGCATTGGGTATTTGTGCATCATTATTCTTCTTAACCCTAGCCCAAAGTGGGGTGGTATTAGCACTTTGTTCTTTTGTCTTTGGTTTCTCTGGCGGTTTATTGATCGTGCCATTGAATGCAACTATTCAGTATTTCGCACCGGAGAAAATCAGCGGCAAAATTATGGCGGGTAACAACTTTGTGCAAAACGTATTCATGGTGGTCTTTTTGCTATTAAGTATTGTTTTTGTACAACTTAATGTTTCGACTCAAGGTTTATTCTTAGTGACTTCTGCTGCATGTTTTGCTGCAAGTTTATATACCATGTCGAAAGTGCCCCATTTATTTACGCGTTTATTCTTGCTCTTTGCGTTAAAAGCGAATTACCGTTTTCATGTGGATGGGTTAAAAAATCTTCCACAAAGTGGTGGCGTGTTGTTATTAGGTAACCATATTAGCTGGATTGACTGGTTGGTGTTACAAGCGGCTAGCCCTCGTGCGATTAAATTTGTGATGTATCGTCCAATTTACAACAAATGGTATCTCACTTGGTTCTTCCGTATTTTCAAAGTCATCCCAATTGGTGGAGGCTCAAGTCGTGAATCTATTGAAACTATTCGTGAATATTTAGCGCGTGGTGAAGTGGTGGCGTTATTCCCAGAAGGTCATATCAGCTATAACGGCCAAATCAATGAGTTCCAAAAAGGCTTTGAGCACGTATTAAAAGATTTAGAGAATGTGACGACTGTACCTTTCTATTTACGTGGATTGTGGGGTAGCAGCTTCTCTCGTGCGGATTCTTTCTATAAGAATTTAACTAAACGCCAAGGCAAACGTGAAATTTTAGTAGCATTTGGTAAACCCATTCATGGCTTTATTGATGCGACAGCGATGAAGCAAAAAGTACTCGAACTTTCTTTCTCTGTATGGGAAAAAGTCATGAGTAAACGTAAACCGCTGATGCATCATTGGTTGAATTCAGCAAAATCGAATTTATTCAAAGAAGCCGCGGTGGATGCACAAGGTACCAAACTGAATAACCTGAAATTTATTGCTGCAGTATTGATGTTTGTGAAAACCTTGAAAGCCGCTTTAGGGAATGAAAAAAATGTTGGTGTGTTATTACCAAGTTCATCAATTGGGGCAATTATTAATATGACCTTAATGGTGATGGGCAAAGTACCGGTAAATTTAAACTACACGCTAAGCCCTGAAGTGATGGAAAAAGCGTTGAAAAAAGCCAACATTTCGCAAGTCATTACCTCTGAAAAATTCTTGGATAAATTGAACGCAAAAGGTTTTGACTTTAGCCAAGTGGTGGCTGATAAAGCCCTCTTTATGGAAAATTTAGGAAAATCGATTACTAAAGTGAATAAAGTGCGGTCATTTTTAACGGCGTTTTTAGCGCCACAATGGTGGATTAAATTACGTTACTTTGCAGACGTAAGCTTGGAAGATAATGCAACCATCTTATTCAGTAGTGGTAGTGAAGGTGATCCGAAAGGCATTGAATTAAGCCATAAAAATTTACTGACGAACATTAAACAGATCGGTGAATTATTAAATTTCCATAAAGATGATGTGATTTTGAATTCCTTACCAATTTTCCACTCATTTGGCTTAACCGTGACAACCTTATTGCCATTGTGTGAAGGGATTAAAATGGTGAGTGTGGCGGACCCAACAGATGGGGCGACAGTCGGAAAAATGTGTGCTCGACATCGGGTGAGTATTTTATTTGGTACTTCAACTTTCTTTAGATTGTATGTACGCAATAAGAAATTCCATCCGTTAATGCTACAAAACGTGCGCATGGTTATTGCGGGTGCCGAAAAATTGAAAGCAGATGTAAAAGAAGCCTTCAAACTTAAATTTGGCTTGGAAATTTACGAAGGTTATGGCGCAACTGAAACAGCACCTGTAGCTAGTGTCAATATGCCTAATTTACTGGATCCGGAAACCTTACAGGAATTTACCTTCAATCAAGCCGGTACAGTTGGTATGCCATTACCGGGTACCATTATCAAAATTGTGGATCCAGAAAGCTTGCAAGAATTACCAGTCGGTGAAGACGGTTTGATCTTGATTGGTGGTGGACAAGTCATGAAAGGTTATTTGGATGCCCCTGAAAAAACAGCAGAAGTGATTGTTGAAATTGACGGTGTACGTTATTACAAAACCGGCGATAAAGGTCATATCGATCATAACGGCTTTATTACCATTGTGGATCGTTATTCTCGATTTGCCAAAGTTGGCGGCGAAATGATCAGTCTCGGTAGCGTGGAAGAGAAACTTTCACAAGTATTTGATGAAGAAAATCAATTTGTTGCCGTCGCCTTGAGTGATGATAAAAAAGGCGAGAGCATTGTGCTTTTAATTAAGTCTGCATTTTCTTTAGATGAAATCAATGAACGCATTAAAGGATTAAATGTTCCGCCAATTATGCTACCAAGCCAAATCTTCTTAGTGGATGAAATTCCAATGCTTGGAAGTGGTAAAGTGGATTTCAAAGGCGCGAAGAATCTGGCAATGAGTTTGGTTAAGTAACGAAAATTGTCATAAATAAAAGAGCGGTCAATTTGACCGCTCTTTTTGTTGATAGATAAATAAATTATTCTACTTTTACAATCCAACCCTCAGGGGCTTCCACATCACCGAATTGGATACCGGTTAATTCGTTGTAAAGTTTGCGTGTAATAGGGCCAACTTCCGTTTCTGAATAGAACACGTGGAATTTACCTTTATGTTGAATACCACCTACTGGCGTAATCACTGCAGCAGTACCACAAGCCCCCGCTTCGGCAAATTGATCAAGTTGATCGATATACACATCACCTTCAATGGCTTCCATACCTAAACGTTCTTTTGCAATGTGAAGTAATGAGTATTTCGTGATACTTGGTAAAATAGATTCAGATGCAGGCGTGATAAATTTGTTATCTTTGGTGATACCAAAGAAGTTTGCCGCACCCACTTCTTCAATTTTAGTGTGAGTTTTAGGATCAAGGTAAATCGCGTCTGCAAATTTACGTTCTGGTGTACCTTGTTCTGCGGCTAGTTCATGTGGAAGCAAGCTTGCCGCATAGTTCCCCCCCACTTTTACGCCACCGGTTCCCATCGGAGCAGCACGGTCGTAATCAGTCGTAATGAAGTTAGATGGTGCTAAACCACCTTTGAAATATGCGCCTACTGGACAGCAGAATACAGAGAAAATAAATTCAGGTGCGGTTTTCACGCCGATATTCGCCCCCGTGCCAAAGAGGAATGGACGTAAATATAATGTCGCGCCAGAGCCGTAAGGACCTAACCATTCTTGGTTTGCTTTCACCACTTCTTTACAAGCACGGATAAATAATTCTGTTGGCACTTGAGGCATCAATAAACGATCTGCGGTATGTTGCATACGTTTTGCATTTTGATCAGGACGGAATAAGTTGATTGAACCATCTTTACAACGATAGGCTTTTAAGCCTTCAAAGCATTGTTGACCGTAGTGAATTGCCGTTGAACCTTCGTGGATATGTAGCATATTATCAGTGGTAAGTTTTCCTTCATCCCATTTACCATCTTTCCAATGTGCGATAAAGCGATAATCTGTTTTGATATAACTAAATCCAAGATTGTTCCAGTCTAAGTCTTTCATTTTGCTTCCTTAATTTGTATAAATAATTTTATGAATGGAAATGCAGTTAATCTACACCATAACGGCAACTATGAAAACCTTTAAACACAAAAATATTGTGATTTCTCAAAATTTTTATTGGATTCTCAAATTTGTGAAGTAGGTCAGGAAATAAAATTTTGCTTATGTTAGAATGGCTGAAATAAAAAAACGCCGCTCGAAACGAGCAGCGCTTAACCAGAATGGTTTAATATATACAGGAAGTAAATGAGTAACTTAATTGTTACTCCAGTTCGGAGAACCGAACTATATGCAAACACAACATCATACTTAAGTCTGAAACTCATTAACTTGTAAGGAATTACCAATCATTAAGTATGTGTGTATTGTAGGTAGAAGGTAATGGAAGGACAAATGATGTTTTTTTATTTGATGCATAAAAAAAACTAATCCGAATTGAATCTTTTTCATTATAAACTAAAATTTAGCCGTTGGGAAGAATTATGTATAAACGTTTGCCTCCCCTGAATTCATTGAAGTCTTTCGAATCAGCTGCTCGACATTTAAGTTTTACAAAGGCTGCTGATGAACTTTTTGTGACACAAGCCGCAGTGAGCCATCAAATAAAATTATTAGAAGATTTTTTAGGTGTCGAGCTTTTTATACGCAAAAATCGTTCGCTCGAATTGACTGAATTTGGGAAAGCCTATTTTGTTGATATCAATAAAATTTTACGAAAATTAAATGAAGCGACCGAACGTTTATTAACACTTAAAGCAGAGCCACATTTGGCAATTAGTGTGCCACAAACCTTTGGTATTCAATGGCTTGTGCCACATTTGAGCGATTTTAATAAACAACACCCTGAAATTGAAGTACGCTTGAAGGGCGTCGATCAAGATGAAGGTTTATTGAATAAAGAAATTGATATCGCCATTTATTATGGCAAAGGCGATTGGGAAAACTTACAAGTCGATCGGTTAGGTGAAGAAAATTTGGTGATTTTGGCAGCACCTTCATTGCTTGAGAAAATCCCCGTTCGTCGTCCTGATGATTTAAAAAAGCACACGCTGATTCACACACATACTCGAGATAACTGGCAAGCGATGGCCGATTATCTCAAATTAGAGGATTTGAATATTCAGCAAGGCCCGTTATTTAGTCATACCTTTATGGCATTGCAAGCAGCGGTTCATGGGCAGGGGATTGCACTCGCTAATCGCATTTTGGCTCAGCAAGAAATTGAAAATGGCCATTTGCAAATTGTGTTACCAACGGAATTACGGGATCCGAAATCATTCTATGTAGTCAATCATTTAGATCGTTTAGATGATGAACAGATTCAAGCCTTTAGAACATGGATTAAAGATTCAATAAAATTAGGGAAAATATGAATAAATTAGCCTTATATTGTCGAATTAGCTTTGAAAAAGAAGTGGCCGCAGAAATTACCGATCGAGCTTCTGAGCGTGGTGTATTTGGTTTTGCTCGCGTAGTAGAAAACAGCGGCTATGTCATTTTTGAATGCTATCAACCAGGTGATGCAGATCGTTTAGCGAGAGAAATCCCATTTAATCGTTTGATTTTTGCACGTCAAATGATCGTTGTGTCAGAGCTCTTAGAAAATCTGGATCCTCAAGATCGTATTTCGCCAATTCTGGCTCAATATGAACGCATTGCAGAAGACATTAATCTTAAGCAAGCGGTAGAGCTATTTGTTGAAACAGCAGATACTAATGAAGCGAAAGAGCTTTCGACATTTTGCCGAAAATTTACCGTGCCGTTGCGCCAAGCGTTGAAAAAGAAAGGCTGGTTACAAGGCAAAACGAATGCAAAGCGCGGTCAGATTTTGCATTGTTTTTTCACGCAGCCGAATTGTTGCTATGTGGGGTATTCCTATCTTGGTAATAACTCCACCCACTTTATGGGAATCCCACGTTTAAAATTCCCAGCGGATGCACCAAGCCGTTCAACTTTAAAATTGGAAGAGGCGATTTTAACCTTTATTCCTCGAAATGAAGAAAGTAAACGCTTGAATGAAAATATGGTTGGAGTCGATCTTGGTGCTTGCCCTGGCGGCTGGACCTATCAATTAGTGAAACGTGGTTTATTTGTGTATGCGGTTGATCACGGCAAAATGGCAGCAAGTTTGCATGATACCGGCAGAATTGAGCACTGTCCGGAAGATGGATTTAAATTCCAACCACCAAAACGTAAGCATATTGATTGGCTTGTGTGTGATATGGTGGAGCAACCAAGTCGAATTGCGAATTTAATTGGAAAATGGCTAATTAACGGCTGGTGCAGAGAAACCATTTTCAATTTGAAATTGCCAATGAAAAAACGTTATCAAGAAGTGATGTTCTGCTTAGAAAATCTTGCGGTGATGTTAGCAGAAAAAGAACTGGAATTTGATATTCAGGCGAAGCATTTGTATCACGATCGTGAAGAGATTACGGTACATATTGCTTTAAAATAAAAAAGTAAAGTGCGGTCAAAAAACATGGAATTTTTTGACCGCACTTTTTATTTAAACCATTATTTATTCGCTAAAATCACTGCACGAGTTGGGGCTTGATAGCCTTCGATGGTTTTACTGTGATCGTTTTGATCTAAGAAATCAATCAAACTTTCATTTTCTAACCAATCCGTTTTACGCTGTTCTTCTAATGTTGTAGTGGCGACATCCACACAACGCACATTAGTAAAGCCGACTTTTTCCAACCAATTAATGAGCGCTGCAACGGAAGGAATAAAATACACGTTCTTCATTTTTGCATAGCGATCTGAAGGCACTAAGACCGTATTGGCATCACCATCAACCACTAAGGTTTCTAACACCAATTCGCCACCTTTTACTAATTGATTTTTTAGTTGAGTGAGATGATCAAGCGGTGATTTACGATGATAAAGCACGCCCATTGAGAATACGGTATCAAATGCCGCAAGTGGTTGCATTTCTTCAATACCTAATGGGATTAAGTTCGCTCGACGATCGTTATTTAATAATTTTCGAACGGCTTCAAATTGGCAAAGGAAAAGTTCGGTTGGATCAATACCCACCACCATTTTTGCGCCTTCACCAACCATTCGCCACATATGGTAGCCGCTACCGCAGCCCACATCTAAAATGGTACGATCTTTTAATGGTGCAAGATGAGGTAAAACTCGATCCCATTTGAAATCAGAACGCCATTCGCAATCCACGTGAATATCAAATAAATGATAAGGTCCTTTTCGCCATGGCATCAATTGTTTTAAATGATGGACAATGCGTTGTTTTTCGCCCTCTGAAAGTGGGGAAGTGCGGTCAGATTTCACGGCATTTTTTAAATCGATAGTATCTGCCTGCAAATCAGGGAGAAAGTCCACGATTTTTGACCATTTTGCATAATCACCATGGGTTTGTTTTTCCCATTCTTTTAACTGCACAGGCAATGTTTCTAGCCAAGCAGATAAATTTGTGGTGGCAATTTGTTGATAAAAAGGACGAAAATCAATCATTATTTTGCTTCCTTATAGGCTCTTTCTGCTTTTTCAAAGGTTTCTTTAACTTCATTTTCAGGTTCTGCAGAAAGGAGAGAAACCACAATAATCGCCAGGCTAGCAAGGATGAATCCAGGGATCATTTCATAGACATTAAACCATTCACTGGTTTCAGGAATCACCGATTTCCAAGCAAAGACAACCACTGCGCCGACAACCATACCAGCCATCGCCGATGATGAAGTCATACGTTTCCAGAATAAGGAGAAAAGCACAACAGGACCAAATGCAGAACCAAAGCCAGCCCAGGCAAATTCAACGAGTTTTAATACTTTGCTGTTTTCATCTTGTGCAATCCAAATCGCAATACCTGCGATAACTAAAACCATTGCGCGACCTAACCAGACGAGTTCTTTTTCAGAAGCGTTTGGACGAATAAAACCTTTATAAAAATCCTCAGTGATAGAACTTGAAGAAATTAATAATTGAGCGGAAAGTGTACTCATTACAGCTGCTAAGATCGCAGAGAGTAGAATACCAGCAATCCATGGATTAAAGAGTAATTTAGCCAGTTCAATAAATACTTGTTCTGGTTCATTATTTACCAAGCCAGCCACATTGGGGTTAGCAAAGAAATAAGGAATCCCGGAGAAACCGATACCAATCGCACCGGCGAGGCAAATCACCATCCATGTCATACTGATGCGGCGTGCTTTAATGAGAGATTTCACCGAGTAAGCGGCCATAAAACGCGCAAGAATATGCGGTTGACCAAAATAACCTAATCCCCAAGCCGCCAAACTTAATAAACCTAATGGCGTGGTAGAACTAAATAAATCGGTAAAGTCTTTATTCGCTGCGATTTCAGCTTGATGTAGCACCTCTGTAAATTGTGATGTATCACCCAAACTTAAACAGATGAAGAGCGGCGTTAAAATCAGTGCAAAAATCATCAATGTAGCTTGAATGGTATCTGTCCAACTTACGGCTAAAAAACCACCGATAAAAGTATAAATAATCGTTGCTAATGCACCGTACCAAATGGCGGTGGAGTAGTCGACAGAGAATAGATTTTGGAATAATTTCGCCCCAGCAACCACGCCTGAACCACAATAAATAGTAAAGAAGACTAAGATGATTGTTGCAGATACAATTTTTAAGAGATTATGTGTTGTGCCAAAGCGATGGTGGAAATATTCCGGTAATGTGAGTGCATTGTTGTTAAATTCGGTATAGATCCGTAAACGACCCGCCACGAGCAACCAGTTAAAATAAGCCCCGAGGATTAAACCAATGGCGATCCAACCTTCAACCATGCCAGACACATACACCGCACCTGGCAAGCCCATTAATAACCAGCCGGACATATCAGATGCACCAGCAGACATGGCTGTCACAAAACTTCCGAGTTTACGGCCGCCTAAAATATAATCGGATAAGTTATTTGTATAATAATAGGCAAGGACACCGATTAAAATCATGCCGAAAATATAAATACTAAAAGTAATAAGTGTTGGGTCTAAACCAAACATTAAATACCCCAAAAAAAATCATGAAAATTTGAGAAAGGTCACATTTTACCTTATTTGGGTCTATTATTCTATTTTCCTTTTCGATAGACTTATACCATTAAAACTAAGGTCGAAAAAATGGATTCTGTTGAATTATTAATGAATGTTACGCCCAATGAAACCCGCGTTGCGCTGGTGGAAACGGGTGTTTTAAAAGAGGTTCATATTGAACGTCAAGCCAAATGTGGCATCGTGGGGAATATTTATAAAGGGCGAGTAACCCGTGTTTTACCGGGGATGCAGTCCGCATTTGTGGATATCGGTTTAGAAAAAGCCGCATTTTTGCATGCTTCCGATATTGTTTCACATACGGAGTGTGTGGATGTGAACGAACAAAAGCAATTCCGAGCAAAAAGCATTTCTGAACTCGTACGCGAAGGGCAGGATATCGTAGTACAAGTGGTAAAAGATCCTTTGGGCACTAAAGGTGCAAGATTAACTACCGATATTACGTTGCCTTCTCGTTATCTCGTCTTTATGCCTGAAAATAGCCATGTTGGTGTCTCACAACGTATTGAAAGTGAAGAAGAGCGAGCAAGATTAAAAGCGTTAGTTGAGCCTTTTTGTGATGAGTTAGGCGGCTTTATTATTCGTACCGCCACCGAAGGCGCAACGGAGGAAGAGTTACGCCAAGATGCGGAATTTTTAAAACGTTTATGGCGTAAAGTGCTTGAGCGTAAAGGCAAATATCCAACCCGTTCTAAAATTTATGGTGAGCCCGCATTGCCACAACGTATTTTGCGAGATTTTATCGGTGCTAATTTAGAGAAAATTCATATCGATTCCAAACTTTGTTTTAACGAAGTGAAAGAATTTACCGATGAATTTATGCCGGAATTAAGTGAAAAATTAATGCTTTATACGGGCAGTCAGCCGATTTTTGATATTTATGGTGTAGAACGTGGTATTCAAAATGCACTTGAAAAACGCGTGAATTTAAAATCAGGTGGCTATCTCATTATTGAGCAGACCGAAGCCATGACGACCATTGATATCAATACAGGCGCTTTCGTTGGCCATCGAAATTTAGATGAAACCATTTTTAACACCAATATTGAAGCGACTAAAGCCATTGCACAGCAGCTACAACTGCGTAATCTAGGCGGTATTATCATTATTGATTTTATTGATATGCAAACCGATGATCATCGCAATCGCGTGATTGAATCCTTGGAAGAAGCCCTATCAAAAGATCGCGTCAAAACGAATGTGAATGGGTTTACTCAACTTGGTTTAGTTGAAATGACCCGTAAACGTACTCGTGAAAGTTTAGAACACGTATTGTGTGATGAATGTCCAACTTGCCAAGGACGTGGACGAGTGAAAACCGTCGAAACAGTATGTTATGAAATTATGCGTGAGATCATTCGCGTTAACCACTTATTCTCGAGCGAACAATTTGTGGTTTATGCCTCTCCAGCTGTGGCGGATTACTTAATCAAAGAAGAATCGCACGGTTTATTGCCAGAGATCGAAATGTTCATCAGCAAACAGGTTCAAGTTAAAACAGAACAGTACTACAACCAAGAACAGTTTGATGTAGTGGTGATGTAAAAGATAAAAGTGCGGTTAAATTTAACCGCACTTTTTTTATTTTACCTCCGCACCTTTCAACCAGCGTCTGACCCAACTGCGGTTTGGCATTAAGTTATGAATCAGATCTTCACTCATCGGTAAGGGCTCGCCATAAATTAAGGAAGCCAGTGTTTCACCTAAAAGTGGCGCAGAAGTTAATCCTCTAGAGCCTAATGCACCGATTAAATAGAGATTAGGGTAGTTTGCGGCTTGTTCTATTGGTTGTTTACGACGTCGTAAATTAAACAAATTCTGATATTGTGTTTGCTGAGCTGAAAAGTGCGGAACCGCGCCCATCATTGGGGTGAGATCTCGTACTGAACAACGCACCCCGATTCGAGCAAGGTTACCCGATGTATCCACTTCTTTTGTCCACTCTTCAGGAATATTTTGCTGAATTTTTTGTTGGTTTTCTTGTTGTTCAGTTAGACTAAATTCACGAGTCGCATTATCACGAACATGACTTGCACCGATACAATGACTGGATTTCGCTTGATCGACTGGCGTAAGGTAGCCGTCATAGCACAACACCGTTTTGAGTTTAAGCAAGTTTGCGGATGTCGGAATTTGGCTCACTTGCCCGCGAACAGGGTAGAGCGGCAGTTTTTGTGTTTGTTCAAACTCAGTGAGTTTATGCCCATTTGCTAAAGCAACCACTTCATGGCAGAAAGTTTCATTTTCAGCAGTTTTGATTTGCCAACCATTTTCTGTTTGCGAAAGTGCGGTTACTTTTTGTGATGTTTTAATCTGGACGCCTTGTTTCTCCAAAAAGGCAAAAGCATGTTGAACTAACTGACGTGGTGCAAGCCAAGCGCCTTGAGGAATAAAACCTCCACTAAAAGGCAACGGTAAACCGACTTTTTCGCTTAATTCAGTTTGATTTAATGACTGATATAAATCAGAAGGTAAATTCAGCGCAGCGATTTTATTTAATTTACTTTCAGCTTTCTCATTGTAAGCACAAAGCGCGACTCCACAGAATTCGTGTTCAAATTCGATTTTGTGCTGAATTGCCCATTGTAGGAATTGATGGCCATAGGCAAAGGCATGAATATAAAAACGAATATTGCGCTCGTTATCATCACTCAGTTGCGGATAAAATGCGCCTTGTTTATTGCCGGATGCATTGAGGGCAGTTTGCTCATCTTCGCAATAAATCGTAATTTTGGCGCCGCGTTTAAGCAAGGAGATAGCCGTACAAAGAGAAGCAATTCCTCCACCAATAATGGCAATATCTTGCTCGTTTAGATTAGCGGGCTGACTATGAAACCAGGGAACTGAAAGTGCGGTCAGTTTTTCATGCGTTTTTTGACCAGAGAGACATTCTCGTTTTTTACCAAATCCTTTGCGCTTCGTAATATCAAAGCCTGCATTTTCTAAGCCTTTTCTGACCGCACTTGCTGCAGTAAAGGTCGCAAAGGTGCCTTGTGGTTTGGTAAAACGAAACATTTGCTGATAAAGCTGCTCGTTCCACATGTCTGGATTTTTACTTGGCGCAAAACCATCTAAAAACCACGCATCAATTTTATCATTCATATAATCGCCAAGCTGTGGCAGATTTTCAGCCACATCACCAAACCAAAGATCTAACGTAGTTTCATCAAAATGAAAACGATAGCAACCTTGAATAGGATTAAGCCAATGCTGTTGTAGATGTTGAGCGAGGTGAGAAAATTGCGGATAGGCTAAATGGGCTTGTTGTAATGCATCAAGTGGCAAAGGGTATTTTTCAAAAGAGATAAAATAAAGGCGTTTTAAAGGCGAATTGGGGTACTTTTGACGAAATTCACGGAATAGCGTGGTCACTGCAAAGAAATTTAATCCTGTGCCAAACCCGGTCTCAGCAATAACAAAATGGGCTTCTTGATAATTAACCCAACGTTTCCACAACTGATTGCCTTCTAAAAACACATAATGGGTTTCCGCTAAACCATCTTGATTAGAAAAATACACATCATCGAATTTATCCGAAACAGGCGTATTCTCTTGGTTAAAATGAATTTTTGCATGCTGAATGGTGAACATGTGTTAGCCCTTTTTTACCTTATCAAATTCTTTTATAATAGCACGGAAATTTTGAGACGGTTAAAACTTAACTGGTCGAACAAATGAATTATTGCTTGCAATATTTTCATTTCATAGTAAATTGCGTTCAGCTAACAACTGTAAGTTGAATTAAATTTCCCCTAAATCATAAGGAATAAAGAATGAAAAGAGCTGTAATTACTGGTTTTGGTATTATTTCAAGTATCGGTAACAACAAAGAAGAAGTTTTAGCTTCATTAAAAGCAGGTAAATCTGGTATTGAAGTCGTGCCTGAGTTTGTTGAAATGAAAATGCGTAGCCATGTTGCCGGCACAATCAAACTTGATCCAAGCGAGCATATCGATCGTAAAGTGTATCGTTTTATGGGTGATGCGGCAGCTTATGCATACCTTTCTATGCGTGAAGCGATTGAAGATTCAGGTTTAACAGAAGATCAAGTTTCAAATGACCGTACAGGTCTTGTAATCGGTGCAGGTACTGGTTCAGCTCACAACCAATTAGTCGCTTGTGATGCAGTGCGTGGTCCACGCGGTGTGAAAGCGATTGGTCCTTATGCGGTAACTAAAACCATGGCATCAAGTGTGTCAGCTTGTTTAGCAACCCCTTACAAAATCCGTGGTGTGAACTACTCAATCAGTTCTGCTTGTGCAACGTCTGCACACTGTATTGGCCACGCAGTTGAATTAATCCAATTAGGTAAACAAGATGTGGTTTTCGCGGGTGGTGCGGAAGAATTATCTTGGGAATGTGCAACTGAATTCGATGCAATGGGTGCGGTTTCAACTAAATACAATGATACCCCAGAAAAAGCTTCTCGTGCTTACGATGCAAACCGTGATGGTTTTGTTATTGCAGGTGGTGGTGCTGTTGTAGTGGTTGAAGAATTAGAACACGCATTAGCACGTGGCGCAAAAATCTACGCAGAAATCGTGGGTTATGGTGCAACTTCTGATGGTTACGACATGGTAGCACCAAGTGGTGAAGGTGCAGAGCGTTGTATGAAACAAGCAATGGCAACGGTAGATACTCCAATTGATTACATCAACGTACACGGTACATCAACACCAGTTGGTGATGTGAAAGAATTAGGTGCAATCAAAAATGTATTTGGTGACAAAATCCCTGCGATTTCTTCAACCAAATCAATGACCGGTCACTCTTTAGGTGCAGCAGGTGCACACGAAGCAATCTATACCTTATTAATGTTACACAATGACTTTATTGCACCAAGCATTAATATCGAAACATTAGACGAAGCGGCAGAAGGCTGCAATATCGTGACTGAAACAAAAGAAAATGCAGGCTTACAAACTGTGATGTCAAACAGCTTTGGTTTCGGTGGTACAAACGCAACTTTAGTGTTCAAACGCTATAACGGCTAATTAAAAATCTCTTAAAATTTAACCGCACTTTGGAGCTTCCAAGTGCGGTTTTTTCTTATAATCCCTCCCTTTCTCCTTACTCAGCAGAAAAATCAACACTTAAAATGTGATCCAGCTCAAAATTTTGAACAAAAGAATAAAAAATTTTTATTTTTATAAAACTCCATATAAAACTACGATTTTCTGCTTTTTATATTAATTATCTTTATTTAAATCTTAATATTTAGATTTTGTTGGTTTTTAATGCTTTTTAATTCATTTTTTTAGACTTTTCTCATGCTGGACAAGCCGTTTTCTTTCAGTATGATGTTTCCATTGTTTTGACAAAGAATCGTAGTAATAAAAGTACGGTCAGTTTTAGGAGTAAAATATGAAGAAATTATCCGGTGCGGAAATGGTGGTTCAGTCTTTGCGTGACGAAGGCGTTGAGTATTTATTTGGTTATCCAGGCGGTGCCGTATTGGATATTTATGATGCAATCCATACCCTTGGTGGGATTGAACATATTTTAGTCCGTCATGAGCAAGCAGCGGTGCATATGGCTGATGGTTACGCACGTGCGACCGGTAAAGTGGGTTGTGTGTTAGTAACATCAGGACCAGGTGCAACCAATGCGATTACGGGGATTTTGACTGCTTATACTGATTCGGTACCAATGGTGATCATTTCAGGTCAGGTAATGAGTAGCTTAATCGGTCGTGATGCGTTCCAAGAATGTGATATGGTGGGGATTTCTCGCCCAGTGGTTAAACACAGCTTTATCGTTAAAAAAGCAGAAGACATTCCAGGTATCTTGAAAAAAGCCTTTTATATCGCTTCAACAGGCCGTCCAGGTCCCGTTGTTGTAGATATTCCAAAAGATACCGTAAATCCAACTTTAAAATATCCTTACGAATATCCAAAATCTGTTGAGCTTCGTTCTTATAATCCAACGGTAAATGGTCATAAAGGCCAAATTAAGAAAGCATTAAAAGCATTATTAGTGGCTAAAAAACCGGTTTTATTCGTGGGTGGTGGTGCAATTGCTGCAGGCTGTCATAAAGAATTAACACAATTCGCACAACGTTTAAATTTACCGGTCACCTCATCGTTAATGGGTTTAGGCGTGTACCCAAGTACGGACAAACAATTTTTAGGCATGCTTGGGATGCACGGGACTTATGAAGCCAATACCGCGATGCATGAAAGTGATTTAATTCTTGGTGTTGGTGTGCGTTTTGATGACCGAACCACTAACAACTTAGATAAATATTGCCCGAATGCCAAAGTGATTCAGATTGATATTGACCCAACCTCTATTTCTAAAAACGTACCTGCGGCTATTCCAATTGTAGGTAACGCGAAAAATGTATTGGATGAATTCTTAAGTTTATTAGGTGAAGAAATCGGTTCGCGTCCGCAAAATCACTTGGAAGATTGGTGGAAACAAATCGATGAATGGAAAGCGAAAAAATGCTTGGATTTCGACCGCACTTCAGGCGTCATCAAACCACAGCAAGTCATGGAAGCGGTGTATCGTATTACAAAAGGCCAAGCTTATGTGGCATCGGATGTAGGGCAACACCAAATGTTTGCTGCATTACATTATCCGTTTGATTTACCGCGTCGTTGGATCAATTCAGGTGGTGCGGGTACGATGGGCTTTGGTTTACCTGCTGCATTAGGGGTGAAACTTGCACATCCTGACGCAACCGTGGTTTGTGTAACAGGTGATGGCAGTATTCAAATGAATATCCAAGAGCTTTCAACGGCAACACAATATGGTATTCCAGTTGTAGTGATTTGTTTGAACAACCACTTCTTAGGCATGGTGAAACAATGGCAAGATTTGATTTACTCTGGCCGCCATTCTCAAACTTATATGAATTCTTTACCAGATTTCGTGAAGTTAGCAGAATCTTATGGTCATGTGGGGATTCAAATTTCGACACCAGATGAATTAGAAAGCAAATTACAAGAAGCCTTCAGCATTAAAAATAAATTGGTCTTTGTTGATATTAACGTTGATGAAACCGAACACGTTTACCCAATGCAAGTTCGCGGCGGGGCAATGAATGAGATGATTTTAAGCAAACCACAAGAGGAGAACGAATAATGCGTAGAATTTTATCTGTTTTATTAGAAAATGAATCCGGTGCATTATCTCGAGTAGTCGGCTTATTTTCCCAACGTGCATTTAACATTGAAAGCTTAACTGTGGCCCCTACGGACGACCCAACCCTTTCTCGTATGACGATTGAAGCGGTAGGGGATGAACAAGTGCTTGAGCAAATTGAAAAGCAACTCCACAAATTAGTGGACGTGTTTAAAGTTATAAATTTGAGTGAGCATGACCACGTAGAGCGTGAAGTGTTATTAGTGAAAGTGCGTGCAACGGGTTCATCACGTGATGAGTTAAAACGTTTAGCCGATATCTTCCGTGGTCAGATTGTAGATGTCACAACAAAATCCTACACCATTCAATTGACGGGTACAAAAGATAAATTAGATGCTTTTGTTGAGGCGGTGAAAGAAGAAAGTACATTACTTGAGATTGTTCGTTCAGGCTTAATTAGTCTTTCCCGTGGCGAGAAAAATATTCTCTAATGATGTGGAAAGTGCGGTTAAAAATGACCGCACTTTTAAAAACGAAAAAAGGAAGTCATAATGGACTTCCTTTTTGTTTATTCTGAATGGATGTTAGGCTTCCGATTTATTGGTTAATGCGATATATAAGCAAACTGCAAAGCCGGCAACTAAAAGATGAGGCGTAAAGGCTGCAACGCCAGAAGGAGCCGCTGCTAAGCCAAAGTTATGTGCCGCAGCTGCGCCAAGTAGCATACCGAGCACAAATAATGCAGAGTCATTGTTCCCTTCACCAATATTAACTAATTGCTTACCAGGGCAACCGCCGCCTAATGCAAAGCAAAGACCACAAAGCACCATAGAAAGGAAATTGTAGAGATAGTCATTATGCGCGATAGGTTGTTTTTCAAAGCCTAAATGGAATTGACCTAATAAGGCATTGGTTATTGCCGCAAAGACAATCAATGCAATCACACCGTTTAATAAGTGTGCATCACGGAAGAGGACAAAGTTTCGGAATGCCCCAATGGTGCAAAAACGCGATTTTTGCATCAGCACACCGAGAAGTAATCCGCCAGCTAGTGACATCCAAATAGCCGCATGTTGTGCACCCGGGCCTTTTTCAGAGGTGTAAATTGCTAGATTTTCACCAAATTTAAATTGGGTTAAGGCTAAAACAAGCAAAATTACGGCAAAGATTGGACCGATTAAGCCCGAAGATTGGCTTTGTTCCTTCGATTTACCTAATGAGAATCCTCGATTAGCGAAGAAAATGCCACCCAATACGCCAGCAAATAATCCTACGATACCTGCAATTGCAGTGAGATCACCGCCACCTAATCGTAAATAAGCACGCCATGGACAACCTAAGAAAATCAGCGCACCAAGCATCGCAAAAAAGCCTAAGCTAATACGAGCGAGTGGGGCAGAGCCACCACGAGGTTTGAATTCCTTAGATAAGAATGCACTGGCGAGTGCTCCTAAAACTAATCCAATGAGTTCTGGGCGAAGGTATTGTAATGGGGCTGCGTGGTGTAATCCAAGCGATCCTGCTGTATCGCGTAAGAAACAAGCCGCACAAAATCCCATATTACCAGGATTGCCATTGTAAGAGAGAAGTGGCGCAACGATACCAAGTGCAGCACCTGCAACCACAGGCCAAGTTAAAATTTTCATAATTAGACCCTTGTGATATCTGAAGTTAAATTGAATTGTGTGTTTTTAATAATAAAAACAAAGGTATTGTAGAAAGAGTTGAAAAATAAAGAAAGTTTATTTTTTTGAAATTGTGAGCAGGATCAAAGATTTATTTTAGGTCGCATGAACTTTTCAATATATCCCCTAACGAATTGATAAATAGGTATTATTTGGCAGTTGTGTTAGTATGTAGATTAGCCTTAATTTCTTGTGTTATAGGCTAAGAAAAGTGAAAATAATCAAAGCTTATTTAGTGAGAATTCTCATCAGATATAAAGGTAACTCTTTCTGGAAGGAGCAACACTAATGCTTATAAAAAATAAGAGTTGAATTAAAGGAAAAAGTATTTATGAGTAAGTTTATTAAATTAACTTTGAAGTTTGTAAGCTTTCTATGTATTACTATATTTTTAGTGTTTTTAATATTCACTTTTAACTATAGATCTTATAATGATTATCACTACAACTCACCAGAAGAGTTCTTTAACTCAGAGTCATTTTCATGGTACGTGAATATTTTTCCTAAAAGTGCTAATAATATATTCTTGAGGGCTTTTATAGAAACCAATGAAATGATTGTTGTTTTTGATGTTAATAAGACTGATGAAATACCTATTTCTCAATTTTACAAGGTAGCCTCTATCGATAGAGGTATGGCTTTCTTAAAAGATGTAAATATTCCAGGTTCTAAAAAACAATATTTTTTAGAAGGTGGTAATTTAAATTTATATTGTTATATTTATCAAAACCAATTTCCTTATCTAGTGAGTCGATCTGATTCAGAGAATAATGATATAGCACATTATATATTTATATCACTCAGAACAGATGAGGTTCCAGAGCTTTGTCAATAAATTTGAATCTTATAAAGTATTTTTACCACTTAAAATGTTTTGTTTACGCATATCTCCCCAAGTGCAATTCCACAATATCGACTAAATGTCGAAGAAATGTGGTGTCTTGGTCGTTGTGGAAACGGTCAGTATCTCGAGATTTAAAGAGTAAAAGTGCGGTTAAATTTAACCGCACTTGGGATATGTTATTCAGCAGGGTACCAATGCAAATGTTCAAAGGCTATCTGACATGTTTCCCCTTCTTTCGGACCAGAATCTCGTCGTCCAATTTGAACACGAATATCTTGATCTCCAACTTGGATATTATAATCCGTCACTTCACCAAGATAAGAGCGACGTTTTACGACACCAGGGATTCCACCTTGTTGAACAAATTCAATGTCAGATGGACGGCTTGCTAATATGGCTTTACCTTGTGAAAGTAAGTCATTATTTGGCATTTCTGGAAGATTGAAAATACCATCAACTTTATCAATATGAATACCTTGCGATGATAGGTTTACATTTAATTGATTTGATAACCCGATAAAATTGAAGACAAACTTGTTAGCTGGGTTATTATAAATATTTAATGGGGTATCAATTTGTTGTACTGCCCCTTTTTTCATGACCATAATACGATCTGAAAGTGCCATCGCTTCAGATTGGTCATGAGTCACATAAATAATTGAGAACCCAAATTTTTTCTGTAATGCCTTAATTTCAAAACGCATTTCTTCGCGAAGATGGGGATCTAAGCTTGATAATGGTTCGTCTAGTAACATGACGTCTGGGTTGATTGCTAATGCTCTAGCAAGAGCCACACGTTGTTTTCCGCCACCAGATAAATCATCAGGG
The DNA here is from genome assembly GCF_014931395.1 of Haemophilus parainfluenzae. Taxonomy (NCBI): domain Bacteria; kingdom Pseudomonadati; phylum Pseudomonadota; class Gammaproteobacteria; order Pasteurellales; family Pasteurellaceae; genus Parahaemophilus; species Parahaemophilus parainfluenzae. The sequence continues at coordinate 1,943,010 of NZ_CP063120.1, read as the reverse complement.
CTTTTCTTGGCAACACTAAGTAAATTAGTGTGTCTTAAGGCATCAGTTGTTCGTTTTTCAATTTCTTGGGCTGAAATATTTTTGAGTTTTAACGGAAAGGCAACGTTATCATATACCGTCATATGCGGCCATACTGCAAAGGCCTGAAAGACCATACCAAAATTGCGTTTCTCTGGTGGAAGATAGAAATTGTTTTTCTTCGATGACAGTAATTTATCACCGACTTTAATTTCCCCTCCGTCTAAGTCTTCAAAGCCTGCAATCATTCGTAGAGTAGTTGTTTTTCCACAACCTGATGGTCCTAGCATAGAGAAACATTCGCCTTTTTCGATAGAAAGGTTAAGATCTTCAATGGCAATAACATCACCAAATTTTTTCATGACATGATTTAATTGAATATAGCTCATCTTTTACTCCTAACCTTCTATTTTTGAGTTTTCTTTTCAGCATAACGTTTAATAACGGTTTGACCTAATACAATGATTATTAGGGCGATACCCGCTAATGCCGCAGAATAAACGGTTTCACCGTCTTCATTTAGAGTATAAATTGCTACCCCGATGGTTCGTGTAGAAGGACCATATAACATAACAGAAACGGTCAATTCACGTAGTGCTGGAAGGAAAATAAGGAAGAAAGCAGCAATCATCCCTGGTCTTACGAGTGGGATAACAATATCTTTTAAGGATTGCCACATACTTGCTCCACATGCTCGAGAAGCTTCAACTAATGAATCATGTACTTGCTCAAGTGCTGCAGAGTTAGCTTTGAGTGAGAAAGCCATATAACGTGCAATGTAAGCAATTAAAATAATCCAAACTGTGTTGTAGAGATTGATACCAAATTTACCACTCCAGGCAAGGATCACCCCAAGAGCAATTACAGAGCCTGGTACGGAGAATGGCAACATACCTAAGAACTCAAGAATGCCTTTTCCGCGAACACGCATTTTAACGATAACATAAGAAATCATTACCCCTGCGAACATGGTAATCAGTGCTGCAGCAAGACCGAGAGTCACACTATTGCGAATTGCATCTTTTGTTAACTGCCATTCAAATAAGATGAATTTATAGTTATCTAATGTGAGATTTTCCCATGTAATTGGTAATCCATAGGTTTTTAATCCACCAACAAGGAAAATCGTGACTGTAGGCAATACGATTGTAAAGGCGATGTAGAGTAAGCAAATAACAAGCAACGGTTTTCTCAAACCACGAAGTTTTACTTCGATAGGTCTAAAGCTTTTACCTGCAATAATTTGGAAGCGACCTTTATTTAAGATTTTGTTTTGTAACCAAATAATCAGTGCCGCAGTGAATACTAAAACAGTTGCAAGTACAGTACCGGTACGAATGGCTTCAAAACTCCCCGCACTTTGGTGAATACGTTCATAAATGAGGGTTGGAATGTTGAAAATACCATTTTCTACGCCCAGTACGGCAACTGTACCAAAGTGAGCCATAGAATAGAGCATAATGAGTAATGCACCAGAAAGGATACTTGGCATGACGAGTGGAATGGTAATTTTACGTGTAATAGTAAAGAGGCTTGCGCCTGAGATTCTCGCTGATTCTTCTAATGTAGGGTCCATGCGCTCTAATGCACCACAGACTTGGATAAAGACGAATGGGAAAAGATACATCGTTTCTACCGCCATAATACCAGCATAGCTATAGATATTAAAAATAGGACCATCAAATCCTAAATCCATGAAGAATTGGTTAATGTAACCAGAACGTGGTGAAAGTAACATTTTCCAAGCTAATGCCCCAATGAAAGAAGGAAGCATAAAAGGTACAAGAAACATCACTTTCATAAAACCTTTGTAAGGTAGATCTGTTCGAGTTACTAACCAAGCAAAAAATGTACCAATGATCGTACTCATCACAGTTACGCCAGATGCGATGAAAAGTGAATTGAGTAATGCTTCATAGGTTTCTTCTTGCTTAAGAATATTCACCACGTCGGTGATATTAAATTGTCCATCAACCCAAAAAGAATTGAGGAAAATAAGTAAAACAGGAACCGCAACAACGATAACTAAGATACCGATAGATAAGGCTAGAATAACGTTAGCAATATTGAATGGATGATTATTTTGAATAGTTGTAGCCATAATAAACCCCTCTAGATTTCTTTAGCAGAATCAAACCAAAGCAAATCATGAAAACTGATAAAGCAATTTTCACCTTCATTGAACATTAAATTATTACGTAATGCTTTATTAGTTGGGATTTCTGTTCGTAGTGTTACACCATCAATCTCTACCATATAATCCATTACCGCGCCAAGAAAGCTGGCTCTTGATATTTTTCCTAGTAAACCTTCATTGTCTTTGCTGAGTATGATATCGGAAGGTCGACATCCTAATTTCCCTGAGTTAGGTGGCAAGTTTTTCCAGTTTAAAATTTGATTACCTTCTCCAATATAATGATGATTATTTTGGTATCTCACAGGAATGAAATTTGCGAGCCCCATAAATTTAAATACCATCTCATTTTCTGAACGCTCATAAATGTCCCATGGTGTTCCAATTTGTTGGATATCACCATGCTCATTCATAATGGCCAAACGATCTGATATTGCTAGGGCAATTTCTTGGTCATGTGTTACGTACAGAATAGTAATACCGAGTTTTTTCTGTAATTCTTTAATTTCAAAACGCATTTCTTCTCGAAGATTGGCATCCAAATTATTGAGAGGTTCGTCTAAGAGCATTAAAGATGGTTTAGCAACTAATGCCCTTGCGAGAGCAACGCGCTGTTGTTGCCCCCCTGACAATTGAGAAGGTAAACGTTCTTCTAAACCAGTTAAATTAACTAATTCGACCACTTCCATCACTTGTTTATGGAGAGCTTCTTTTTCAATATTCTTTAATTTTAGAGGGTAGGCGATATTGTCAAAGACAGTCATATGTGGCCAAACAGCATAATCTTGGAAGACCACACCTAGACCGCGTTGATCTGGCGGAATATCCGTGTTTGTAGCGGGATCGGCAACAACCACATCATCAATTAAAATACGGCCACTATCTGGCACATCAAATCCTGCAAGCAGGCGTAATAAGACAGTTTTCCCACAGCCGGATGGGCCAAGAAGCGTAAAACATTCTCCATCTTGTACAACTAAGGACAGATTTTTTAACACTTCATTTGAGCCGAATTTTTTGGATACATTTTCAAATGTAATTGTTGCCATAATCACTACTCCTTACTAATTAACGACCTTGAAGAATTTGAGTGAAATGTTTAATTGTTTCTTCTTTTTCTGACATTAATTTTTCATAGTCAATAGGAATCGCTCTTGATACGGCATCTTCTAGAGATGGCATACCAAATTTAGCATCAAGTTCAATACCTTTTCTAACTGGTAATGTGCCTTCATTTGCAATGATTTTTTGCCCATCTTCAGAAAGTAAGAAGTCAATAAATTTTTGTGAAGCAGCAAGGTGTTCAGTGCCTTTTAAGATCGCTGCAGGGCTAGGGATGACGAGTGTTTCTTTTGGATAAACCAATTTTAATTGCGCGCCTTTTTTAATTTTATCGTTGGTAATATAGTCAACAGCGAGAGAGGCTAATAAATCACCAGATGCGGTATCGTCGATAACTTGTCCTGCACCTTTACCTACTTTAGCTTTATTTGCTTTTAATTTTTCAAAGAATTCCCAACCAAATTTATCTTTTAATAAAGATACACTCATATATGACGTACCCGATAATGCAGGGTTTGCAATACCAAATGCACCTTTATATTCAGGTTTTAAGATATCAGCCCATTCAGCAGGTGGGTTATCTTTAACGAAGCGGGTATTGTAGGCGATTGCTAGTGTACCGAGGCGGACTGGGGTAAAAGAACCATCAAAGTTAGGGATAGGGTTAACAATATTGGCAGTTTCAGGAGAAACATAAGCTTCAAGCATGCCGTTTTTTTTCATTTGGAAGAAGTCAGGTACTTCACTTGTCCAAATCACATCGGCCATAATTTTCCCGGATTCTTTTTCTGTTGCAATTTTAGCCATCAATTTTCCGGCGCCGGCAGACTGATAATCCATTTCAACATCTGGATGTTTTTCAGTAAATTTTGCTTTTAATGCACCAATTAATGATTCTTTCATTGATGTGTACACAATTAATTTTTCTTGTGCCGCAGCCATATTACTAAGTGACATACCTAGTCCAATGGCAATCAATGTTAAAGACATTTTTTTATTCATAATGAAACCTCACTGAGATAGGGATAAAATCAGTAAATGAGATCAAACTACGATCGACATTTATACCAAAACATCTAACCTACAAAATACGCTTAAATATTTGAATATAAAAGTCTAAATTTAAATAATTTTTAGATTTGTGACAGAGATCACTTAATAATGTTTAAAGCCATCTTCCCAAATGCAATTCCACAATATCGACTAAATGTCGAAGAAATGTGGTGTCTTGGTCGTTGTGGAAACGGTCTGTGTCTCGAGATTTGAAGAGTAAAAGTGCGGTTGGTTTTTGAGGTGTTCCACCTAAACGGCAAATCGCAACAGAGCCGATAGGGAGCTCTTCAGGAAGGAACATGAGGGCTTTTTCTTTATTGGAGAGATCGCCTAAATAGAATTGGCGTAAGCCCATGCGCTCTAGGCGAATGAGTTCAAAGGCTTTTCGGTCTAACCAATGTTGTTCAGGAATAGAATTATTTTTTTGCCAGTTGTCAGTGAAAAGTAAGATTTTAGCACCTTCTAGTTCATAGCCTTTTGCCCAGTCATCAAGCTTTTCATTGATGGCAATAAAGTCTTCTGTCTGAAATAGTTTTTTCTGCAAAGGCAAAAGAGCAAAGAAGATATCGGCTTCTTGATGAGCAAGCTGATGAAATTTTTCAAGGAGTTGAGTAAGTGTTTTGATTTGTTCTCGTTGCCGAGCAAGCTGTGCTTCGACTAACGAAATCGTCCCTTCTTCATGGCCATGCGGAATACTAATCTGTTGAAGTAGTTCTGGGCGATGGGTAAAAAAATCAGGATGATTTTTTAGGTAGTCAGCAATATCTTGTTCAGTCATCAAAAACTCCTTAAAAAATAACCGCACTTGGTTGTGCCAAAGTGCGGTTTATTTTTATGCTGTTTTAGGCCGCAAATGGATCGCGTAAAATCATTGTTTGAACACGATCAGGACCCGTTGAAAGGATAGCGACAGGTACGCCAGTTACTTCTTCGATACGTTTGATGTAATTACGGCAAGTTTGCGGTAATTTATTTACATCAGTCACACCGAAGGTGTTTTCTTTCCAGCCTGGTAAGGTTTCGTAAATTGGCTCTACGCCTTCCCAATCTTTCGCTGCTAATGGGGCATATTCAACGATTTCGCCATTTGGCATTTTGTAAGCCGTACAGATTTTCACTTCGTCAAAGCCATCTAATACGTCTAATTTAGTCATACAGAAACCAGAAATCGAGTTAAGTTGAATTGCACGGCGAATCGCGACAGCATCAAACCAACCACAACGACGTGGACGACCAGTTACAGCACCAAATTCATTACCTTTACGTGCAATTTCAGCACCAGTTTCATCGAATAATTCTGTGGTGAATGGACCGCCACCAACACGAGTACAGTATGCTTTGATGATACCTAACACATAGTCAAGGTTGCGAGGACCGAAACCAGAACCTGTTGCTACGCCACCTGCTGTGGTGTTAGAACTGGTTACATACGGATAGGTGCCGTGGTCGATATCAAGCATCGTACCTTGTGCACCTTCGAATAGGATGTTGTCACCATTTTTACGTGCGGTATCTAAGATGGTTGTGATATCTGCCACCATACCAGTAATAATATCAGCTACTGCGAACACATCGTCTAATGTTTTTTGATAATCAACAGGTTCTACTTTGTAGTAGTTCACCAATTGGAAATTATAGTATTCAAGGATATTTTTTAATTTTTCAGCAAAGGCTTCGCGATTGAATAAATCGCCCACGCGTAAACCACGACGAGCCACTTTATCTTCATAAGCTGGGCCGATACCACGACCGGTTGTACCAATGGCTTTTTTGCCTAACGCGGCTTCACGAGCGTGATCCATTGCAACGTGATAAGGTAGGATTAATGGACAAGCTTCTGAAATTAATAAACGTTCACGTACTTTTACGCCACGGCTTTCTAATTCGCCCATTTCTTGCATTAATGCAGCAGGAGAGAGTACCACGCCGTTACCGATTAAACAGGTCACGTTATCACGTAAAATACCTGATGGAATTAAGCGTAATACAGTTTTTTCACCATTAATAATTAAAGTGTGACCTGCGTTGTGACCACCTTGGTAACGCACTACATATTTAACGCGATCTGTTAATAAATCAACGATCTTGCCTTTCCCTTCATCGCCCCACTGAGCGCCAAGAACAACAACACTTTTTCCCATAATTTCCGCCTTAAGTTTGCGTAAGTTTATAAATCAGACAAACGATTACTTTACTCTTTTTTGGTCGTAATCTCAAATTTTAAACGTAAAAAAGTGCGGTTATTTTTAACCGCACTTTTCTTAAATTTATTATTCAAACAACGATTTATGTAATGAACGTACTACGTCATCCGCTTTGTCACTATGTGCTAGCATACAAATGTTATTCGTGCTTGCGCCATAGCTAATCATGCGAATGTTATAGCCTTCAAGCGTGTCAAAAATACGTTTTGCCACACCTGAAGCTAGGTGTAAATCATTTCCAATTAATGCGACAAGCGATAAGCCTGTATCAACTTTCACGGTGCAGTATTGGCTTAATTCTTCTAATAATTCAGGAGAAAGTAATTCTACACCAGATGAAGCTGAGCCAGTTTTATCTAACGTTAATGCAATGCTCACTTCAGAAGTGGTAATGGTGTCCACCGAAATTTTATATTTGGCTAAGATATTGAATACATTCGCAAGGAATCCTTGAGCGTGTAGCATGCTTAAGCTTGAAAGCGTCAATAAAGTTTGATCACGACGAACTGCAATAGCACGGAATGTCGGACGTGGTTGAGGATCGCGTGTTACCCAAGTACCGCCTGCATCAGGTGCTTTACTTGAACCTACATAAACAGGAATATTACTGCGTACAGCTGGAAGTAATGTTGCAGGGTGTAATACTTTAGCGCCGAAAGTTGCCATTTCAGCTGCTTCAGCAAAGCTCATGGTATCAATACGTTTTGCTTCAGGGACGACACGAGGGTCAGTAGTGTAAATTCCCGCTACATCCGTCCAAATTAATACATCTTTTGCGTTTAATACTTCCGCTAAAAGTGCAGCAGAGTAGTCACTACCACCACGGCCTAAAGTAGTCGTTTTACCGCCTGGTTCACGACCAATAAAACCTTGGGTGATGACTAATTCACCTCGGTCGATTAATGGTTTTAATAAATTATCGCAATTTGCTTGAGTTTGTGCATCATCTGGTGCCGCTTTACCAAAGTTATCATTGGTTGCGACTAAAGTACGCACATCGACCCAAGTTGCGGTAGTTTGTAATTCTCTTAATACTTCAATGAAAATTTGTGTCGACATCATTTCACCTTGACTGATGATTTCGTCAGTTAAAGCTTTTGACGTCGCAAGGCTTGCTGCTTCAGAAAGTGCAGTAATATTTTCCAAGTATTTTTCGATGACAGGGCGCACACGGCTGTCGTCTTGTAATTCATTTAAAATATTTTCTTGAATTTGACGGGCTTCACCGATTAATTTTGCACGTTCTTCTGCTTCTAAACCATTGGCTAGGGCAACTAATAAGTTAGTAACACCTGCCGATGCAGAAAGCACTACAACTCGAGTATTAGGATCTGCAATGATGATTTTGGCACAAGCTTGCATCGCGGAATAGTTCGCAACGGATGTACCACCAAATTTTGCTACCGATAAATGAGACATAAGATAATCCTCTAAAATGAAAAAAGTAAGATGTTGTGTTTTATGATGGCTATTAGAAATAGCGATTTAAGCAAAAATTGTCAAATAAATATGATAAAAAATCGTATAAAAATCTTTTTATTTAGATGTTTTTTGATTAAACAGGGTAAAAATTAAAGAATAGTTAACTATTCAGCAGGCATTGGTAGCGGTTCTGGTGTACCAAGAAAGTAGGGTTTTACCCCGATAATTAAGTCTAATACGGCTTTCACGCGAGCAAACATTTCGCGGACACGCGTCCCAAAATAAACTTCAGGCTGTTTTGCGGTGAAACAAATGGCATCAATATTGTAATGTTTAGCAATAAGTAGCGCACGTTCACAATGGAATTTTTGACTGATGATCGTAAAGGAAGGAACTTGGAAAACTTTATTGGCTCGCACAACAGAGTCTAAGGTGCGGAATCCTGCAAAATCTTTAAACATGACGCTTTCAGACACACCCATTTTACGTAGGTCCAAAAACATGGTACGAGGCTCGTTATATTGAAGCGTACGGTTATCGCCACTTAGCAGTAAATAATCAACTTTATTTTGATCGATTAAGTATTTTGATGCTTCTAAACGGTAGTCGTAATATTTGTTGGTTTTACCTTTGGCAACATATTTGGATGTGCCCAATACTAATGCATAGTGACGATGTGGGAGTGTTTCAACGTCTTCATAAACGCGATCCTGTACATAGAAACTCACAGCGCGATCAATGGTGAAGCAACCAATCAAGACGAGTAAACCTAACCCCAAAGCGTAGCCGAGGAGTTTTTTCAGCGGAAGGCGAGAGAGCCATGAAAGTGCAGTCATTTTTAACCGCATTTTGGATAGTTGCATATGGCTAACATACTGAAAAAGCAAAATAATTTCAAGTGTAATTTGTTTACTAAATTGATAAGGAAATATTTAGACGTCTAAACGTCTAAAATTTCTTGACAAAAAACATGAGCTGTTGATAATTGGTAAATCATCAACGTAAAAGGTTATCATTTTAATGGCTGTGCAAAATGTCGAGTTGTTTCAAGACAATCCCCTCCAATTAACATTGGGTGGGCAGCTTTCGCCTATTAATGTCGCGTATCAAACTTACGGGACTTTAAATGCAGATAAAAGCAATGCTGTATTGATTTGTCATGCCTTAACAGGAGATGCCGAACCTTATTTTGATGAACCGAATAAAGATGGCTGGTGGCAAAACTTTATGGGCGAAGGTCTAGCCTTTGATACATCTAAGTACTTTTTTATTTGCTCAAATGTATTAGGCGGTTGTAAAGGAACAACGGGACCAAGCTCAATTAATCCCACTACAGGAAAACCTTACGGTAGCCAGTTCCCCAATATTATTGTTCAAGATATTATCAAAGTACAAAAAGCGTTACTTGACTATCTCGGTATAACACATCTAAAAGCGATAGTGGGCGGCTCTTTTGGCGGTATGCAAGCTACACAATGGGCAATTGATTATCCGGATTTTATGGATAATATTGTGAATCTTTGCTCTTCGATTTTCTTCAGTGCGGAAGCTATTGGGTTTAATCATGTGATGCGTCAGGCTGTCATTAATGATCCGAATTTTAATAATGGTGATTATTATGAGGGGACACCGCCTAATCAAGGGCTTTCCATTGCTCGTATGTTGGGAATGTTGACCTATCGGACCGATGTGCAGTTAGCCAAGGCATTTGGGCGAGCGACTAAATCTGAAGGACAATTTTGGGGAGATCACTTTCAAGTGGAATCCTATTTGAGTTATCAAGGTAAAAAATTTTTAGAGCGTTTTGATGCCAACACCTATTTGCATTTATTGCGTGCGCTCGATCTGTATGATCCTAGTGTAGGGTATACAGACGTAAAAGAAGCCTTATCTCGAATTAAAGCCTGTTATACATTAGTTTCAGTGACGACAGATCAACTATTTAAATCCATTGATTTGCATAAAAGTAAACAGCTTTTAGAGCAAGCCGGCATAGATTTAAGATTTTATGAATTCCCATCAGATTATGGTCACGATGCGTTTTTAGTGGACTATACAGCGTTTGAAAATAAAATCCGAAGTGGATTAGAAGGCGAGTTTGAATAAGAACAATAGAAAAGGCGGAAATCTCCGCCTTTTTTGATTGTTATAGATGGGTCACGAAACGTGATAAATCTTTTGGTTTACAGTCTCTTTCTAATTTTTCAGCGGCCGTACCAATTTGTAATAAGGCAACGATCTTATCATTTTTGTCGCAACCAAACGTTTCACGTAATTCATGCCCTTCAACGAGAGGACCAGTTGCCCAAAAACTTTCAAAACCCAGTGCGTTGCCCGCAAGTTGAATCGCATAAGTTGCTGCACCTGCAGTAAGCATTTGTTCCCAACCTGGTACTTTTTTCACTTCATGATTAATTTTAGCAATTACCGCAATGACCATCGGTGCACGGCGTGCAAAATTCTCTGCTTTTTTTAATCGCTCTTCACCTAACTCAAATTCAGCCACTGCCGCTTTGAGCAAGCTTTCCAATTTACTTAAACCTGTGCCTTGAATTACCACGAAATGATAAGGCTCAAGCTTACCATGATCAGGTGCATGTAAAGCGGCTTGAAACATTTGTTCTAATTGTACTTGGCTAGGGGCTGGTGCCGTTAATTTTTTATTGGATTTACGTTGTGTTAAAAGAGTTAATGCATCCATAGTATTTTCCTTCTTCTAATTAAGTGCGGTTGATTATAGCATAGTTTTTCATAGGACTTTATGATAGGCTACGCACAATTTTTATTTCTATTTTAAAGGTTTAATTTCGCATGAATAACATCTTAAGCGTATTGAAATTTTGTTGTAAAGCGCTCAATTTTATCCGAAATCTTGTGATGAATTTTGTGTTTTTATTATTTGTTTTAGCGTTGATTTTTCTTGTCGGCCTTTTGGGGGATGGTAAGAAAAGCCAAGTCTTATCAGGTGATCAAGGTGCATTATATTTAAATTTAACGGGCTATCTTGCGGATAACACGGAAGATATGTTGAGTTGGGAAAAGGAACTCCAACGTTTAAATAATGAAAAAGTCTCTTATAAATATTCAACCTTTGATGTGGTGCAAAGTATTTTATCTGCGAAAGATGATGAACGAATTCGTGGTTTAGTGTTGAATTTAAATGACTTTGAAGGGGGGGATCTTCCATCATTAGAGTATGTAGGAAAGGCCATTCAAAGTTTTAAAGAATCAGAAAAGCCAGTTATTGCTTATGCTGACAATTACACACAATCACAATATTTTCTTGCGAGTTTTGCGGACGAAATTTATCTCAATCCGATTGGACAAGTCGGTATTCAAGGTTTACGTTATGAAAATCTTTACTTCAAATCCATGCTCGAAAAACTTGAAATTACGCCGCATATTTTCCGAGTGGGGACATATAAGTCTGCTGTAGAACCTTTCTTGCGTGATGATATGTCACCAGAAGCACGAGCGAATATGCAGAAATGGCTTGGGGGTATGTGGCAAAACTACATGCAAACGTTAATGGTTAATCGTCATATTACCGCTAATGATGTATTACCGAATGCACAAAAATATATTAGTGATTTAAAAGCCTTAAAGGGTGATGAAACGGCTTATGTGAAAAAACGTCAGTTAGTGACACATTTTGCGACAAGATTGGATTTAGATAAAAAATTGACTGCATTTTTTGGTCAAGATGCAGAGGGAAATACTAAATTATTAGATTTTGAAGATTATTTATCTGATTTAGGTGATCGTTTCTCTGTTGATCCAAATGAAAAAAATATCGTTGCTGTAGTTAATGTCGAAGGGACAATTATTGATGGGGAAAGTGATGAAGAGTCTGCTGGTGGTGATACCATTGCGAGATTATTAAGACAGGCTCACGATAATGAGAAAGTGAAGGCAGTTGTTCTCCGTGTTAATTCTCCGGGCGGTAGCGCTTTTGCATCTGAAATTATTCGCCAGGAAACTGAAAATCTTCAAAAAGCAGGTAAGCCTGTTGTGGTATCTATGGGCGGTATGGCTGCATCTGGTGGTTATTGGATTTCATCTACTGCAGATTATATTGTGGCAGATAAAAATACGATTACGGGTTCTATCGGGATTTTTGCGTTATTCCCAACCTTTGAAAATGCAATCAAAAAAATGGGAATGAGTACTGATAGTGTGGCGACAACAGATCTCGCGGAAACGTCAGCTTTAAGCCCATTGAGTAAAAATACTCAAGATATCTATCAACTTGGTATCGAAAATGGTTATGACCGCTTCTTAGATGTTGTAAGCCGTGGTCGTCAGTTATCAAAAGATAAAGTAGATAAAATTGCTCAAGGCCAAGTTTGGTTAGGGCAAGATGCACATAAAAATGGTTTGGTGGATGAATTAGGTGATATAGATGTAGCCATTGAGAAAGCTGGTGCTCTAGTAAACCAAAATCCGGATAAATATATGGATAGCTTTATTGTGCAATGGTTAGTTGATGAAGATGATAGCTTCTTAGCAAAATTAGATCGCAAGCTTAAGCAAAAAGGGCAAGTATTATTGACAAATTGGTTGGGATTGCCACAGGAAGTGCATCAAATGAAAAAACAACTGAATGTGTTAACCAAATTTAATGATCCAAAAGGGCAGTATTTGTATTGTTTAAATTGTATTACTACGAAGTAATATTATGAAATTAAATTAAGGATAATATTAATATGTTTGATTTTTTAGTGAAATTATTAGAGTTATTTGCGGATAAAGTTCCTGATAATGATTCAAATAAAGTTTTTTTATTATATTTGGAATTGTAATTGCTTTATTTTTGTTACGATATTTCTATAAGTTATGGTTGGGTGTTGATGAGTTTTTTATAAAGAAAGCAGATAGAAAACTGAAAGAGCTTGATGCGGTTGAGCTGATTTTATGTAGGCTAAAACAAAATGATAATAGTATTTTTCGTCATAAGGCATATGAAATTTTGTTTAAAAAATCAGTTTCATATATTGAAATAGAATATTTAGATTTAATAATGAAAAAATACAAAGATAAAAATAAGGCTTTTAGATGCCTTATTTCATCTTATCCTTATATAGATAGAAATGTAAAGGATGAGATAAAAGAGAAAGTTGGTAATAATTGCTTTAATAAATTAAAGCCTAAATGCTACTATAATTCGATGTATTTTATTTTTTCTCTCGTTTCTTTAACCATCTTTTGTTTTTTTCCGCAGTATTTATATCAGGAATTATTCATAAAAGTTTTCTCTTCTAAGGGCTTATGTTTATTAATTTCTTATTCTCTTTCTAGTATTATTGCTATTCCGCTTTTTTGTATAGCCAAAGATATGGTAGATAAGTTATCTGCAATTTCTAATTTAGAATGGCTATCGAATAAGAGTAATAAGATAGAAGATTTAGATAGTTTAAAGTTTAATGATTATAGTGATAATAATGAGTCACCTTGCTACATGAGAAAAGAAGAAATCAATACCTCAAGTTTTATGGATAAGTTTAAGCAATTTTGTAGTAAAGTAATCCATTTTTAAAGACGTTTTTTTGAGATGTCTATGCCTAACTTATTTTAAAGAGAATTAGGAAGTCGTTGTTTGCCAAGCATTTTCATCAAGCAATTGACCAAAATGGCTTTCTACAAGTAGGCGAGTAATATTATTTTGAGGATTAGAAAAGATCTCTCTTGGTGTACCAGATTCGATAATTTCACCATCATCCATCACCAAAACTTGATCTGCAATATGTTTGATAATGCCTAAATGTTGTCCAATATAAATATAGGAAATGCCTAAATGTTCTTGTAAATCTAAAATCAGATTAAGCAATTGAATACGCACAGAGGCATCTAATGTACTCAATGCATCATCAATAATAATGATCTCGGGTTGAAGAATCAGTGCACGAGCCAAGGCGATCCGTTGTTTTTGACTGACAGATAAATGCTTGATTTTAAGATTCGTATAATCAGGATAAAGTCCGACTAATGAAAGCGTTTCAAAGATTTTTTCATTACGCGTTTCTTCATCCCAATCGGTAATTAATCGTAGTGGTGCATCTAAGGCTTGCCCAATGTTTAAGCGAGGGTTAAACGCGGAATTCGCATCTTGGAAAACCATTCGAATATGCTGTGCACGATAGTGAAAATCTTCAAATTGTAATGGTAAACCATTAAATAAGATTTTCCCTGATGTAGGAGGGGTAATTCCCGCAATCATTTTCACTAATGTTGATTTACCCGAACCATTTTTACCAATAATCGCAAGGGTTTCTTTACGGTTAAGTGTAAAGCTGACGTCTTTTACCGCATAAAATTGCTCTGAGCCCAAAAGTTTGGTGGGTTCATCAAAGGTTTTACTGAGATTTTCCACTTGTAATAATGGCATTATTCGTTTCCTTTTGAGTCGGTATTGAGCGTAAGCGGTGAAGTTTCAATTTTATCTTTAAACTGCCGTTCTCGAAGATTAATCGGATGATGGCAGGAAAACTCATGCTGTTTAATACGATATCGGCTTGGCTTTTGAATGCATTCCCGTTGCGCAAAAGGGCATCGAGGTCCTAAACGACAACCAATCGGCATTTGTTCTAAAATCGGCACTGTGCCTTCTAGTGTGCCTAATTTGCTTTTAAAACCTAAGGGGTGACTAAAATCCGGCACAGAGTAAAGTAATGCTTGTGTATAAGGATGATGAGGCATATCCAATATTTGGTCAGTTGGTCCTGATTCCGTATTTTGCCCACAATAAAGGACGGAAATGCTATCACACCATTCACTGATACTTTTAAGATCGTTACTGGCTAATAAAATTGTCGTCCCTTGGTTTTGGTTCATACTTGAAAGCAAGCGGAAAATCTGCAAAGCCGTAATGGATTCCAAAGAATTAGTGGGTTCATCCGCAATTAAGAGACGAGGTTGATTCGCCACCGCTATCGCAATCATCACTTTTTGGCCTTCACCTTCAGTGATCTCAGTAGGATAACTTGCCATAATGTCTTGGTGGTTTTTAATCCCTACACGGTGTAGCAACTCAATTGCACGGCGCTTTTTCCAGCCAAACCATTGCCACCAGCGACCTTTAAAGGTCCAGTTCGGAATACTTTGAATAAGCTGTTTACCAATTTTTCGGCTTGGATCAAGGCAACTTAATGGATTTTGGAAGATCATTGAAATTTCTTTTCCAACGATTTTTCGACGTTGATTCGGTGTCAGTTTAAGCAATTCAATATCGTTAAAACGAAAACGGTCAGCCGTGACAATCCAGTTGTCTTTAATGGAATTACTGATTACTTTAGCGATTAAACTTTTACCGGAACCTGATTCACCGACGAGCCCTAGAATTTCCCCTTCATTAAGCGAAAGATTGACACCGTCCACAATTTTCATGCGACCGTTTGGTGTTTGAATTTCAATATTAAGATTGCGAATATCTAACAGCGCCATGGGTTACTCGTAATATTTATTGATTGCTTGACACAATCCGTTAGTAAAAATAATGCTTAATAAAATGGTGAAAATAATAGCAAAGCCCGGTAATAAAACCGTCCAAGGGGCAAGATAAATCAGCTCTAACGAATCTTTAATCATTGCGCCCCATTCTGGCATTGGACGTTGTGCACCTAGAGAAATAAAGCTGAGAGCCGTAATATCTAAAATAGCGACCACAAATGCTCGAGAAATTTCTTGTGTATAGACGACACTAATATTCGGCAAGATTGTAGTTTTTAATAATTCCCAATTTGAAATACCATCTAATTTAAGTAAGAGAACGTAATCTTTCTTTAGTTCTTGCTGAATTGCTTGATAAATGGCATGTACAAAATACGGCAAAATAGCCAACAGAGTGGCAAACATGGCATTCATTAAGCTCGGTTCCATTAATGTAGAAATGATAATGGCAATCAGCAAAATGGGGATAGATAAAAACGCATCAAAAATATGACCTAAGAAACGGGATTTAATCCCTTCTGACATACCAGCAAGAATACCTAATGCGCCGCCAATAATTGCCACAGCAATGACTACTAAAAGAGAGGAACCGAGGGTATATTGTGTACCCATAATTAATCGACTGAGTACATCACGACCAAGATCATCGGTACCAAAGAAAAAAGCAATACGACCTTTTTCTACCCAAGATGGCGGTATTAATTCTTCTCCCACAAACTCCATGCTTTCGCTATAAGGCATGATGAGCTTAGGAAAAAGTGCGGTCAGAATCAGAAGACAAAATAAATAGAAACAGAATAATGCCACACGATTCTGGCGGAAAAGCAGCCAAATCTGAAAGAAGGAGGTGCTTTCGCGAAATTCATCAGGTTCTCTATCTTGCATACCAGCCCTTCTTATTCAATGGATCTAATACAAACATGAGCAACTTGGTAAAGGTATCAATAATAATGATACAAATACCAATTACTACCACACCAGCAGAAATACTGTTGTAATCTTGTTGGGTTACGGCATCAATGAGCCAACGCCCGATTCCCGGCCAACCTAAAACGTTTTCTACCAACATACATTGTGTTAATACTAAGGTAAATACGCGAGTAAGCTGTGGAATCAATAATGGAAATGTATTACGAAAAACGTAACGTTTTAAAATCGTCCATTTCGACCATCCACGTGTTACAGCGGCTTTGGCATATTCTTGTTGAAGTAAATAATCAGCCCGTTGCTGAATGATTCGGATAAATTCCATTGTCGGCAGAATACAAAGCACTAATGTCGGCAAGGCTAAATGCTGTAAAACATTTTGTACGATTTTGGTTCTGTAAGGAACATCAACAAACCACATATCAATGGTAGGGAAGCCTGTGATAGGTTTGATTTCATACAGTAAATTATACTGCCCGATGGCTGCAATCTCCCAGCTTTGAATCGCTGCAACATAAAGCAAAATTGGTGCAAACCAGAAAATCGGAATAGACAAACCAACATTGGATATACTCTGCAATGTACGTGAAAAAACACGTTGATTATAGACCGCACTTAATACACCGAGAGGAATACCTAAGATACAAGCTAATAAGAGCGCAGTAAAACAGAGTTCTAATGTGGGTGGTAATACCGTAAAAATTAAATCTTTTAAGGATTCTCCGCCGTTATAGGTAATTCCTAAATCGCCCTGTAACAATGATGTAAGGTAATGATAATAAGCACTATAAATGTTATTTGTGACAAGATCGGCGTTGAGAGGATCTCGCATTAAAATCACAAAACTTAATACGGATAAAATCAATAATAAAATGCTTACCCAAATCACATGACGGATCGCTGAAACGAGCATTATTTATTCTCCTTATTTTTCATGAAATACAAGGTAGAAAAATTGATGCTACCAAATGGGGTCATCTCAATTCCTTTAACATTGCCGCGAGCGACCAAAAGTCGTTTGACGTTTGCAATTGGCACAATAGGCAATTCGTTTAAGATGAGGTCTTGTGCATTGTTATATGCTTTAGAGCGCTCATATAAATGATTGGTCGCCAGTGCACGATTCATCATCTTATCAAATTCAGGATTACACCAATTTGATAAATTCGTGATTTCATTTTGCGTATCACAACTTAAAATCGGACGCATAAAACCGTCAGGATCAAGGTTTCCAGCAAGCCAACCCGTTAAGATTAAATCGTAATCTTCTGTGCCTTTGCGTAATTGTTCGATTAAATATGTACGTGTGACTGACCGCACTTTAACATCCACTCCAGCTTTGGCTAAATCCCATTTAATGAGCTCCGCCATTTTAATTGGGGCTGGGTTATACACTTGCTCTTCATTCATCACCCACATATTCAACGTGAGTTTTTTATTGCGTAATGCTTTCTCTGCTTCAGCTGGCTGATAATCATAAGGAAAATCAGGCGTATTAATTGCCGAAGCCCAAGAAATTTCAGGAATAATGTTATTCGCTACAGTTGCTGTGTTGTGGTAAATATTTCGCACAATTCTAAAACGGTTTAAGCTTTGTGAAATGGCTTGGCGAATGGTTTTATCCTGCATTAATGGCTTTTGGAAATTGAAAGCCAAATAGGCCAAGTTCATTCCATCTGTAGATTGCAGATAATAGCGGTCATCCTTTTCGCTTAATAAACCGAGTTGGCTAACTTCAGGATAAGAGGCAATTTGGCATTCATTATTAAAGAATTTTATTAAACGCCCCGTACGATCCGTAGAAAGATCCACGATGATATTTTTAATTTTGGCTTCTTTTTTCCAATAATCCTCATTACGAACCAAGCGAACATATTGGTTATAAACGTAATCTTTCACTTGATAAGGGCCCGTGCCAACAGGATGCGTATCCAATTGGGTGAGATTATCATCGGCACTTAATTGATATGCGTATTCTTGCGAGAAAATAATAGAGTATTGGCTGGCAAGATGGGAAAGAATAGAGGCATCGGGTTCAAACAGGTCAATTTTGACCTGATAAGGATTCGTTGCCGTGATACTTTTAATTTTTTGATTCAGCTTAATACTTTCAAAATACGGAAAGTGTACCTTCTTGGCCTGTTCGTGAAAGATTTTATATTGCGGATTTTTGTAGGTGACTACATCATCTGAGAGTGTTGGCAAGTAAGTATCATGACCTAAAACGCGATTAATCGAAAAGACCACATCTTCTGCATTAAAGTCACGCGTAGGCGTAAACCAAGGGGTATGATGGAATTTCACCCCTTTACGAAGATTAATAAGAATTTGTTTGCCATCAGATGAAATAGAATAAGATTGAGCTAATACAGGAACGAGTGCTGCACTATGATCTTTAATATCAAACAATTTGTTATAAATTTGCTCCGTCACCACATTCATACTGGTGCCGGCGTCTGCAGTTTGCGGGTTAAAGGAAAAACCCGATGCATTTGTGCAGTATGTTAAGCCGTTTTCTGTCAGCATTTTGGGTATGCTTGGCGCGGCTTGTGCCAGATTAATTTGGCTCAACCCACACAATAAAAAACAAAAAGTGACATTTCGACGTAACATAGCTTTATTATTAAAGACCGTTTTGTGATAAATTGAGTGAATTGTAAAATATCTTGGCAAAAATGGCTAGTTATTGGATTTTTAGGATATGTTTAAATCAATTAATCGGGAAATTAATCAAATAATCAATCGTGGATTTGACCGCACTTTACGTTTGGCTGTGACAGGGCTAAGTCGAAGTGGTAAAACAGCCTTTATTACGAGTTTGATTAATCAATTGTTACATATTAATCAAGAGGAAAATGCGCATCTTCCTTTATTTGAGGCTGCTCGAAATCAATCTATTTTAGCAGTGAAACGAGTGCCTCAGCAGGATTTAAGTATTCCACGTTTTGATTATGAAGCGAATCTCAATGATTTAATGAATAATCCACCACAATGGTGCCAATCTACTCGAGGAGTGAGTGAAACACGCCTTGCTATTCGTTTTGAACGCCAATCGGGTTTACTCCGTCATTTCAAAGAACGCGGCACATTATATTTAGATATTTTTGATTACCCTGGTGAATGGCTATTGGATTTACCTTTGCTGAATTTAGATTTTCAACAATGGTCACTTGAACAAGCTAAAATTACATCGGGTGTTCGTCAACAGTTTGCGCAAGAGTGGTTGGATAAACTGAAAAAACTCGACCTAAGTGCGGTCGTCAATGAAGATGTTTTAGCGCAGATTGCAAAATCTTATACTGATTATTTACTTGCCTGCAAAGCAGAAGGAATGCAATTTATTCAACCAGGTAGATTTGTCTTGCCTGGGGAATTAGAAGGCGCACCTGTTTTACAATTTTTCCCGTTATTGCATTTGTCGGAAGAACAATGGTCAAAACTGAAAAGAGAGGCGAAATCCAATAGCTATTTTGCCGTGTTGAATAAGCGATATGATTATTATCGTAATAAGGTGGTGAAAGGCTTTTATGAAAATTATTTTTCTACTTTTGATCGCCAAGTGATTTTAGCCGATTGCTTAACACCACTAAATCATAGCCAACAAGCTTTTATTGATATGCAAACAGGGCTTAATCAGCTTTTCAAAAATTTCCATTATGGGAAGCGCAATTTACTTAATCGTTTGTTTTCCCCGAATATTGATAAGTTAATGTTTGTGGCAACAAAAGCCGATCATATCACAACAGATCAAATTCAAAACTTAATTAGTCTGATGCGCCAATTGGTGCAAGAGGGCGGTCGTCATGTTGAATTTGAAGGGATTGATACAGAATACACGGCAATTGCTGCGATTCGAGCGACAAAACAAGTTTTAGTTAATCAAAACGGTAAACAAATCAAAGCTATTCAAGGAGTGCGTTCTGTAGATAAGCAACTTATTACGCTTTATCCGGGGTCTGTACCAAGTAAACTACCTAGTGCAGAGTTCTGGTCAAAACAATCTTTTGATTTTGATTCCTTTGAACCTCAAGTTTTACAACAAGGTGAAAGCATTCCGCATTTAAGAATGGATGCAGTTTTACAGTTTTTATTGGCGGATGGGTTTGATTGATAGAAAAGTCAAATCAATTTAATTGTCAAATATTTAATATAAACCACTATTTTTTTATTGGTATTTAGGTAGAATTAATTTGAGTCTTTCTAAAGTAAAGGAGCTTATAATGAAAATGAAAACTCTCTTAGCATTAGCAATCAGCGGAATTTGTGCTGCTGGCGTGGCAAATGCACATGACCATATGGCAAAACCAGCAGGTCCTTCAATCGAAGTAAAAGTACAACAATTAGATCCTGCAAATGGTAACAAGGATGTAGGGACTGTAACTATTACTGAATCAAATTATGGTTTAGTGTTTACACCAAATCTACAAGGTTTAGCTGAAGGTTTACATGGTTTCCACATTCATGAAAATCCAAGCTGTGATCCAAAAGAAAAAGACGGTAAATTAACCGCAGGTTTAGCGGCTGGCGGTCACTGGGATCCTAAAGGCGCAAAACAACACGGTTACCCATGGCAAGATGATGCTCACTTAGGTGACTTACCAGCTTTAACTGTATTACATGATGGTACAGCAACTAACCCTGTTTTAGCGCCACGTCTTAAAAAATTAGATGAAGTTCGTGGTCATTCTATTATGATTCACGCAGGTGGCGATAACCACTCAGATCATCCAGCTCCACTTGGCGGTGGCGGCCCACGTATGGCATGTGGCGTAATTAAATAAGTCGATTCTTAAAGACAAAAAAGTGCGGTCAATTTTGACCGCACTTTGTATTTAAACTCAATGCAACATCATATCTAGTCATTAGAGGTGGCTTGGAACATAGCTAAAGTAGTAATATATTTAATAATGAGCCTATGTATCAGGAGGAGTATTGAAAACTAAGCTATTACTTCAATATCTTATATTTTGGGTAATTATATTTATTATTTGTTTTACATTTTCTACGTTAGCGTTTAGTTTATTTGAGCTGCTTATAAAGCTTGATAATTATTCTTTTTCTGATTTTAAGAAAATGGCATCTTTTTGGTTAAATGGCTCTGCTGCAATGGCGACTTTAGTTTTGATAATTGAAGCTAGAAATAAGCGGTGGTAATCTCGTCAATCTTTCAACAAGTACGAGTTTAAAAGTATTGGATAGATTGATATTTGAGTAGAATGTAATTTTAAATGTCCAGATATAAAGTGCGGTCAATTTTAATGAGTTTTAAAACTTCACAAAATTGACCGCACTTTTATTTTTACCGCTTTACTTAACTACTTCCGCCGTATATTCCAATTTATGAATTGCATTAATCAATTGCTCATCAGAAACTTTCGGATCTTCTACAACAGTCACAGTTCTATCTTTAATGGAGGCTTTAGTGGAAATCACGCCATCAATATTACGTAACTCTTTATTCACCAAATAAGCACAAAGTTGGCAATTCATTTCATTTACTTTTAGCACAACTTGCTTTGTTTCTTCTGCCTGTGCAACAGAGAAGGTGAACAATGAGAGCAAAAGTGCGGTCGTTAATTTTTTCATTTTTTGTTCCTAATTAGAAAGCTCTAAAATCCACGGTAAAATGGTTGGATAAGTTAAGAAAAAGAGCATGACGATAAATACAATCCAATACAAAACAATGAGCTTTTTACGGGAAATGTATTTGCTGCAAATGATTTTTTTGGAAAACATCAGCAACCAAAAACCGTAGGCAAAGGCGCATAATGAAATGATAAGCATCGGAATGCGTAAATAGTCATATTCACCCAAACCGATCAACCATGTGGATGACACGCCAAATACTAAATAGATTAAAGGCGCAATACAGCACAAAGTTGATGCCACCGCAGCACTTAGCGCGGTGGCAATCGCAACCCAAAAAGATTTATTAGAGCTTTTTAGAGACGTAGTCATACTTAAATTCTTTCGGATCAAAGGAATTTAGCGGGTCACCACCGACTTCGGCATACGGATACCCAAAGTTGTTGAGTGGAGCAAGTTCTGGTTGCGGATATAAATCGAAGTCACGAGCATGGTTAAAGCCAACCCAGTTAGCTTCCCAGTTACCGAATAAGTATTTGGTAACGGCTTGAGTATCCTTATCGTCAACAGATTTTTTCTCCGCTAAACGCATTTTTGCCACGTCTGCAGAATCAACAGGCACCCAGCCGAATCCAGCAAGATAGAATTCAGCACGACAATGCTGGCCACCACTTACGTTTGCTACGCCATGTTCGTCCGCACTACCGAATGCACCTTTGGAATATTTGCCCATTTTATCCGCTGCACCTAAACGAATACCGAAAATTTCACGAGCTGGGATACCGCTGGCACGAGCTAGTGCAACGAAAACAGAGTTAATATCGGTACATTTACCTTTTAATACCCCAGTGGTTAGAATTTTTTCTACATCACCATCGCCACAGCCTAAAACAGAATTATCACGTTCCATATTGTTGACGATCCATTGGTGAATCAATTCGGCTTTTTTCAATGGATTTGTTTCAGTGCCTACGATTTTATCGGCGAACTGTTTCACAATACCATCTGTTTTAATATGTTGAGTCGGTTTTAAATATTCTTGTACATCGACAGAATAGTGAACATCTTTTGGTGGCTTGTAATTTGTTAATGCACCTTTAACCATTGGTTCACGATCTTTGGTTTCAATCACCATAGTGATTTTTAAATCGCGTTTTTGCGCATCTTTATCCCAAGTCGCAAAGAGCGTTTTCGCACCATATTTGTTGTTTTCTGTCACATAGGCATCCAAATAGTTACCTTCAAAATGGATATATTTTACCTGTTGATACTCGCCATTAAACGGTAAAGGCACCCACAGATTCGCTTGTCCTTGCGAGCCTTTTGGTGCAACTAAGTCATAAGTTTGAGTAAATTCATACAGATGAGAGTCGGTATTGTAGTTTGGAATGTCGGTATTGGCATAAGCCATGGAACATGCGGAGAGCACCGCAGTGGCGATAAGTTTCTTCATGAAAAGATCCTTCTAGTTAGTTAACAGTTAAAACTTAACACATTAGATAAACTAATTGTGGACAATGACTATAGTAGCTTATTTTATTTTCTAGTCAATATTGCTTTTTTATTTCAGCCATTTAAGATTTGCTAAAGATATTTGAAGTAAAATACCGTTTCTATTTTTATTGGAAAGAATAATGACAAAACAAATTTTCACACAATCTCAACAACCAGAAGAGGAAGAAATTCTGCCTAAGCAGGAATTTTATAATGTTGAAACAACCATCGATAATGAACTTTTAGAAGGAGAGTTGTTGGACGAGCAATTTGAGCAAATTGTGAAGCCTAAATCGAGTGGTTGGAAAACAGCGTTGAAATTGACTGCATTTTTATTTTTAGGGGCGACGGTTGCACAATCTGTTCAATGGATTTGGGACAGTTATCAAAACCAACAATGGATTTACCTTGCTTTTGCCTTGGGGAGTTTTATTGTGGTGTTGTTTGGTTTATCTCAAATCATCGCAGAATGGCGACGTTTAGTGAAACTCAAAAAGCGTTTGAATCTACAAGAACAAAGTCAGCGATTAATAGGTGAAAGTGCGGTTAAAAATCATCAAGTTTTTTCTGAACAGGATAGCGAGAAAGGAAAAGCCTTGTGTTTATCGATTGCCGATACCTTAAAATTGGATTCGCAACATCCCTCAATTATCCAATGGGAAAAACAGCTAAATGAAAGTTATTCTGCTCGCGAAGTTACTCATTTATTTAGTAAAACGGTGTTACAGTCTTTTGATAAAAAAGCGAAAAAACTGATTACAAAAATGGCAGCAGAATCCGCTGTGATTGTGGCAATTAGTCCTTTGGGCGTTATTGATATGTTTTTTATTGCATGGCGCAATATTAGTTTAATCAATAAAATTGCAGCAATTTATGGGATTGAGCTTGGGTATTTTACCCGTCTTCGTTTGCTCAGAATGGTATTGGTGAATCTTGCTTTTGCCGGTGCGACTGAAATCGTGCAAGACTTAGGGATGGATTGGCTTTCGCAAGATATTACCGCAAAACTTTCTGCACGAGCTGCACAGGGGATCGGCGTGGGATTATTGACGGCTCGATTGGGTATTAAGGCTATGGAGTTTTGTCGCCCACTGGCATTTGAAAAGTCAGAAAAACCAAAACTTTCTCATGTACAAAAAGAATTGCTGACGGTGATGAAAGATGCAGTGTTAGGCAAGAATAAACTGAAAGAAAAAGAAGAGGTGTAATAAAAAAGTGCGGTTATTTTAATTTGCTCCAAAAAAGTTGGACTAAGTAACTAACAATTAAGGTGCAGATTAAAATAACCGCACTTTTTACTTTAACTACTTCAATCTTTCTAACTGTTGAATAATGGCTTCATCAGGTTGTGATTGGATTTTTCGCATACGTATAAAGAGTAAAGCGGCAGCAATGGTTAATGCAATGATAAACGCTACCCAGAAACCTTTTGCGCCGATGCTTGGTACGATCCAATCCGTGCGGGAAAAAATATAACCAACAGGGATACCTACGCCCCAATAGGCAAGTAATGTGATGTAGAGAATAATTTTAGTGTCTTTATAGCCACGTAAAATACCGCTCACGACGACTTGCACTGAATCTGAAAATTGATAAATCGCTGCCATCGCTAATAAGCTGCCTGAAAGGGCAATAACGGTAGCATTATCGCCTACAATTAATGCAGCGATTTCTGCACTAAATACCCAAATCACCAACGCCAATACACTTGCCGCAATCAAGCCAAGAATAATAGCGGCGTGAGCCATGATTTTGGCTTTTTGTGGTGCATGATTCCCCAGTTCTTGCGCCACTAAAATGGTGGCAGCCATTGCAATAGACATTGGGAACATAAAGGCTACGGCACTAGTATTTAAGGCAATTTGGTGGCTGGCGACCACATCTGCACCTAATGGGGAAAGTAATAAACTACTTAAGGCAAACAGTGAGACTTCACTGCACAGCGCAATAGCAATAGGCAAGCCAAGTGCGGTCAATTTTTTCAGTGTTTTGATATCTGGCTTTTCAATAATCTTTTCAAAGACTTTCAAACTACGTTCATTATAGTTTTTGGCAGAATAGGTAATCATCAAGATTGCCATTGCCCAGTTGACAATAGCCGTTGCTACACCACAACCGACACCGCCTAATGCAGGCGCACCAAATTTGCCGTAAATAAACATATAATTCAGCGGAATGTTTAGCATTAACCCCATGAAGGTAATCACCATGGCAGGTTTTGTTTTAGCAATGCCATCATTCAAACAGCGGAAATTAATCAGCAATAAATAGGCAGGTAAGCCCCACACCATCGCACGCAAATAATTCATCGTCACATCTGCCATGTGGGCATCCATATTCATAAACTGTAATATGAAATCATTATGATAGATGATGAATGCAAGGGGAATCATCACTAAAAATGAAATCCAAAGGCCTTGTTTCACTTGGTGAGCAATGCGATGGCGTTGTCCAGAACCATTTAAATAGGAAATTGTTGGTGGCAAGGCGAGTAATAAGCCTTGACCGAAAAGCACCAAAGGTAGCCAAATAGAGGCACCAATACCGACACCGCCTACATCAGCCGAGCTCACACGCCCTGCCATAATCACATCCACGGTACCCATGCCAGTTTGAGCTAACTGGGCAAGCCCGATAGGTGTCGCAATTCGGATAAGTTTTTGAATATCAATACGGTATTGAGAAAAAAGACGAGAATTCATAAATTTGCTATAATATTGGAAAAATTTTTAATGAAGGAATAATAATGTTTACGGGTATTGTACAGGGCATCGCCCAAATTCATGAAATTAAAGACAGCAATAATTTTAGAACACAGATCGTAAAATTACCAGCTGAAATGCGAAAAGGCTTGGAAATCGGTGCATCAGTGGCGAATAACGGCGTGTGCTTAACGGTGACTGAAATTCATGATGATCTTGTCAGCTTTGACTTAATGCAGGAAACCTTGCGTATCACCAACCTAGGCAGCTTAAAAGCAGGGGATTTTGTGAATATCGAACGTGCGATGCAAATGGGCGCAGAGATTGGTGGACATATTTTATCGGGCCACGTTTATTGTACCGCAAGTGTTTCACAAATTATCGAAAGCGAAAACAATCGTCAGGTTTGGTTTAAATTACCTAATAAAGATGTGATGAAATATATCCTTACCAAAGGATTTATCGCGATTGACGGCATCAGTCTTACTATCGGAGAAGTAAAAGACGATGAATTCTGCGTGAATTTAATTCCTGAAACCTTACATAGAACTCTAATCGGTAAACGCCAAATTGGTGATTTAGTAAATATCGAAATCGATCCACAAACACAAGCGATTGTGGATACGGTGGAACGGTATTTAGCCGCTAAAGCTTAGTTGGAATGAAAAAAGTGCGGTAGAAAACGATGTTGTTTTTTACCGCACTTTTTATTGAATTATATGATATTAGTTAGCTTTGGATTTCTTCGCTTTTCTCCATTTCCAAAATAGGAATAGGGCTAGAATACCGATTAGGATATAAATCACGAGTTGGCCTTTTTTAATTTGTTCGTGTAACCAATCTAAATTTTTCGCACCAAATTCACCAAGGTAAACCCAAATTGGTACAGAAATAATCGCGGCGCAGAAATCAATTAATACAAAGCGGGTATAGCTGACGCGGCGGGTGATACCTGAAACCATATAAATTGGCGCGCGTAATCCTGGAAGGAAACGAGCAACAAATAATACTCGGTTGCCATATTGGTCAAATTTTTCACGTACCATTTTAAGACGTTCTAAGGTGACTAGTTTACGCATTGGACGGAAACGTAAGATACGCGTGCCGTAAATACGACCAAGCCAGTACATGGTTGAATCACCGGCAAGTACACCAATCATACTGACGACTAACATTAAGTGGGAATTGACGCTTTCAGGATAGAGACCAGCAATCACACCGCCGGAAACAAGCGTGATATCTTCTGGAATAGGTACACCAAAGCCACAAATAATCAGAACAAATAGCACCGCCCAATAACCGTAATCGGTAAAAAAGCTGATAAGAAATTCCATTTGAAACCCACTTACAATCAGTTAGTTAAAATTAATTAAAAATTGGGATTTATTTTAATCGCTTTGCCTTGAAAAGCCTAGAAAAAATTTGCTGTGTAAATTTGCATTGTGGGGCTGAATATTTTATAATCCGTCGCTCTCAAAGTTTGTCTTTGAGCAAATTTAGGAAAATTGCTGGGTCGCCTGCAATTTTTTATTTTAAACTTTTAATCAAGAGAACATTAAAATGGCATTTAAATTTAACGCTGAAGTTCGTCAAGCGCAAGGTAAGGGTGCGAGCCGCCGCCTGCGTCACAACGGTCAAATCCCTGCAATCATTTATGGTGGCAGCGAAGCACCTGTTTCAATCATCTTAAATCACGATGAATTAAACAACGCACAAGCTCACGATTCTTTCTATAGCGATGTAATCACTTTAGTGGTTGAAGGTAAAGAAGTTGCAGTGAAAGTTCAAGCAATGCAACGTCACCCATTCAAACCAAAATTGGTTCACATTGACTTCAAACGTGCTTAATTTTTAGCTTGTGATAAGAACACCAATAATGTTGAGTTATTGGTGTTTTTTCTTTTCGGGCAAAGTGCGGTCAAATTTGAAATCGTTTTAGGAGTATTTTCCAATGAAGATAGCCTTAGGTATTGAATATAACGGAAAACAATATTGTGGCTGGCAGCGACAAGAGAAAGTGCGTAGCGTACAAGAAGAATTAGAAAAAGCGTTATCTTTCGTGGCAAATGAAAAAATTGAAGTGTTTTGTGCGGGCAGAACAGACTCTGGTGTGCATGGCACGGGACAAGTGGTGCATTTTGAAACCACAGCGGTTCGTCCAGAAAAAGCTTGGGCATTTGGCACGAATGCGAATTTGCCTGATGATATTTCAGTAAGTTGGGCAAAAGTGGTGGATGATGAATTTCATGCCCGTTTTTCGGCAACCGCGCGTCGCTATCGTTATATTTTGTATTGTAATAAATTGCGTTCAGCCATTTTGCCGGAAGGAATTACCCATTGCCATTTAGATTTAGACGAAAAGAAAATGCACCAAGCGGGGCAGTTTTTATTAGGCGAAAATGATTTTTCCTCTTTCCGTGCGGCACAATGTCAATCAAATACCCCTTGGCGAAATGTGCATCATTTAAATGCGGTGCGAAAAGGGCAGTACATTATTGTGGATATTCAAGCCAATGCTTTTGTGCATCATATGGTACGCAACATTGTGGGAAGCTTGATTGAAGTCGGTGCCGGTAATCAACCTGTTGAGTGGATGAAATGGTTGTTAGAGCAAAAAGATCGTAAATTAGCCGCTCCAACAGCAAAACCCCAAGGTTTATATTTAGTGAATGTGATTTACCCTGAAAAATTTGAAATTCCACAGAAAAATTTAGGCCCATTGTTTTTAGAAGATAATCTCATCTGACTAGCAAATTTCGCTAAATTATGATTAAATACACAGACTTTTCTAGTTAATAAAAAAGGTAAAAAATGAGCTGGATTGATAAAATTTTTAGTAAAGGAACCTCTTCCTCTACATCACGTAAAGCAAACGTGCCAGAAGGGGTTTGGACGAAATGTACCTCTTGTGAACAAGTCCTTTACGGCGAAGAAGTAAAACGTAATTTACATGTTTGCCCAAAATGCGGCCATCATATGCGCATTGATGCTCGTGAGCGCCTTTTAGCCTTATTAGATGAAGGTTCAAGCCAAGAATTGTCGGCTGATTTAGAACCAAAAGATATTCTTAAATTTAAAGATTTAAAAAAATATAAAGATCGTATTACTGCTGCACAAAAAGAAACCGGTGAAAAAGATGCGTTAATCACAATGACGGGTACACTTTACAACATGCCTGTAGTTGTTGCAGCATCTAACTTTAGTTTCATGGGCGGTTCAATGGGCTCTGTTGTGGGTTCAAAATTTGTAAAAGCGGCAGAAAAAGCAATTGAATTAAACTGTCCATTTGTATGTTTCTCCGCAAGTGGTGGTGCACGTATGCAAGAAGCGCTTTTCTCATTAATGCAAATGGCAAAAACCAGTGCGGTATTAGCGCAAATGCGTGAAAAAGGCGTACCGTTTATTTCTGTATTAACGGATCCAACATTAGGTGGTGTATCTGCAAGTTTTGCGATGTTAGGTGATGTGAACATCGCTGAACCAAAAGCATTAATTGGTTTTGCAGGCCCACGTGTTATCGAACAAACTGTACGTGAAAAATTACCGGAAGGATTCCAACGTAGTGAATTCTTACTCGAGAAAGGGGCGATTGATATGATCGTGAAACGTTCAGAAATGCGTTCAACCCTTGGAAACCTTTTAAGCAAACTCACCAATCAACCTTCACCTTTTGTTGAAGTAGAAGTTGTTGAACATGAGTAATACAATGAATTTAAAAGCCACTTCGCCACTCGCTGAGTGGCTTTCTTATTTGGAAAACAGTCACTTTAAAGCTATTGATTTAGGGCTGGATCGTATTAAATCCGTGGCAGAAGAATTGGATCTTTTGAATCCCGCACCTTATGTGATCACGGTGGGGGGCACAAATGGTAAAGGCACAACGTGCCGTTTGCTTGAAACCATTTTGTTAAATCACGGTTTGCGTGTGGGTGTGTATTCCTCACCTCATTTATTGCGTTATAACGAACGTGTTCGTATTCAAAATCAAGACTTACTGGATGAAATACATACCGCTTCTTTTGATTTTATCGAAAAGCATAAAACGCAGTCTCTCACTTATTTTGAATTTAGCACCTTATCAGCTTTACATTTATTCAAACAAGCGAAGCTTGATGTCGTCATTCTTGAAGTAGGGCTTGGTGGACGCTTAGATGCAACCAATATTGTTGATAATGATCTGGCGGTTATCACCAGTATTGATATTGATCATACGGATTTTCTTGGGTCAACTAGAGAAGAAATTGGCTTTGAAAAAGCGGGTATTTTCCGTGCGAATAAACCGGTTGTGATTGGCGAACCCAATGTTCCGCAACCTATGCTAGAACAAGCGGAGAAATTACATTGCCACGTTTCACGCCGAGATGTCACTTGGTCGTTTAAAGCCAATGAGCAAACTTGGATGTGGCAGAGCAACAAAGTGCGGTTAGAAAATCTACCGTTTTGCCACATTCCATTAGCCAATGCAGCAACCGCTTTGGCAGCCGTTGAACAGCTGCCTTTTGATATTTCTGTCGATACCATTAAACGTTCATTAATTGAAGTGGAATTGGTAGGTCGTTTCCAACAATTGAAAGGTAACCAATTAGAAAAATTGGCAGATCGCTTGAATCTACCTTATTCACAGTTGCCAAAAGTGATCATCGATGTGGGGCATAATCCTCATGCGGCAAAATATTTAGCCGAAAAATTGACCGCACTTAAAGCACAAATATCAGGTCGTATCATTGCCGTTTGTGGTATGTTGAAAGATAAAGATGCAGAGTCGGTGTTTACCCAACTTACTTCCGTTATTGACCAATGGTATTGTGTAACATTAGGCGGTTACCGCGGTCAATCGGGTGATGACTTAAATGCAAAATTAACATCAGTTTACCCATCAGCAAAAAGTGTTTCTGAAGATTCTGTAGCTGAAGGTGTGCAAAGTGCGGTTAAAAATGCCGATAAAAATGACATTGTGCTGGTATTTGGATCCTTCCACACTGTAGGGGAATTTTTAGAATATTTAGCATAGTAGGTTTGCAAAGTAAAAAGGCTGACAAAATGTCAGCCTTTCTTTTTTACATTTTATTAGTGAAGGTATTTAACAAGGTTTAAGAACATTTTTAAAATACCATTATTTAATAAGTCGATAAAGAATGCCCCTACCATTGGTACGATTAAGAACGCTTTGTGAGAAGGTCCGAAACGACTAGTAATCGCTTGCATGTTAGCAACGGCTGTTGGTGTTGCACCGAGACCGAAACCACAGTGACCCGCACTTAATACAATCGCATCATAATCTTTACCCATCATACGGTATGTGACGTAGATGGCGAAGAAAGCCATGAAGGCAACTTGAACCGCTAAGATAATGAGTACATCTGCTGCAAGACCTACCAATTCCCAAAGTTTGAGAGACATTAAGGCAATGGCTAAGAAGATAGATAAACCTACACTACCTAATATGTCAATCGCTGAATCAGCCACTTGGAATTTGAATAAATTGGTTAAGCTGTTACGAATAATTACACCAGTAAACAAACACCATACGAATGTTGGTAATTGCATTTGTGTACCTTTTGTTAAGCCATCTAAGTATTGACCGATGAGTAAACATAAAGAAAGCATTGCGATGGTCTCAATGATTGAGCGCGCATTCACTTTACGTTTATAAGTAGGGTGTTCAAATGCTTCTTCTACATCATCTACGTCATCATTCTCAGGGTTTTCACCTTGTTTTTGATGATTTAATAAATAACGAGATACTGGACCACCTAAGATACCACCGAAGACTAAACCAAATGTGGCACATGCCATGGCAATTTCTGTTGCAGCAGGTAGGTTAAATTCTTTGGTGAATGTTTCTGCCCAAGCTGCACCCGTACCATGCCCCCCCGTTAAGGTAACAGAACCTGCAAGTAAACCGTAAGCAGGATCAATGCCTAATAATTGAGTCCCTAAAATCCCGATGAGATTTTGGAAAACAATGAGAAGGGCAGCGACAAGTAGGAAGATAACTAATGGTTTTCCGCCTTTAACTAAGCGGGCAAAGTTTGCACTTAAACCGATAGAGGAGAAGAATACTAACATCATAGATGTTTGTAAGCTTTTCTCAAAGGTAAATGAGGTGCCGTTTACTTTGTATAAAA
The DNA here is from genome assembly GCF_014931395.1 of Haemophilus parainfluenzae. Lineage (NCBI taxonomy): Bacteria > Pseudomonadati > Pseudomonadota > Gammaproteobacteria > Pasteurellales > Pasteurellaceae > Parahaemophilus > Parahaemophilus parainfluenzae. The sequence continues at coordinate 1,910,834 of NZ_CP063120.1, read as the reverse complement.
TGGTTAATGCAATAGCCACAATAAAGCCACCAACAACAGGCTCAGGGATATTGAATGTTTGTAAAACGCGAATACGTTTTACTAGAAAATAACCAAGTAATAATACAAAGCTTGCTAAAGCAAGAGTTTGATAGGTATCAAAAACAATATTCACGAAATATCCTCCTATTTAGTTTGGTTTCGAGAATCCTTATGAGTTGTGTTCGGGTTCAACTACCACAATATCAACATTGCTATGTAATCCACGTGGTAATTGGGAGCCTTTTCTGCCGCGTTCCGCTCGGAATTTTTGCAGATCTTCCGGTTTTAATGTGATTTTTCGTTTACCGGAATGGAACTCAAGGCTAGCTTGTTCTGAAATTAAGAACAATTTCACTAATAATTCTGACCGCGCTTTTGCATTCGCTGCTGGAATACTGATGATTTTGTTGCCTTTCCCTTTTGATAATGCCGGTAAATCCCGTACCGGAAAAATCAGCATTCGCCCCGCTGAAGTGAGGGACACAAGAAGTGAGGCCGACTCGGAAAGTGTTTCAGGTTTCAAGACTTTCGCATTTTCTGGCAAAGAAATCAAGGCTTTTCCAGCTTTATTACGCGCAATTAAATCTTCAAATTTGCAAATAAAACCGTATCCCGCATCTGATGCCATCAATAACTCTTGTTTTTCAGGTTCCATAATAACCTGTTCAATGGTCGCACCGGCCGGTAATGTGAGTTTACCGGTGAGCGGTTCACCTTGTGAACGCGCAGAAGGTAAGCTTAATGGATCTAAAGCGTAGCTACGACCCGTACTATCAATAAAGATCACAGGTTGATTACTTTTACCGCAAGCGTGCGCCAGATATTTATCACCGGCTTTATAGCTTAATCCTTCCGGATCAATATCATGACCTTTCGCACAACGAACCCAGCCCATTTCAGATAAGATGACGGTAACAGGTTCAGCCGGAGTCATTTCACTTTCAGAAATCGCTTTCGCTTCTTCACGCTCAACTAATTGAGACATTCTAGGGCTGGCGTATTTTTTCGCATCTTCTTGAATTTCTTTTTTGATCAAGGTATTTAAGCGACGTTCAGATCCTAAAATTAACTCTAAATTTGACCGCTCTTCTTCGAGTTTATCTTTTTCAGCTTGTAATTGATGTTCTTCTAATTTGGCTAAATGACGCAAACGTAAGTTTAAAATGGCTTCAGCCTGTTCATCACTTAAGTTAAAACGAGCCATTAAAACTTGTTTAGGTTCGTCTTCAGTGCGAATAATCTCAATCACTTCATCAATATTGAGGAAGGCAATCATCAAACCATCTAAAATGTGTAAACGAGCGAGTACTTTATCTAAACGATGTTGTAAACGACGCGTTACTGTTGTACGACGGAATGTCAGCCATTCGGTAAGAACTTGAAGTAAGCCTTTCACGGCGGGTTTATGATCAAGTCCGATCATATTCATATTCACACGATAGCTTTTTTCAAGATCCGTCGTCGCAAATAAATGTGCCATTAAGGCATCCGTGTCAACGCGATTTGAACGAGGCACAAGCACGATACGCACAGGGTTTTCATAATCTGCTTCATCACGAATATCTTCCACCATTGGCAATTTTTTCGCCGTCATTTGCTCAGCAATTTGTGCAATGATTTTAGAGGGTGAAGATTGATGAGGAAGTGCGCTAATGATGATTTCACCGTCTTCTTTATGCCATGTTGCTCGCATCTTGATGGAGCCACGACCGGTTTCGTACATTTTGCGAATATCATCTTTTGGCGAAATAATTTCCGCTTCAGTTGGGAAATCTGGGCCTTGAATGATATTGAGTACATCATCTAATCCTGCTTTGGGATTATCTAATAGCAAGACAGCAGCATCTGCCACTTCATTAATATTGTGTGGTGGAATATCGGTTGCCATCCCAACGGCAATCCCCGTGGTACCGTTTAACAGAATATGAGGTAAACGAGCAGGCAAATATTGTGGTTCTTCTAAAGTACCATCAAAGTTCGGTTGGAAATCAACAGTGCCTTGGCCTAATTCAGATAATAGAATTTCAGAGATTTTGGACAGGCGAGATTCTGTATAACGCATTGCCGCGAATGATTTAGGATCATCTGGCGCCCCCCAGTTTCCTTGCCCATCTACCAAAGGATAACGGTAAGAAAAAGGCTGAGCCATTAAAACCATGGCTTCATAACAAGCGGAGTCACCATGTGGATGGAATTTACCTAACACATCACCGACGGTACGTGCGGATTTTTTAAATTTTGCCGCAGCATTTAAACCCAGTTCAGACATCGCATAGACAATACGACGTTGAACAGGCTTTAAGCCATCGCCAATAAAAGGCAATGCGCGATCCATGATGACGTACATTGAATAATTAAGATAAGCCTTTTCTGTAAAGGTGCGAAGTGGCATCTGCTCGATGCCTTCGTAGTTAATATTGCTCATATTCTTCTAATCTATTTTCTGGTTGCACCGGAATTCCCATCGGAATGTTCGTGAGGAGAATGTCCCATATCTATTCCTTTGTGACTGTCAATTTCGTAAGGAACAGGTTGCGGTTTTTGTGGATTGGCTTCTTTAAAGGCTTCGTCTTTTAATTTGCCAGAATAAATAGTCGGATTTTTTTCGCCTTCAACCACGATTTGTCCCATCGTACCTTTATTCACTGCGCGGAAAATAGAGTGATCCATAAAGACATAAGTGCCAGGTACATCAATTCGTGTTTCCACCATGGTGGCACTGCCGGATGGAATCAGGGTAGTTTGAACATTGTGATTAACAAGCGTACCACCTTCCACATACACATTGTCAAATACTGCACCGATTAAGTGGAAAGAAGAGCATAAATTCGGCCCCGCATTTCCTACAAATAGACGAATGGTTTCACCTGTCTTCGCTTTTAAGGCATTTCCATCCATGGTAGCACCGACTTTACCGTTGAAGAGGACGTATTCAGGGCGTTCATCAATGGCTTTTTGCATACTGAATGGTTGCAAACCAGGATCGCCAAATTCACCTTTGGTATAGAATTCACTTTGCATAATGTAAAATTCGCGATCCACTTTTGGTAAACCTTCTTTGGGCTCAACTAAAACTAAACCATACATCCCCTTGGCAAGGTGAATATCCACAGGCTGACTGCCACAGTGGTATAGATAAATCCCCGAACGTAATGCTCTAAATTGGAAGGTAGATGTGCGTGTTGGTGCGGTTTCGCTTGCGAGTGCGCCGCCCATTGGCACGGCTGCCGCATGGAAGTCTAGACTATGTGGCATCATTGAACTCGCTGAGTTGGAAAGTTGTACTTCCACCATATCGCCTTCGCGTACTCGAATAAATGGCGCAGGCACACTGCCATTTAATGTCCAGAATTTAAATTGTACGCCATCCATTAAATCCATAATTTGCTCAAGTGCGGTTAGTTTCACCACGACTTTTGCTGGATAGTTACGTTCAAGAGGTTTTGGTACATTGGGTGCGAGCGTCAATTCAGCTTCAATCTCAGGTAAATTTTCAACTGCAGTCGTCGCAGTATTTGAGGCTTTTTCTTCTGCTTGAGCAGAAGGAATAAGGCTTAAACCTGCACCTAATGTAATCGTTGCTAAGCCTAATGCGCTGTTTCTAAAAAAATCTCGACGTTGTTCGTTCATGATTGACCTCAAATAATTAAACGGTTAAATCCACTTGATCGCCATTAGTTTGTAACCAATTTTTGCGATCTTCCGCTCGTTTTTTGGCAAGTAACATATCCATTAATTCTAATGTTTCCGCGCCTTGATCTTCGCCTAGCTCATAGGTTAATTGAACTAAACGACGTGTATTCGGATCCATGGTGGTTTCACGTAATTGTGATGGATCCATTTCACCTAAACCTTTGAATCGTTGTACGTTTAAAGTGCCTTTTTTACCTTTTAAGCGTTCTAAAATTGCTTCTTTTTCGTTTTCATCGAGGGCATAAAAGACTTCTTTACCTAAGTCGATACGATAGAGTGGTGGCATTGCCACATAAACGTGTCCATCTTGAACCAATTTAGGGAAGTGACGTAAAAAGAGTGCACAGAGTAGGGTGGCGATATGCAAACCATCAGAGTCCGCATCGGCTAAAATACAGACTTTCCCGTAACGAAGTTGAGATAAGTCTTCATTATCAGGATCGATACCAAGCGCCACAGCAATATCATGAATTTCCGTTGAGCCAAGCACTTGATCACTGGCGACTTCCCAAGTATTTAAGATTTTTCCGCGTAACGGTAGGATCGCTTGATATTCACGGTCTCGTGCCTGTTTGGCTGAGCCGCCCGCAGAGTCACCCTCGACTAAGAATAATTCAGTTTTTTCTAAATTTTGTGATGCACAATCGGCTAATTTACCCGGTAGAGCAGGACCACTCACTAATTTTTTACGCACAACTTTTTTGGCCGCATTCAGACGACGTTGTGCAGAACTGATCGCCATTTCAGCTAAGCGATCTGCATCTTGTACGTTTTGATTTAACCATAAACTGAAGGCATCTTTTAAAACACCCGCAACAAAGACCGCACTTTGACGGGAAGATAAACGTTCTTTTGTTTGGCCGGCAAATTGAGCATCTTGCATTTTCAGTGAAAGAATATAAGCGCAGCGATCCCAAATATCGTCTGCAGTTAATTTCACGCCACGTGGTAATTTATTGCGGAATTCACAATATTCAGTCATGGCATTGAGCAAACCTTGGCGAAGACCATTTACGTGTGTTCCGCCTTGTACCGTTGGAATCAAGTTTACATAGCTTTCTGCAATAAGCTCACCACCTTCTGGTAACCATAATAATGCCCAGCTTACCGCTTCGGTAGAACCTTTAAATTCACCCACAAAAGGTTTTTCAGGTAAGGTTTCAAAACCATTCACTGCTTCGGTTAAGTAATCCGATAAACCATCTTGATAGCACCACACATCTTCGGTGTTATTCACTTTATCGACAAATTTAATCTCTAAGCCTGAACAAAGCACGGCTTTAGCACGTAATAAGTGACGTAAACGACTAACAGAAAAATTTTTGCTATCGAAATATTTTGGATTCGGTTTGAAGTGAACGGTAGTGCCGGTTGTACGTCTTCCACAAGTCCCGATGACTTCTAATTCTTCTACTTTCACCCCATTTTCAAAGGCAATTTTATACACTTCGCCGTTACGCTTAACTTGAATATCAACACGTTCAGAAAGGGCATTCACGACAGAAATCCCTACCCCGTGTAAGCCACCTGCAAATTCATAGTTTTTATTCGAGAATTTACCGCCTGCATGAAGCTTAGTTAAGATCACTTCCACACCTGAAACCCCTTCCGTTGGGTGAATATCCACTGGCATCCCGCGGCCATTATCAATGACTTCAAGCGATTGATCAGCGTGTAAAATCACTTCAACTTTGGTGGCAAAACCCGCAAGAGCTTCATCCACACTGTTATCAATAACTTCTTGTGCAAGGTGATTTGGACGGGTGGTGTCCGTGTACATGCCGGGGCGAATTTGCACCGGTTCGAGATCTTTCAGAACTGTAATTTCTTGAGCAGAATAATTTGTAGTCATTTTTAAAATTAGTTACTTATTTATAAAAAAATTAGCATGATTTTATCAAAAAATAACGCATTTATAAAATCAAAGATGAGAAAAGGGAAGGATACTACATTAATTAAAAGTGCGGTCAAAATTTGACGTGAATTTTGACCGCACTTTGGATTCATTTGAACCTATTTAACTTGCTATAGATTGAGTTATCTCGATACTAAGCTTTTGCTTTTGTGGCTAAATATTCCTGTAAGCCTTTATCTCTCAATTTGCAACTCGGGCATTCCCCGCAATCGCCTTCAACACCTTCGTAGCAAGTGTGAGTGTGCTGACGAATATAATCTAACGCACCTAATTCATCGGCTAATGCCCAAGTTTGTGCTTTGGTAAGATACATTAACGGTGTTTTTAAATTGAACGGATAATCCATGGCTAAATTAAGGGTGACATTCATGGATTTGATAAACACATCGCGACAATCCGGATAGCCGCTGAAATCCGTTTCACATACTCCTGTAATGATGTCATTAATACCTTGGCCTTTTGCATAAATCGCCGCATACAATAAGAAGAGTGCATTTCGACCGTCCACAAAGGTATTCGGTAATTCCCCGTCTTTTTGCTCAATGTTAGCGTTTGCATCCATTAAAGCATTGTGCGTGATGGATTTAATAACGGACGTATCAATCAACGTTTGTTTTACGCCGACATCTTTGGCGATCCAACGGGCTTTTTCTAATTCAATGGCATGTCGTTGGCCGTATTGAAAGGTGACGGTTTCGACATTTTCCACGCCATATTCGGCAATGGCTTGAATTAAACAGGTTGTGGAATCTTGTCCACCTGAGAAGATCACAAGGGCTTTACGATTGTGATTAGGATTTGAAATATTCATAGAATACCTAGTTTTTTTATGTAGGAGGTTTGCGAACTACAAGTTAAAAATGAGGCGGTATTGTAGAAGTCAAAGATAAATTTTGCAAGAAAAGGACTAATTTAAGCAGGAAAATACGGAGAGAATTGTGATACAATTTTGGCAACTTAGTTTTAAAAAAGGTAAACACAATGAAAAAATTAATTCTTATTGTTATCGGTGCATTAGTAATTTCAGCTTGCGCAAATAAAGACGTTTATTTTAATGGTTCAGAAGGCTCCCATTCAGGCATGAAATTTGATAAAGACACTCGTCATTGGGGCGTTAATCAATAATTGTTTTGATAAAAGAAAAGCCATACAGTTGTATGGCTTTTTTATTTAAATTACTTCTTCTTGGCAATGTGGGCAAGTCATTAAATGCTCTTCATTATTATGCACAATATAATGACCCATTTTTTTTGCTTTGGTATCAAGATATTTCGTATTGTAACGATTTTCACCCACATTTAATGGCACGCGTTCTACAATATTAATGCCCGCTTTTTTCATCGTTTCTACTTTTTGCGGGTTGTTTGTCATCAAGCGAACTTGCTTCACACCTAATAATTCAAACATATCGGCACACACATTAAAGTTACGTTCATCGGCTTTAAAACCTAATGCAAGGTTGGCTTCAATAGTATCCATGCCTTGATCTTGTAATGAATAAGCACGAATTTTATTAATTAGACCGATGCCACGGCCTTCTTCACGATGATAGATCAACACACCTCGACCCGCTTCGCTAATTTGACGTAATGCGGCGGCAAGCTGGAAACCACAATCGCATTTTAAACTGTGTAATGCATCACCCGTTAAGCATTCAGAATGAATGCGGGCGAGCACTGGCTCATCTGGGTTTGAAATATCACCCATCACTAACGCGACATGTTCTTTTTTGGTATCGGGAAATTCAAATCCGACCATTTTAAATATGCCATATTCGGTAGGCAAATTGGCTTGGGCAACCAATTGGATTTTTGACATAACTTATCCTTTTTTCAACTTTATTCTGCTAAAATATGCACTTTATTTTTATTATCAAGAGGCAACAATGTTTAAAAGGCTGTCATTATATACGTTATTCCTTTGTCTTGTACCATTTTTTGTTTGGGGTTTTGCTTATCATTGGCATGGAAACAACCAATTAATGGAATGGGATTATTGGCTTTATCTTTTAACCGAAACCGGTAGTGTGCCTTACGCTTTAATTACCTGTGGTGTATTTGCTTTACTTTTCCGTTTTCTTTTTGAAAATCGTAAACAATGGATTATGGGCGTGATTGTAATGGGGCTGTCGGTATTATCCACACAAGTAATTAAAACAGGTTTAAAAACGGTTTTTGCCGAGCCACGTCCTTTTACCGTCTATTTAGCGGAAAAAACAGAAAGTACTACGGATGCCTTTTATCATCAAGATCGTTCAGAACGTGCGAAATTAGTGGATAAATTTTATTCGACCCAAGCCGATACGCCAGCATGGCTAAAAGCCCATTATGAAGATGAAACCGGTTATTCTTTCCCATCTGGTCATTCTATTTTTGCCGCTACTTGGCTTATGTTAGCCGTTGGATTTAGCCAATTATTAGGGAAGCGTTCTTTTAAAGCAGAATTGCTTATTGGTGCGATGACCATTTGGGGCGTATTAATGTTGATTAGCCGCGTACGCCTTGGAATGCATTATCCAATCGATTTATTTGTGGCGATAATTTCGGCGTGGATTGTTCATTTGATTATTTTTGGTTTCTTGCAGAAGAAAGGCTTGTTTAACAATAAATAGCATCAAAGACTGGTTTGAGTGATAAAGCCGGTCTTTTTATTGCTTGTAGAAAATATGATTTTTATCATGGATTTTCATTTTGATTTCAAGGAAAATACAGTCCAGACATTCCAACAATTTTGACCGCTCTTTGAGGAGACAATATGTATTACGGTATTGATATCGGTGGCACAAAGATTGAATTGGCTGCTTTTAATGAAAAATTAGAAAAACTTTATACCGAGCGCGTGCCAACGCCACAAACAGATTATCAAGATTGGTTACAGGCGATCAAAACGCTAGTAGAACGTGCTGATGCCCACTTTAGTGAAAAAGGCAAAGTAGGTTTAGGTTTGCCTGGATTTGTTAATTTAACAACTGGGCTTGCTGAAGTGACGAATATTCGTGTTGCAGATAATAAGCCCATTTTAGCCGATCTTGAACGCGTTTTAGATCGTGAAGTGCGGGCAGAAAATGATGCAAATTGTTTTGCTCTCTCTGAAGCCTGTGATGAAGAAAATACCCAATATCCTTCTGTATTAGGGCTTATTTTGGGGACGGGCTTCGGTGGTGGTTTTGTAATTAATGGCAAAATTCACTCAGGACAAGTCGGGATGGCTGGGGAGTTAGGCCACCTTCAATTAAATTATCATGCCTTAAAGCTATTAGGCTGGGATAAAGCGCCAATTTACCAATGTGGTTGTGGCAATCAGGCCTGTTTAGATACGTATATTTCCGGTCGCGGCTTTGAAATGTTGTACCGTGATTTAAAAGGGGAAGAGTTATCAGCCAAAGAGATTATCGATCGCTTTTATGCGAAAGAGGAAAGTGCGGTTGATTTTGTTCGTATTTTTGTTGAATTAGCGGCGATTTCTATTGGCAATATTATCACGGCATTTGATCCGCATATGATTGTGCTCGGTGGTGGTTTATCGAATTTTGATTATCTTTATGAAGCCTTACCAAAAGCATTACCTGCTCATTTAATGCGTAGTGCAAAAGTGCCTCCAATCAAAAAAGCAAAACATGGTGATTCCGGTGGTGTTCGTGGTGCTGCCGCATTATTTTTAAACTGTGAATAGATTTAATCTAAAAATACAGTGAAAATTTGAATAAATTTTATATTATAGGATGAGAATCCAGTTTTTCTTTAAGAAAACTGGATTTTTTCTTTTGTCTATTTACAATCAGAATATGGATTTTTTAAGTGAGGTTTTTATGCTGACAGAATTTGGGAACTGGATTGAACAGGGATTGACATGGGTTATCGAAAATTTTGATGAACCATTATGGAATATCACCATTGTTATTTTATTAGGTGTAGGTCTATTTTTTACCATTACTACAGGGGTAGTGCAGTTACGTCTTTTCCCTACAAGTATACGTGAAATGTGGTTTGGACGTGCAGCAGAGGGAAATTCTTTAACGCCATTCCAAGCGTTTGCAACCGGGCTCGCCAGTCGAGTTGGCGTAGGTAATATCAGTGGTGTGGCAACAGCCATTGCACTTGGTGGCGAAGGGGCAGTATTCTGGATGTGGCTAACGGCATTTATTGGGATGTCGAGTGCTTTTGCAGAATCGACTTTAGCACAGGTATTCAAAATTCAAGATAAAGATGGTTCTTTCCGTGGTGGCCCCGCTTACTATATTACACAAGGTTTAAAATCTCGTTGGCTAGCAGTAGCGTTTGCCCTATCATTGATTTTCACCTTTGGTTTTGCATTTAATTCAGTTCAAGCAAACTCAATTGTGGAAGCAACTAAAAATGCTTGGGATTGGCAAGGTGAATATGTAGGTCTGGTTTTAGTGGTATTAACTGCTACAATTATTTTCGGTGGTGTGAAACGTATTGCGACTATTTCTAGTAGCGTAGTACCGATGATGGCACTCTTTTATTTAATCATGGCGGTAATTATCTTAGGTATGCATATTGATATGATTCCGACGGTAATCGCCAATATTTATAAAAGTGCTTTTACTTTCCAATCAGCCGCAGGTGGTATGTTTGGTGCTTTAGTCTCCAAAGCCATGATGATGGGGATTAAACGTGGATTATTCTCTAATGAAGCGGGGATGGGCTCTGCCCCAAATGCCGCAGCAGCTGCTCATGTAAAACATCCAGTTAGCCAAGGCTTAGTGCAAATGCTTGGTGTGTTTGTGGATACCATGATCGTTTGTACTTGTACGGCAGTAATTATTCTGCTTTCTGATAACTATGGCAGTGAAACACTGAAAAGTATTTCCTTAACACAAAACGCATTGCGTTATCATGTTGGGGAGTTTGGCGTACACTTCTTAGCTTTTATTTTATTGCTTTTCGCTTATTCCTCTATTATCGGTAACTATGCTTACGCAGAAAGTAACATTCGCTTTATTAAAAATAAACCGTGGTTTGTATGGATATTCCGTTTATCGGTATTATTCTTCGTTTATTTCGGCTCGGTAAAATCAGGTAATGTTGTGTGGAATTTTGCGGATACCGTGATGGCTGTGATGGCAATTATTAACTTAGTCGCGATTGTTTTACTTTCCCCAATTGTGTGGAAGTTAATGAAAGACTATCAGCATCAATTAAAAGCAGGAAAAGAGCCTGAATTTAAAATTGACCTCTATCCTGAAATTAAAAAACGAGTATTAGAACATCGAATTTGGAAATAAATGTTGATGGGCATAAAAAAGGCGGGAGTTCCCGCCTTTATTGTTTTAAATTGACTCGAAAATTGACCGCACTTTATCGTTCATTTCGATAAGTCAGGAAGTAATAAGAGAGGGCTGAAATGACCACGCAAGCTGTCATTGTATAGAGCATTGGTGCAGCGGTTTCCATTTTAAAGCTCGCTACCAAGGAGCCCATCACCGCACCGACACCAAAACGTACACTTCCCATTAATGAATTTGCGGTACCCGCCATCGTTGGGAATTTCTCTAGAATAGAGGCTGTGGCATTGGAGGAGATTAATGGATTTTGTCCAACAAAAAAGGCCACACCAATTGCCATTGGCCAAAAACCGAAATCAAAAAGCGCGGTTAAAAATAACCAAATTCCGGATATGAATTGTACTGCAATACCAATTCGTAACATGGTTTCAGCACCTAATTTCAATACAAATTTCCCATTGAGGTAAGAAGCCGTTGTCATGATGGCAATATTGATCATAAAGAAATAACCGAATTCATCGACAGGGATGCCATAAATACCGATATAGACAATAGAGCCTGCTGTGACGAAAGCAAATAAACCGCCAAATCCAAAAGAGGCGGCCGCCATATAACCTAACACTTCTTTTTGTTTTGAAAGCATCATAAAGTTACGAGCAATGATATTTAGGCGAAGTGGAATACGATTTTCTTGCTTATGGGTTTCAGGAATAATGAAAAAGACGAGTAATGCTGCAAGAAATCCCATCGTACCAATCACATAAAAAATCATGTGCCAGTGGAAATACTTCACAATATATCCGCCAATCACAGGTGCAACAAGCGGCGCGATCATAAAGACAAGCGTGATGGTGGACATGACTCGAGAGAGTTGATCCTTGCTAAATAAATCCCGTAATAACGCCCCAGAAAGCACAACGGGTGCTGCACCAAAGAAACCTTGAATGAAACGCAGAGCAGTGAAACTACCAATAGAATGGATACCGGTTAAAATAATAGCGGTGATAGCACCAATAATGACACCTAACAGAATAATTGGTTTACGACCAAAACTATCGCCAAAGGGCCCCCAGAATAATTGTCCTGCAGCCATGCCGTAAGCAAAGAATGTCAGCGTGTGCTGAACTTGCTCGGAGTTGATATTTAGGTCTTCAGCAATATTTAAAAAGGACGGAATATACATATCCACGCCCAAAGGCGGTAGCATCGAGAGGATGCCGAGCGTGGCGATAAAAATAAAGGTAGGTTTAATATTTTGGCTCATATTATTTCACTAAATTGTCGATTTCTTCCTGAGTGAGTGGACGAAATTCGCCTTCTTCTAAGCTTTCATCTAATTCAACGTTACCTATTCTCCAACGGTGTAGCGCAACGACTTTATTACCAAGTGCAGCAAACATTCGTTTCACCTGATGATAGCGCCCTTCAGAGATAGTCAAATTAACGTTGTAATCATCTAATACTTCTAATTTCGCTGGCTTAGTGGGTTCTTTTTCACCACGTAACAAAATGCCTTCTTCACAGGCTGAAGCATAATGGTTTTCAACCGGATCGGCTAAAGTGACTAAATAGGTTTTCTCACATTGATGCTTTGGTGAGGTAATACGATGTGACCATTGACCATCATCTGTTAATAGCACGAGCCCAGTGGTATCCACATCTAATCGTCCAGCGCTGTGTAATTTGCCAGAAAGCGGCGGTTCAAAGAATTGATAAATGGTTGGGTAGTCACCGTCATCGTGCGAGCAAACGTAGCCCTGTGGCTTATGTAACATAAAATATTGCCCTTCTTCTACCCAAGGTAACAATTCATCTTCAAAATAAATTTCATCTTCTTGGGTAACTTTAGTCGCACCATTTTTCACTATTTCACCATTAATTTTGACCGCACTTTGGCGAATGGCCTTGGTAGCTTGTGAACGGGTTAAACCTGTATTCTCGGCAATAAATTTATCTAGTCGCATCGTAAACTCTTATTCTTGATTGAACCAGCTGACGTAATCAAACTGATCATAATATTTTTCGCCATTCCAGCCGGAAAAAGTAAATAAATCGCCCACTTCGCCTTCGTTTTCAAAGCCTTTAATGTAGAAAGCGGATTTTAATTCAGGATATGGCTTGTGGGTAAAGACGACTTTGTTTGGATAAGGCAAGTTATCGAAGGCTTGCAAGTCTTCATATTTTGCACCTTTTCCACCATCTTTATCGGTCATCATAATAAACAAGTTATCGAGGTTTAAACGCTGTGAGCGAGCTTCCCATTTTTCCTGAGCTTCTTGTTCAGAGTGGTAGTGCATAAAGTGTACTTTAAGATCACCTAATAGACCAACGGGATATGGTTTTTCTGTTTGTATAAATTGAAGCCGTTGTGCTTGATAGAATGCGATGTTCTGTAGATAGCGAACAAAATCGCTTGGATCTAAATAAAGGTTAACAAACGGAGAATTAAAAGGCTGATTGAGGTCGTGCAAAATAAATGCACCGACACAGTTAGCAGAAATCACTGACATGCCTTGGTTGGTTAACCGTTTTTGGAAGGTTTTGTTAATCGCTTTCCGTTGTAATTTATTGATGGCACTTCTAAATTTAGAAAACAAACTCATTATTTACATCCTGCATGTTTTTTTGCGACATAGTAACGTTTTTGGCTCTAAATGTGAAGAAAAGACAAAAAGTGCGGTCGATTTCACTCATATTTTGTAATAAATTTGTAAAATTTTTGCGGTATGTCACAAAATTCTCTTAAAAAGAGAGTATAATGGCGCAAATTTTATTTAACCTAAGTGAAAATGGAGTATTTTATATGAGCGAACAATTACGCCAAGCCGCATTAGATTTTCATGAGTTTCCAATTCCAGGAAAAATTGCCGTTACCCCAACCAAATCGCTAGAAACTCAACATGATTTAGCCCTTGCTTATTCTCCAGGTGTTGCAGAGCCTTGTCTCGAAATTGAAAAAGATCCGTCAGCGGCAAGCCGTTATACTGCTCGTGCTAACTTAGTTGCTGTAATTTCAAATGGTACTGCAGTATTGGGTTTAGGAAATATTGGTGCACTTGCCTCAAAACCTGTTATGGAAGGGAAAGGTGTATTGTTCAAAAAATTTGCGGGCATCAATGTATTCGATATTGAAATCAATGAACATGATCCAGATAAATTAATCGATATTATTGCTTCATTAGAACCTACTTTTGGTGGCATTAACCTTGAAGATATCAAAGCACCAGAATGTTTCCACATTGAAAAAGCATTGCGTGAACGAATGGGAATTCCGGTATTCCATGATGACCAACATGGTACTGCCATTATCGTCGGTGCAGCGGCATTAAATGGTTTAGAAATTATTGGTAAAAATATTGCTGATGTTCGCTTAGTGGTTAATGGGGCTGGTGCTTCTGCTATTGCTTGTACTAACTTGCTTCGTGCATTGGGTTTTAAAAAAGAAAATATCACTATGTGTGACTCTAAAGGTGTGATTTTCAAAGGCCGTGGCGATAACATGGATGAAACCAAACAATTCTACGCCATTGAAGATAATGGTTGGCGCACATTAGCGGATGCCGTTAAGGGAGCCGATGTGTTCTTAGGTTGCTCTAAAGCCGGTGCATTAAAACCTGAAATGGTGAAAACCATGGCGGAGAATCCATTGATTCTTGCATTAGCTAACCCTGTACCCGAAATTAACCCAGATGAAGCGAAAGCAGTGCGTCCAGATGCGATTGTTTGTACTGGTCGTTCCGACTATCCAAACCAAGTAAATAATGTGCTTTGTTTCCCATTCTTATTCCGTGGTGCTTTAGACGTAGGCGCAACCGCGATTAATGAGGAAATGAAATTAGCGGCTTCTCATGCAATTGCAAGTCTTGCGAAAGAACCGGTTCCATTAGAAATTATTGCTAATTATGGTGCGTTATCTTTTGGACCTGATTATGTGATTCCAACACCATTTGATCCACGCTTATTGTTTACTGTCTCTTCTGCGGTAGCGAAAAAAGCGATGGAAACAGGTGTAGCAACACGTCCAATTACCGATTGGGCAGCTTATGAAAAACAATTGAAAGCATTAGTTGCAGCTTAATCTTTCTCTTCCAAAGTGCGGTCAAAAATGATGATATTTTTAACCGCACTTTGTGTTTTTTTATCTGTCTATGGAAGGAATGGCACATTCACGTGCTTTAAATTAATCAAAGGGTAGCGATTCCCTTAGGACTTATGAGTGTCAAAATGAAACAAATACGTTCTCCTTTATATCCAATTTTTCTCTTCGTCATCATTAATCTGATCATTTTCACCTTGTCTCGTCTTGGGCTTGCGATTTGGCAGGCAGACCGTGTCTCTGCGGTAGCGGGCTGGGGACAATTATTCTTACAAGGCTTGCGTATGGACATCGTGGCTTTGTGTTATCTATTTGGTGTGCCAGCATTATTTACGGTGTTATTTCATCATAGCCGTATTTGGAAAATGATTTTACGCATTTGGCTCACCCTAGGTAGTGTGTTTATTCTGTTTATGGAATTGGCTACACCGGCATTTATCGAAACCTATGATTTCCGTCCAAACCGTCTTTTTATCGAATATCTAATTTATCCGAAAGAAGTCTTTTCAATGTTGATGGAAGGCCATTTAACTGCGGTCATTTTTAGCCTTATTTTTACCGTTACGGCTTTCTTCTGTTATTGGAAACTCTCGGGTTATGCGGTGAAAAACTTACGCCCAATGAGCTGGAAATTACGTCCTGTTGTCGCATTGCTTGTTGTTGCAGTTGCCTTTTTAGGGGCGCGTTCTAGTTTTCAGCACCGTGGTGTTAACCCTGCGATGGTGGCTTTCTCTTCCGATGGTTTAGTCAATTCGCTTGTGTTGAATTCAGGTTACTCCGTTCTTTATGCTGCACAACAATTTAAAGACGAAGGGGCTTCTTCTGAAGCCTATGGCAAAATGGATACCGATGAAATGTTGCGTATTGTCAAAGCAAGCCGTGGCCGTCCTGAAAGTGATTATATTTCAGAGAAGATTCCAACATTAACGAAAAACCAAGCCACTTACCAAGGTAAACCGAAAAATATCGTCATTATTTTGGAAGAAAGTTTTGGCGCGCAATTTGTTGGTACGTTAGGCGGAAAACCACTTTCACCGGAATTTGATAAATTAGCCAAAGAAGGCTGGTTATTTGAAAATCTTTATGCTACGGGAACGCGTTCTGTGCGAGGCATTGAAGCTACAACTGCAGGTTTCACACCCACTCCAGCACGTGCAGTGGTGAAATTAAATAACAGTCAAAGTGGTTTCTTTACCATTGCAGATTTACTTGCTAAACAAGGTTATAACACTTCCTTCATTTATGGTGGTGAAAAACACTTTGATAACATGGCAAGCTTCTTCTATGGCAACGGCTTCCAAACTATTATCGATCAAAAGGATTATCAAAATCCGAAATTTACCGCAACTTGGGGCGTGAGTGATGAGGATTTATTCGATAAAGCGAACGAAACCTTTACCCAATTACAGAATGAAGGAAAACCATTCTTTAGCTTAGTGTTCAGTTCAAGCAATCACGATCCTTTTGAATTTCCTGATGGCAAAATTGAGCTTTACGAACAACCGAAAGCAACCCGTAATAACAGTGCAAAATATGCGGATTATGCCATTGGTTATTTCTTCAAATTAGCGAAACAATCTAATTATTGGAAGGATACTGTATTCTTGGTGATTGCAGACCATGATTCCCGTGCGGCGGGCGCAAGCTTAGTACCAATTAAGCATTTCCATATTCCAGCGTTAATTTTAGGTGATCATGTTGAGCCTCGCCGAGACAGTCGTTTAGTGAGTCAAATTGATATGCCAACAACCTTGCTTTCTATTGCGGGCGTAAGCGGTAATTATCCGATGATTGGTTTTGATTTAACGCAAGACGTTAATCCAAATCGTGCCTTTATGCAGTTTGATCAAACCCAAGCGTTAATGAAAGGCAATCATGATGTCGTTATCCAAACACCAAATAGCAAAGCAAAAGGCTATGTCTATGATAAGGAAAAAGACACATTAACTGAAAAAGAAGTGCCGGAAGAAATGAAAAAAGAAGCCTTGGCACATGCTTTACTTGGCAGCTATTTGTATAAAAATCGTTTATATAAAGGCAGTGAAGAGAAATAAAGTGCGGTCAGTTTTAGGCTAATTTTAAAGGGCGAATGATTTCGCCCTTTTTTATATGATTTGAATTTAGTGATTTTCAGCAATAACACGTGGGAATAAAATATTATTTTCACGGTGAATATGCATCATTAAATCATCAGCAAACTCTTGGATGCCACTATAAAGCGCACGCCATGTATTGCAAGCATCTGCTGGAGGTGTCATATTGTTTGTTAATGATTTCAATACTTCCAAATGTTCGCCGTGTTCGGTGTGTTCCATTTCCATCATACGAATTGGCATTTGTGCCATCATATAGTTGCCAGCTTTGATCATCGGGAAAAGTACATGCTCTTCTTTCATCATATGATTGCTTAAATCTTCATAGACATTGCGTAATTCAGCCGCAACGCCCATTGGACAATCTTCACGATCGCCATGAACACTTTCTACACGATCCGCTAAGACGATTAATTCTTGAAGTTGTTCACGGTGACGTTGATGGTAGCGAACTAAAATATGATCGATAATTTCAGGATAAGTTGCATTAACCCAATATTCTTCAGGGTTTTCTGCTTTGCTGTTTTGAAGCTCGGTTAAACGGGTTTCAATTTCGGCTAAATTTAATCCTTTTTCTGCCGCTGCGTTTGCAAGCGTGTCAGAACCTCCGCAGCAGAAATCCAAATCGTATTTACGAAGTAGGGAAGTTGAGCCGGGTACGCTGACAGCGATTTCACTTAATTTTTTATCTCCAAAAGACATAATGAATCTCCTTATTAATGGTAGAGTTAGAAGTTGAGTAAAATACTAAGATAACAAGAGAAAAATGCAAAGGTTTTTTTAACAAAGTATGATTTAAATCAAAGAGAAAATTTAAACTTACCATGTTGTAGGTAGATGTCGATGAGTATTTAGGTGGAAGTTGCATTGCTTTGATGAGCTGTTATCATTCGTGCGTAGAAGATAGCTGAGAAGGGGAGAGGATGAAGCAAATTAACCGATTTTTAAAGATTAGCTTAGTATTAGCCATTTTAGGTGCTGGATATTTTTTTACGAATTTAACAATTTTTGATCGTACATTAATTCAATTAAATACGTCACAAAAAACAAGTTATATTCCTTTTGAAAACAAGTTAAATATGCAATGTGACAAGGCTGATAATTTAGTGCCTCAATTAGCCGCTTCTCGTTTTCATTTGATAACTTGGAATGTGCATAAGGGGCAAGATACAGGATGGCAAGAGGATTTAGCGCGCCTCTCTAAACAAGCGGATTTTGTGTTATTACAAGAGGCGACGCAGCATCAAAATTTAAGTACATTTTCGACCGCACTTTTTGTGTCTTCTTTTTCCTTTAAAGATCTCTTATCGGGTGTTAAGACATTTACTCAAACACAACCAGAATGGTATTGCGGTGGTGGCGTAGCTGAACCATTAATACAAATTCCCAAAGTGGCAAGTGTGATGAGTTTTCCATTAGAAAAAGGCAATAGTTTGCTACTTATTAATGTGCATTTAATTAATTTTGAATGGGGTATTTCCACTTATCAAACCCAGTTAGAGCAACTATTTTCCTTTGTTGAAAATCATCAAGGTCCTATCATCATGTCTGGTGATTTTAATGCGTGGAATGAACGTCGTCTGAATTTAGTCAATAATTTGATACAAAAATATGGCTTAGATTCTGTGGCGCTCACTCAAGATGAGCGGGTTAGATTTTTAGGGTATCCACTGGATTATATTTTTACGCGAGACGTAAAAGTGGTAAGCGCGACATCAGAAGTGGTTACTTCGTCAGATCATAATCCATTACTGATGGAGTTCGAATTGGAATAAAGAGCGGTCAGATTTTTAGAAAAATTTAGGGCTAACGTAATGTTAGCCCTAGGCATTAATTATTTAGTTTGGTTAATTAAGAATTGCGTTAATAAAGATACAGGACGACCTGTTGCACCTTTATTGGCACCTTGAAGCCAAGCTGTCCCCGCAATATCTAAATGCGCCCAAGTATATTTTTTCGTAAAGTTAGAGAGGAATGCGCCCGCAGTAATTGCACCGCCCCAACGACCGCCAATATTAGCTAAATCAGCAAATGGTGACTTTAATTGCTCTTGATATTCTTCACTTAACGGCAAACGCCAAGCTTTATCAGTAGTTTGCTGTGCGGCTTGTAATAACTGTTCAGCCAAGGCATCATCAGTTGAAACTAAGCCGCTGTTATGTTGGCCTAACGCCACCACGCAAGCACCTGTTAGGGTTGCGACATCAATCACATATTGCGGTTCAAAACGTTCTACATAGGTGAGCGCATCACAAAGTACTAAACGTCCTTCTGCATCGGTATTTAATACTTCTACGGTTAAACCGTTCATTGTGGTGAGAATATCACCTGGGCGATAAGCATTGCCATCAGGCAAGTTTTCACAACCCGCTAATACACCAATGACATTTAATGGCAGATTTAATTCAGCAATGGCTTTCATCGTACCGAATACAGAAGCCGCACCGCACATATCGTATTTCATTTCATCCATATCAGCGGCAGGTTTTAAAGAAATACCGCCCGCATCAAAGGTTAAGCCTTTACCTACTAACACGATTGGTTTCGCGTTTTTATCAGGCGCATTGTTGAAATGTAAAATAGACATATAAGCTGGGTTTTGTGAACCGCGAGATACGGCTAAATACGCATTCATGCCAAGTTTTGTCATGTCTTCTTCATCAATCACATCGAGGGAAAGTGCGGTTGATGTTTCAGCTAATTTTTTAGCTTGTTCTGCTAAATAAGCCGGTGTACAAATATTAGGTGGCATATTCGCGATATTACGCGCAGCTTTTACACCATTTGCAATGGCTTGCGCTTCTGCAATGGCTTGCTGAGCTTGTGAATCATCGGTATTAAAAATGATTTCTTGAAGCGAGATAGTATCCGCTTTTTTACTTTTAAATTCATCAAATTGATAAAGGCTATGTTCGATGGTTTCAACGGTAAAACGCACATTCCAAAAGAGATCGCGATCTTTAATTTCCACATCCGTTAAATTATTTACTGCTTGTTGAATAGTTAATTCTTTTAATGTTTGGGTAACACGTTGAATGATTTGTTTAAATTGGCGTTCAGTCGTTTCACCTTTTTTGCCGCAACCTGCTACTAATACGCGTTTAGCGACAAGATTTGGTAACGAATGAAGCAGAGTCGCTTGGCCAATTTTACCTGAAAGATCTCGGCTTTGGGCTAACTGACTGAGGTAGCCTTTTGTGATTTGGTCGATTTCATTGAAACTTTTTGTAAATTCGTTGTTCTCATAAATGCCGATGATAAGGCAATCGGTTGATTGAGAAAGTGCGGTTGAGTTTGCTTGATATTTCATGTTATTTCCTTATGTTGCTAATTTGCTATTTAAATCAGTGAAAATAAGGTATCATACGCCATCTAAATTAGCCAGTTTCCCGTGTTTTTTAGTTAGAAAAAAGAATGATATTAACCCGATATTTAACAAAAGAAGTCTTTAAAAGCCAGATTGCGATTTTGTTTATTTTGCTTTTAATTTTCTTCAGTCAACAACTTGTTCGCGTACTTGGTTCAGCGGCAAATGGTAAAGTGCCAGCCGATCTTGTCTTCTCTTTACTCGGATTAGGGATGCCAACCATGGCGCAATTAATGTTGCCATTATGTTTGTTTATCGCCATTTTGCTGACTTTCGGTCGACTCTACGCAGAAAGTGAGATTACGGTAATGCGGGCTTGTGGTGTGGGACAACGTATCCTTGTTCGTGTGGCGTTAATTCTTTCTTTGTTCACAGCTGGCTTGGCTGCTTACAACGCATTGTGGCTTTCCCCATGGGCGATTCAAAAACAAGCGGCGATTGTCGAAGATGCTAAAGCAAACCCAACAATGGGGGCATTGGCTTCTGGTCAATTCATGTCCACAAGCAACAATAATTTCGTCTTATTCATTGATAAGATTAACGGTAATCAAATCAGTGATGTTTATCTTTTCCAAATGAAAGTCAAAGGTCAAACGAAACCGTCAGTGGTTACCGCTGAAAAAGGTGAGTTAAAAGCGTTACCAAATGGCGACCAAGTCTTGAATTTACAGAATACCTTGCGTGTAGAAGGCACATCCGTGCTTCCTGATTTCCGTATTACACATTTTGATGATTACCAAGCGTATTTAGGCCATCAAGAGACAAACTCGGCAAGTGATGAAGCTGCTGAGTTATCTTTTGAGCAATTATTAAAAGATAAAAGTGCAGCCGCAAAAGCAGAGTTGCATTGGCGCATTACCTTAATTTTAGCGGTTCCTTTAATGGCGCTCATCGCCGTACCAATGAGTAAAGTAAATCCTCGCCAAGGCCGTTTTGCGAAAATCTTACCAGCATTATTGCTTTATTTAATTTACTTCTTGTTACAAAGCTCATTTAAATCTGCGGGTGGCGCAGGTAAGCTTGATGCAGGTTTATTAATGCCGCTGGTAAATATCGCCTTTTTAATTTTAGGAATTGTACTGAATAGTTGGGATAGCACTGCTATGCATAAATTCCGTCGTGTATTCAGAAAAGGGTAATAACAATGTTGATGAATACTCTTGATCGTTATATCGGTAAAAGCATCTTAGGGGCAATTTTTGCCACGTTATTTACGTTGGTTGGCCTTTCGGCAATTATCAAATTTGTAGAACAATTTCGTAGCGTAGGTAAAGGTTCTTATGATATTTGGCAAGCGGTGGCTTATACAGGATTAACCATTCCTAAAGATGTGGAAACCTTTTTCCCAATGGCGGCCTTGTTAGGTGCCTTAATTGCTTTAGGTAATTTAGCCAGTCGTAGTGAATTAGTGGTCATGCAATCCGCAGGTTTTTCTCGTTTTAAAATTGGATTAGCTGTCATGAAAACGGCACTTCCACTGGTGCTTTTTACCATGATTATTGGTGAGTGGGGGATTCCACAAACTGAACAGTTTGCCCGTGATATGCGTACTCGTGCACTTTCTGGTGGTTCAATGCTTTCGGTAAAAAATGGTGTATGGGCAAAAGATGGTAATAATTTCGTGTATGTTCGTCGTATTACCGATGATGCACAATTAGAAGATATTTATATTTATACCTTTGATGAACAGCGTAATCTCACTCATTTGAAGCATGCAAATCAAGCACAATATTCTGCTGAAAATAATCAATGGCAGTTGCGTCAAGTGAATAATTCAGCGGTATCAAAAGAACAAATTACCACAACAAACCGTTTAACAGAAGATTGGGCAACAAGCTTAACGCCAGATAAATTAGGCGCAGTTTCATTACGTCCAACATCATTATCCATTTCCGGTTTGTATGAATATATTGCGTTCTTAAAACAAACAGGACAAGATTCTCGCCGTTTTGAATTAACCTATTGGCGTAAAATTTTACAGCCCCTTTCTGTAGGTGTGATGATGATGCTTGCGTTATCTTTCATCTTCGGTTCATTACGTAGTGTCACTGCAGGGGCGAGAATCGTAACGGGGATTTGCTTTGGTTTCTTATTCTATGTCGTCAATGAAATTTTTGGACAAATGAGTGTGGTATTTAATGCGCCAGCTTTTTTAGGTGCACTAATGCCAAGCCTCTTGTTTATGGCGATTATTTGGTGGCTACTTGCAAGAAAACGAGATTAATACAAAAAATGAAAAAGGCGAACATATAAAGTTCGCTTTTTTGTTCGCTAAAAAAGTGCGGTTAAAATTGACCGCACTTTAGGAATTTAATCTTCTTTAAATTCTCTCATCATTTCTTCGGCTTTTTTCACCATTTCTGCGGAACCGATGAAAAGTGGTACACGTTGGTGAAGTTCACTTGGTTGAATATCTAAAATTCGATTGTAACCATCAGATGCAATACCCCCCGCTTGTTCTGCTAAGAATGCCATTGGATTGCCTTCATAAAGCAAACGAAGCTTACCATTTGGATAGTTAGTTGCACTTGGATAAATGTAGATACCGCCTTTTAATAAGTTACGGTGGAAGTCTGCCACTAATGAACCAATATAACGTGACGCATAAGGTCGGTTAGTTGCTTTATCTTCCTCTTGGCAATATTTAATGTATTTTTTTACCCCTTGTGGGAATTTAAGATATTGTCCTTCGTTGATAGAGTAAATTTTACCGTCTTTTGGCATTTGCATATTTTCATGAGAAAGACAGAATGTACCGATAGATGGATCATAAGTGAAACCATTTACACCATGACCAGTGGTATAGACTAACATGGTTGAAGAACCATATACGATATAACCCGCAGCCACTTGTTTATTACCTGGTTGCATAAAGTCTTCTAAGGTAACAGGTGAGCCAATAGGGGATACACGACGGTAAATAGAGAAGATTGTCCCAACCGAAACGTTCACATCAATATTGGATGAACCATCAAGAGGATCAGTCAAAATAATATATTTAGCATTGCGAGCACGTTCAGTATCAAAAGCGATAAAGCTTTCTTCTTCCTCTGAAGCAAAACCCGCTACCTCTTCACGCGACATAAGGGCCGCATTCATGGTGTTATGGGCGAATAAGTCCAATTTCATTTGGCTTTCACCTTGCACGTTTTCGACACCAGACTGGCCAAGGATATTGGTTAAACCTGCTTTGTTGATATCACGATGAATGATTTTTGCTAATAAACGAATAGAAGACAAAATACCACTAAGTTCCCCTTTTGCATTTGGGTACTCTGCTTGGCGTTCAACAATAAATTCACTCAATGTTTTCATGTTTATTCCTTTTTTATAATTGTTAAATAAATAATAGACCCTTTTATTATATGTTATTTGGCACTTTTGATTGAGATCAAAATGTGAAGAATGAGATCTTTGTCACATTTTATTTTTGATACAAAACCTTGACAAAAGCTATCAATATCCTTTAAAAGAGAGGTGTAACAAAAAAATAACAAACAACACAACATCACAATAAAGGGTATCCTATGAATATAACCCCGATCAGCGAGTCGGCGGTGGTTTGCTCTTTACCGCCACCGGCTTCACTTCAACAACAACGCCAACTCTGGGCGTTTGCCAATCAACTACAGTCTGAGCAAGATATTGTAGAAGTTGTCGTGGGAATGAATAATCTCACAGTCTTCACGGATTTTTATGTGGATTTTGCACCGCTTATTCAACGTTTGGAACAATATTGGGCAGAATTGAAAGTCTCTACGTTTCAAGGTCGTCATATCGAAATTCCGTTAATTTATGGCGGTGAATTAGGTCAAGATTTATCTGAGGTCGCCAAATTACATAACACGACTCCCCAAAAGATCGTTCAAATGCACAGTGAACCTATTTATACCGTGTATATGATTGGTTTCCAACCTGGCTTTCCGTATTTGGGCGGTTTACCCGAATGCTTACATACACCTCGTCGTGCTACGCCAAGAACAGTTGTTCCTGCTGGTTCTGTCGGTATTGGTGGATCTCAAACCGGTATTTATCCCTTTTCCTCTCCAGGTGGATGGCAATTAATCGGCCATACCAAGCAAGCGCTCTTTGACAAAAATCAAGCAAAACCCACTTTATTACAAGCTGGCGATACGGTGAAATTTGTTGTGGAGGGCATTGAATTATGATTCATGTTATTGATGTGCAATCCCGTGCCACAATGCAGGATTTAGGCCGTTTTGGTTTACGTCGATTTGGCATTAGTCATTGTGGAGCAATGGACAAACTAGCATTACGTGCAGGCAATATTCTACTAGGGAATGCAGAAGGATCCCCAGCAATCGAAGTGCCTTTAGGTGGCATTACATTACAATTTCAGCAAGATATAAATTTTTGTGTCACAGGGGCATTTTATGAAATGACCTTAGATGACAAACCGATTTTTGCCTATTGGCGTTATCAGGCGAGAGCGGGGCAAGTGCTGAAAATGGTACGTGCAAAAATTGGTATGTATGGCTATTTATGTGTTCAAGGTGGTTTTATCTTACCCCAAGAATTGAACTCTTGTAGTACGGATCTTCGCGCTCAAATAGGTGGCATAGAAGGGCGTTGTCTACAAGCGGGTGATCAACTGCAAACGGCAAATGATCCCATTTTGCGTAGTGAAATTGGGATTGCTCCCATTCCACTTAAACATACGATTCATGCGTTACCGTCCTCTGAATATCAGGCATTTAAACGAAAATCTCAATATTATTGGTGGCGAAGTAAATGGACATTGCAAAGTAGCAGTGACCGCATGGGCTATCGTTTTCAAGGGCAAAAATTAGAATTAAAGCAACCGCTGGAAATGCTGTCTCACGCGATTCAATTTGGTAGTGTACAAGTTCCACCAAGTGGTCAACCAATTATTTTGATGGCGGATGCACAAACTACGGGTGGTTATCCCAAAATCGCCAATGTGATTGAAGCAGATCTTGGGGCTTTAGCACAGGTACGTTTAGGCTCAACCATTCAATTCGAGGCAGTTAGTTTAGAACAGGCCGCAAAATTACGTCGTAAAAATGAGATATACCTCGATCAAATAAGGAGAATTGTCGATGAAAAAAATTGATTTAAATGCCGATATTGCCGAAGGCTTTCCTTTTGATGAGGCATTATTGAAATTACTTTCTTCTGCCAATATAGCTTGCGGTTTACATGCTGGTGGAGCAAAAGAAATGCAAAGTGCGGTCAGATTTGCGAAAGAAAATCAGGTACGCATTGGTGCTCATCCAGGCTTTCCAGATCGGGAAAACTTTGGGCGTACTCAAATGGATTTACCTGAACAGGAATTAATTGCGCATTTGCGTTATCAGCTTGGCGCATTAAAAGCGATTTGTGATGGGGAAGGCACGGAAATTAGTTATGTTAAGCCGCACGGTGCTTTATATAACCAAGCGGCAAAAGATGAAAAGCTTGCTCGTTTGATTGCTCAAACTGTTCATCAATTTGATCCACATTTAAAATTAATGGGATTAGCGGGCAGCTTAATGCTACTTATAGCCGAGGAAGAAGGTTTACAAACCATTTCTGAAGTATTTGCGGATCGTCATTATATGGCTGATGGGAGTTTAGTGCCTCGTTCGCAACCGAATGCCATGGTGGAGTCTGATGAGGAAGCCATTCAACAAGTGTTACAAATGGTAACAGAAGGCCAAGTCAAAGCCATTGATGGAAGCCTTGTGCCAGTAAAAGCAGAAAGTATCTGTTTACATGGCGATAATCAACATTCTCTACAATTTGCGGCACGCATTGTGGAAGAATTAGAAAAAAATCATATAACAATAACGGCATAAGCCGAATAAGCATAACACACAACATCAACTTAACAAGGGAGGTGCTTTATGGCATCAATCACTCACCGCCGAAATGCGGTGCTGGGGGCGGCATTTTTAATGGCGACTTCAGCAATAGGTCCGGGCTTTTTAACTCAAACGGCAACGTTTACAAATACCTTATTAGCCAGTTTTGGCTTTGTAATTTTATTATCAATTTTGTTAGATATTGGTGCTCAACTTAATATTTGGCGAATTGTGGTGGTATCAGGAAAACGTGCGCAAGATATTTCTAATGCGGTTTTCCCTGGTGCAGGATATTTCCTTGCATCACTTATTGTGATGGGCGGACTCGCGTTTAACATTGGTAATGTGGGGGGGGCAGGTCTTGGTCTAAACTCGATGTTTGGTATTGCACCAGAAACAGGGGCGATCATTAGTGGTATTATTGCCATTTTAATTTTCTTGCGTAAAGAAGCGGGATTATTAATGGATCGTTTTGCCCAATTAATGGGTTTTATCATGATTGCACTGACATTTTATGTCATGTTTAAAACGGAACCACCTGTTGTTGAGGCGGCATATCGCACCTTTATTCCAGAACAAATTGATCCTATTGCTATTGTGACATTAGTTGGAGGGACCGTAGGGGGCTATATTACCTTTGCAGGAGCGCATCGTTTATTAGATGCAGGTGTTCAAGGTGAAAAAGCCATGGCAGAAGTGAGTCGCAGTTCTGTATCGGCTATTTTGATCGCCTCAACTATGCGAATTGTGCTATTCCTCGCGGTACTGGGCATCGTGGTAAAAGGCGTTCCCCTTAATCCTAAAAACCCTGCTGAAACACCTTTTGAATATGTGGCAGGCAATTTCGGTCAAGTGTTATTTGGCGTCGTGATTTGGGCGGCTTCGATTACATCAGTGATTGGTGCGGCTTATACTTCAGTTTCCTTCCTAACCAGCCTTTGTCCAACTATTGAACGTAACCGTAATCGTTGGATTATCGCCTTTATCGTGATTTCTACGGTTGTTTTGGTGACTGTCGGAAAACCTGCAGCGGTATTAGTCTTTGTGGGTACATTGAATGGTTTAATTCTCCCAATTGCACTCGCATTAATTCTGCTAGCTGCTTACCGAAGTGACATTGTTGGAAGCTATAAACATCCAATTTGCTTAGCTTTTGCGGGCTGGTTTGTGGTGATTATCATGGCGATATTAAGTGGAAAAACCATAATTTCTTATGTGTCTAGTTTTATAAGTTAGTTTTTATTTCAAACTAAAGTGCGGTTAGAAATGACCGCACTTTTCTTTTTATATCAATTCCATTCATATAAAATGACAATAAAATTCACATCCATCTAGACGTCTAAATCTTTAATGAAGACGTTAATTTTGTTACACTCAGTCTATCATTAGAATGAATTAAATATAGGAAAGCAAAATGAGTAAACTTTTTCCCAATGCTACTATTCGTACTTCTGCGCCATATCGTTTTGATATTGTAGGCAGTTTTTTACGTCCAGAGAATTTAAAACAGGCTCGTCATCAATGCAGTTGTGGTGATATTTCTTGTGCTGATTTAACACAAGTTGAAGATGCAGAAATTGCTAAATTGGTTGAACATCAAAAAAATGTTGGATTACATGCGGTGACTGATGGTGAATTTCGTCGTACTTTTTGGCATTTAGATTTTTTAGCCGCATTAGATGGCGTGAAAGAAGTGGATGCGGAGAAATTCTCAGTGCAATTTAAGCACGATAATGTCCGTCCGAAAACATTAAAAATTGTAGATAAGATCGGTTTCTCAGAGAACCATCCTTTCGTTGAACATTACCGCGCATTGCAAAAAATGGCAGGGGAGACTGAAGTTAAATTAACGATTCCTTCTCCGTCAATGCTTCATTTAATTTGTACAGTACGTGCTACAGATTATCAGCCGATTGAACGTTATAAAGATAACAATCAGTTGCTATTAGATGATATTGCTGATGCTTATATTGATGCGATGAATATCTTCTATAAATTAGGCTGCCGTAACTTACAGTTGGATGATACCAGTTGGGGCGAGTTCTGTGCGGAAGATAAACGTAAAACCTATACTGAACGTGGTTTAGATTTAGATCAAATTGCCAAAGATTATGTGTATATGTTAAACAAAATCGTGGCAGCGAAACCGGCTGATTTAGCAATTACAATGCATATTTGCCGTGGTAACTTCCGTTCAACTTGGTTCTCAGCGGGGGGGTATGAGCCTATCGCAGAAACCTTATTTGGTCATTGTAATGTAGATGGTTTCTTCTTAGAGTACGACAGTGATCGTGCGGGAGATTTTAAACCTTTACGCTTTATTAAAAATCAACAAGTAGTGTTAGGATTAATCACTTCTAAATCGGGCGAATTAGAAAACCGTGATGAAATTATTGCTCGTATTAAAGAAGCGGCACAATATGTGGATATCAATCAACTTTGCTTAAGTCCACAATGTGGTTTTGCTTCAACAGAAGAAGGCAATATTCTGACAGAAGAACAACAATGGAAAAAACTCGAATTTATCCGTAGTATCGCGGAAGAAGTTTGGGGTAAATAATTTCAATTAGAATGTAAAAGGGATAACGGTGAAAGCGGTTATCTCTTTTTTTATGAAAGTGCGGTTAAAAATGACCGCACTTTTACACAATAAAAAAGGAAGTCCGTAGACTTCCTTTTATGTTATTTCAACTTAATTATTTTTGACGCATCGCAGGGAATAGGATCACATCACGGATAGATGGTGCATTAGCATAAAGCATTGCTAAGCGGTCGATACCTAAACCTTCACCTGCTGTTGGTGGCAAGCCGTGTTCAAGTGCAACAACGAAGTCATCATCTTTAAACATCGCTTCATCATCACCCGCTTCTTTTGCTGCAACTTGTGCATCAAAACGTTCGTTTTGGTCTTCGGCATCGTTTAATTCTGAGAAACCGTTACCAATTTCACGTCCGCCGATGAATAATTCAAAACGGTCAGTCACTTCAGGATTTTCATCGTTACGACGTGCAAGTGGTGAAATTTCTGCTGGATGCGCCATTAAGAAGGTCGGTTGAATTAAGTGATGTTCAGCTACTTCTTCAAAGATTGCATTCACAATAGAACCTAAGCCCCAAGATTTTTGTACTTCGATACCTAAGCGTTCAGCAGTTGCTTTTGCACGATCGAAATCATAAAGATCTTCTTTTACGATACCTTTATCTGCACCGTATTTAATAGTTGCATCATGTAATGTAATACGTTCAAATGGTTTACCGAAGTCAAATTCTAAATCACCGTATTTCACAATGGTGGTACCAAGAATATCAATCGCGAGTTTACGCAATAATTCTTCGGTGTTATCCATTAAATCGTGATAATCAGCATAAGCTTGGTAGTATTCAAGCATGGTAAATTCTGGGTTGTGACGAACAGAAACACCCTCGTTACGGAAGTTACGGTTTAATTCGAATACACGCTCAAAACCACCAACCACTAAACGTTTTAAGTAAAGTTCTGGCGCAATACGAAGATACATATCAACGTCTAATGCATTATGGTGAGTGATAAATGGACGAGCAGATGCACCGCCTGGAATCACTTGTAGCATTGGAGTTTCAACTTCCATGAAACCTTTAGAAATAAAGAATTCACGAATACCTGCCACCACTTTTGAACGAATCACAAAAGTACGACGAGATTCTTCATTAGAAATTAAATCTAAGTAACGTTGACGATAACGCGCTTCCATGTCTGTTAAACCATGGAATTTGTTTGGTAATGGACGAAGTGCTTTGGTTAAAAGTTGTACTTCAGTTGTTTTAACGGTTAATTCATTGGTTTTTGTTTTGAAAAGTGTACCTTTCACCCCAATAATATCGCCTAAATCCCAGCTACCTACATCTTCTGCATAAACGCCTTCAGGAAGATTATCACGAGCAACATATAATTGAATTTTGCCACTCATATCTTGCAAGGTAATAAAGGTGGCTTTACCCATTGCTCGACGAGTCATAATACGACCGGCAACGGTCACTTCAATGGCTTTTTCTTTTAATGTTTCACCATCTTCAGCTTCGTACTTATCATGTAAATCTTGGGCAAGGGCGTCACGACGAAATTGGTTTGGAAACGCATTACCTTTTGCGCGTAATGCAGCTAATTTTTCACGGCGAACGAGCATTTCGCCATGGAGATCTAATTCTTTTACTTCTTGCTCTGACATATCCTTTACCTCGTTAGTTTTTACTTAGAATGTGATTTATTTAATAATAAACAGAATTTTCCTATTCTACCTATAGCATTGTTTTTTGTTAAGCCTTTTTTAATTAAGTTATCCTTTTTATCCAGAAAGTTGTCGGAATTGGAGTGGTAGAGATGGAATGGTACCTCTTTTCCACATAAGATAATTTTATCTTTGGCTCTTGAATCCGGTTTACCGTGTATGCAAACAAAAAGAGCGGTCAATTTTTCAAAGGTTTTAAACGATGAAAATATTGACCGCTCTTTGTATCGCATGATTAATTAAAGATCGAAATCACCGAAATCATTGGTATCGACTTTAGAGTCAATTTGACCAACAAGGTAAGAACTCACTTCGACTTCTTGTGGTGCCACTTGTACGTTGTCAGAAACAAGCCATGCGTTAATCCATGGAATTGGGTTTGAACGTGCACCAAATGGTAATGGAAGCCCAACGGCTTGCATACGGATATTCGTGATATATTCCACGTATTGCACCAAAATGTCTTTGTTCAAACCAATCATTGACCCATCTTTGAACAAGTAATCCGCCCATTCTTTTTCTTGTTCCGCTGCCGCTAAGAATAAATCGTAGGCTTCTTGTTTACATTCTTCTGCAATTTCAGCCATTTCAGGATCATCTTGACCGGCAGCCATAATGTTTAAAATGTGTTGCGTACCGGTTAAGTGTAAGGCTTCATCACGAGCGATAAATTTAATAATTTTCGCATTACCTTCCATTAATTGACGCTCTGCAAAGGCAAACGAACAAGCGAAGGATACATAGAAACGAATCGCTTCAAGTGCGTTTACACTCATCAAGCAAAGGTAAAGTTGTTTTTTCAAGTTGCGTAATGTCACCACACATTCTTTACCATCTACCGTGTAAGTACCTTCACCATACAAGCTGTAAAGTTGGCTATCACGGATTAAATCATCGTAATAAGAAGAAATGTCACGTGCACGTTTGATGATTTCTTCGTTCGTCACGATGTCATCAAACACGATAGAGGGATCGTTCACAATGTTACGAATGATGTGTGTGTAAGAACGAGAGTGGATGGTTTCTGAGAAGG
Organism: Haemophilus parainfluenzae; assembly: GCF_014931395.1. NCBI lineage: Bacteria > Pseudomonadati > Pseudomonadota > Gammaproteobacteria > Pasteurellales > Pasteurellaceae > Parahaemophilus > Parahaemophilus parainfluenzae. Next base: position 1,879,278 of record NZ_CP063120.1, on the reverse strand, counting down.
TCCAAGTCTCGATCCAAGTTTCTAATTCAGGAATAGACACTAACGGTAATAATGCGACGTTCGGGCTACGGCCTTGAATAGAATCTAATAGGGTTTGATATTTTAAGTTACTGATGAAAATGTGCTTTTCATGCTCAGGTAACGCGGCATAGTCGATACGGTCTTGCGACACATCCACTTCTTCCGGACGCCAGAAGAAGGAAAGTTGTTTTTCAATGAGCTTTTCAAACGTCTCATATTTTTGTTGATCGTAACGCGCAACGTTAACGTTTTGACCAAAGAACATAGGCTCTTTTAATTGGTCGTTTTTGGTTTGTGAGAAAGTGGTGTATGCCATTTTTGTTTATCCTATAAAAAATACTTAATCACAGAAGAAGCTATAGTAATAACTAAGGCGAGTATACGGTGTTTTAAAATACCTTGTTTTTCTATAACCCTACCTTTTTCTGCACTATTTATTACGACAGAATTCCCCCGGATATAGTACTTATTAATAACATAAGTGTTATTTTCACAATGTGGTTTCTGATGATTATTATTCATCATAATAGTTTTTCCTTTTGATTAAGGATGAATAAACTATCCCACATATTACTGGAGGTAGTAGATCTAATTAATTTACATATCCTACAGTAATAGTAGGATCACAAAATTAATTAAATCTTACAAGCACCGCCTGCACAGCCATCATCTAAATCTTCTTGACTGTCTTCCGCACCATCACGGGTGTTTTGATAGTAGAGGGTTTTTAAGCCGTATTTGTAAGCAGTTAAAAGATCTTTTAACAATACTTTCATCGGCACTTTACCGTCTTCAAAACGTTTTGGATCGTAGTTGGTATTTGCAGAGATCGCTTGATCCACGAATTTTTGCATGATGCCCACTAAGTGTAAGTAACCATCATTGCTTGGAATATCCCAAAGCAACTCGTAGTTGTCACTTAAGTTCTCATAATCTGGTACAACTTGTCTTAAGATACCATCTTTTGAAGCTTTAATACTTACATGACCACGTGGCGGCTCGATACCATTTGTTGCGTTAGAAATCTGTGAAGAGGTTTCTGACGGCATTAATGCGGTTAAGGTTGAGTTACGTAAACCGAATTCTTTGATTTCTTGACGTAACGTTTCCCAATCATAATGCAATGGTTCTTGCGTTAAGTTATCAATATCTTTCTTATAGGTATCGATTGGCAAAATACCTTTCGCGTAATTGGTTTCATTGAAGTATTCGCATGCACCTAATTCTTTTGCTAAGTTCATAGAAGCTTTTAATAGATAGTATTGAATCGCTTCAAACGTACGGTGAGTTAAATCGTTCGCTGAGCCATCAGAATAACGCACGCCATTTTTCGCGAGGTAATAAGCATAGTTAATCACACCGATACCAAGTGAACGACGACCTAATGAAGAGCGTTTCGCCGCAGGAACAGGGTAGTCTTGGTAATCAAGTAATGCATCTAATGCACGTACCGCAAGATCGGCTAGGTTTTCTAGCTCATCTAAATTATCTAATTTACCCAAGTTAAACGCTGAAAGTGTACAAAGGGCAATTTCACCATTTTCATCATGGAAATGTTGTAATGGTTTAGTTGGTAATGCAATTTCTAAACATAAGTTAGATTGGCGCACCGGTGCAACAAGCGGATCAAACGGTGAATGGGTATTACAGTGATCCACGTTTTGGATATAAATACGACCAGTTGATGCACGTTCTTGCATCAATAAAGAGAATAACTCAACCGCTTTTACAGAACGTTTACGAATATTTGGATCCTGTTCGTATTTCACGTAAAGTTCTTCAAATTTATCTTGATCAGCAAAGAAGGCTTCATAAAGTCCAGGTACATCTGAAGGACTAAATAAAGTAATATCTGCGCCTTTAATTAAGCGTTGATACATTAATTTGTTTAACTGTACGCCGTAGTCCATGTGACGAACACGGTTATCTTCCACGCCACGGTTATTTTTCAATACTAATAAGCTTTCAACTTCTAAGTGCCAAATCGGGTAGTAAACTGTCGCCGCACCACCACGTACGCCACCTTGTGAACAAGATTTGACGGCACTTTGGAAGTGTTTATAGAATGGAATACAGCCAGTATGGAAGGCTTCACCACCACGAATAGGGCTACCTAACGCACGAATTGCACCTGCATTCACCCCGATACCTGCACGTTGTGAAACGTATTTTACGATTGCTGCAGAGGTAGCATTGATAGAGTCTAAGCTGTCACCACATTCAATCAATACGCAAGAGCTGAATTGACGCGTAGGCGTACGAACCCCCGCCATAATAGGCGTTGGTAAAGAAATCTTAAAGGTTGAGGTTGCATCGTAGAAACGACGAATGTAATCCAAACGGGTTTCTTGTGGATATTTTGAGAATAAGCTCGCTGCAACTAATAAATAAAGAAATTGTGCAGATTCATAAATCTCACCGGTTACACGGTTTTGAACTAAGTATTTTCCTTCTAATTGTTTTACTGCGGCATAAGAAAAGGTCATATCACGCCAGTGATCAATAAACCCGTCCATTTCATCCCATTCTTCACGAGTATAGTCGGCTAAAAGTGCAGGATCATATTTGCCCATGCGCACTAATTTTTTCACATGATCGTATAAACGAGGCGGATCAAAATGGCCATACGCTTTTTTACGTAAATGGAAAACGGCAAGGCGTGCAGCAAGATATTGATAATCAGGGGTATCTTTGCTGATTAGGTCTGCAGCTGCTTTAATAATCGTTTCGTGAATATCAGACGTGCGAATGCCTTCATAAAATTGAATATGAGAACGCAATTCAACTTGAGAAACAGAGACGTTTTCCAAGCCTTCAGCCGCCCAAGTAATCACACGGTGAATTTTGTCTAAATTGATTTGTTCAAGCGTACCATCGCGCTTCGTAACCATTAATCCTTTGTTCATGGGAGATAAACCTACTAGAGAAATGAATTGAATAAAACACAAGATATAGTGTTATGGAAAATGACGCTGCACAAGATAGAGTGTTTTAAAATTGAATTCAAGCAGTAAATTTTTTACTTAGATTATTGACAAAAGATAAGTCATTTAAAATAAATAACTTATCTTTGAAGTGATGTTTTTTTAGGCGGGATCTTTTTTGTAAATTTTTGTAAAGAAAAAAGTGCGGTCAAAAACGAGATGATTTTTGACCGCACTTCAACGTTCGAAAATTTAATTAATTCAAGTATTTAAATACTTTGACGACTTTTTGAACACCAGAAACTTTACTTGCAATTTCTGCCGCTGAGTCACCTTGTGATTGAGTGACGTTTCCGAGTAAGAATACTTCACCATTTTCGGTGATCACTTTCACATCTGTTGCTTTTACATTATCGCCAACGAAGAGTTTTGATTTGATTTGTGTGGTAATCCAGCTGTCTTTAGTAATTTGACCAAAGTTAATTTTATTGCCCACACGTAATTCATTATAGACGTCATTCACACCGTCCACGCCTTTTGCAAGACTGGTTGCGGTTTCTTTCACGCCTTCACTCGGCACTTGACCAATCAATAATACACGACCACTATAAGAAACGGCATGTACACGACCTTCTGATTTAATTTGTGCATCTTTATCTAATGCATTTTCAACTTTTATTTCTAACGTTTCATCATCGACTTGCGTACCCATTGTGCGAGGATCCGTTGCAACTTTAGCACCAGCAGCCGCGCCACCAAGTACAGCAGCCACACAGCCTTGTAACATAATTGATGCACCAAGTACGAAGGCGAGTTTTTTTAATGGGGTTAATTTCATTATTAATCTCCTTTTTATAAATGAGTGAGTTAACTAGTTAGTCAATTAATTTTAGAAATAGTTTGGTTGGAAAAGCCTTTAATGTCAAGCTCTTGGGAAAAGCGTGCTATCAACAAGCTCACAAAGAGCATTAATGACAAATAAATGATTTTCCAAAATCCGTGCTTCTTTCGTCGCGGGAATCGAGATTTCTAAATCCGCTTCAGCTAACACACCTTGAATCGCATCATTGTTTGCGCCGGTTAAGGCAATGACCTGAATTTCTTTGTTGACGGCATTCGCAATCGTATTCAGTACCGCTTTTTCTGTTCCAAGCGGGGCAAAGGCGATCAATAAGTCACCGGGCTTCGCGATAGCGTTAAATTGATGTTGATAAAGCTGATCGATAGGTTGATCAAAAACCAGTGAAGAACCGACCGCACTTTCAAGGCTAAGATGTACGGATGGCAGGCTAGGGCGCTCGAAATCGTAACGATTAAGCAAATTTGACACTAAGAATTGTGCATTCGCGTAAGAGCGAGCGACGCCACAGGCAATCACTTTATGACCACTTAACAAACATTGCATGACCATTTGTGTGGCAGTGGCAATATTTTCTGATAATAGGCTAGAAGCAGAGATTTGAATCTGAATACTTTCGCTATAAATATCTTTAACTTTTTGTAACATAATCGGAAAAGGTTAATCGAGAAAATTAGGAATCCATTGGATATCACTGGCGTTTTTTCCAAAGGCGATAAGATCAAAACGACAATCCGCATCTTCAAGGCTTAGGTTACGTTTGGCAAGCCATAAATTTGCGGCATCTAGCCATTTTTGTTGCTTTTGCCAATCCACGCTTTCAACAGCGGATCCGAATGCTGAGCTGGATCGTTGACGAACTTCAACAAATACAATGGTTTGCCCGTCTTGCATAATGAGATCTAATTCACCGCATTTGAAATGTTGATTCGCCGCGATGAATTTAAGCCCCTTAGCCTCTAAGAAAAGGCGGGCTTGATGTTCAAAGCCCGCCCCTTGTTGACGTTTTAATGAAAACATGGATTAGTTCGCAACCGCTACCACGTTACCATCTTGTACTTGATACCATGTCATATCGCGATCCACATCACAGTTTGAATCCGCGCTAAGCTGACCGGTTAAACCGCTTAAGGTGTAACCTGGTACTTGGCGTAATTCATTAAAGTGATTGATGAGCAACCATGCATCAGAACCCATTGCATATAAACGCATTAATTGGAATTCACCACCGGTTGAGCCAGCCACTTTTTGATATTGTGAAGAATCGCTTTGTTTAAAGAATGGAATATCACTAAATTGAACGCCATTCATTTTCGCATAGTATTCTGGTGTATTACTTGCCGCGTTAGAACGAGAGCTTGCATAAATACGAACGTTCGGATTGCTGGTATCTAAATAACCTTTGATTTCAGCCAATTCATCTGGTGAAGAGATGACATAAAGTGCACTTGTATCTTGCGGCGCACCTTGGAAGAAGTAGGTAATATCAGCTGGTAAGTTATAGTAACGAATATTCGCATCGGTACCCGCTAAACGTTGCCAACGTACGTTGAACGCATTACCAACACGTTGTCCTAAGTCATTTTGTGGCATTGCAACGATTGGATTGCGAATACCGTCTTTCCACATTTTGTTCGCCGCAGATTCTGCTTCATCTTCCGGCGATAAACCGTAATAACATACTTTGTTAATCGCTTGTGTATTTGCTGTGGCATTTAATGTGAGTACATCCATGCCTTGCACAGCACTTGGATTCGCAATGATGGCATCGACGTTTTGTTTAAGTAATGGACCTACTAACGCTTTAATACCCGATGCTTTTGCTTGTGCAAGAATGTCATTAATCGGGGTAGTTGATGAGTCAAACACTTGTACCGGAATGGTTGAATCACCTTTTGCATCATTGAAACCTGATTGAATCGTTGTACCTAAAATTTGGCCATCACCGCTTAAAGGTAAGACTAAACCAATTTGAGCTAAATTCGTTTGTTGGAAATTCAACAAGCTTTCTAGCTCTTTAGGGAAAAAGGTTGACGCAACGTGATTTGGATAAGCGGATTTCCAGCTTTGCAATACTTGGCTTAATTGTACTGGCTGACGGATGTTGTCGTTATAAGCTTTAATCAAGGTGAGCCAACCACCTAATGCTACGCTACCTTCATCTGAGGCATTATTGATAACAGCAGTATTTGCAGAACGGAGTAACGACCAAGTTTTATCAACATTATCTTTACGACGTTGCATGTCTGTTAAGTTTTCATCCATTTTGATACGCGCTTTCACCGCTTCAATCACGTCTTTACGATTTTCAGCTGTTTGAGCAAAGGTTTCGTAATAACGAGATTTTTGTGATGGACTTAATTTAGTCAGATCGAGTGCACGTAATTTACCTTCAGCAACATCATTATTGCCTTTTGCTGCGGCGATGCGCGCTTCAATTAACGTACGATCTAATTGTTGCGCTTCGTTTAAGTCAACTAACTCCGTTAATAGCTCTTCCGCTTGGGGTACTTTATTTTCAGAAATTAATACACGAGCGGCTAAGAGTTTGTATGTTTGTTGATCTTCTTTATCCTGTGTTTGCCCTAATTTGTTCATATAAAATTCAGAACTTGCATTGGCATCACGCTGTAATGTTTGGGTGAAGCTGCTGCCAAATAAGTTAGAACAACCTGCTAACGCAACAGACAATAAAATCGGCATTAAACGTTTTTTAAAACGACCGCCTTGTAATAGAATAGACATATTCGCTCCATAATGAATAAATCAATAATGGGCGATCTTACTTATCTCACAATGTAAAAGCAAACAAAAATGAATGATTTAACCGGAATTTTATATATTGTCGCTACGCCAATCGGGAATTTACAAGATATTACACAACGTGCTTTAGAGACCTTTTCGCATGTAGATTTAATTGCCGCGGAAGATACGCGCCACAGTGGTTTATTGCTTAGTCATTATGGTATCAAAAAGCCGTTTTTCGCCTTGCATGATCACAACGAACAAGAAAAAGCTCATGTTTTGGTCGAAAAGCTAAAACAAGGCACCAATATTGCATTAATTTCAGATGCGGGAACCCCTTTAATTAGCGATCCGGGTTTTCATTTAGTGCGTCAATGTCGTGAGGCTGGCATTAAAGTGGTGCCATTACCAGGTGCTTGTGCAGCGATTACTGCATTATGCGCATCGGGAATCGCCTCAGACCGTTTTTGTTTTGAAGGCTTTTTACCGGCCAAAACCAAGGCGCGTAAAGATAAGTTAGAAAATATCGCAGAAGAAGACCGCACTTTAATCTTCTATGAATCAACCCACCGCATTTTAGATACCCTTGCCGATATGCAAGATGTATTAGGTGGTGAACGCTATGTAGTACTTGCACGTGAAATTACGAAAACATGGGAAACCATTGCAGGGGATAAATTAAGAGATCTTCGTCAATGGTTAAGTGAAGATCCGAATCGCACGAAAGGTGAGATGGTGTTAATCGTGGAAGGTAAACCAAAATCAGAAGATAGCGACGAATTTGCACCACAAGCAATTAAAGCGCTCACTTTGATAGCTAAAGAATTACCTTTAAAAAAAGCCGCAGCGATTGTGGCTGAACTTTATGGTTATAAGAAAAATGCCTTATACCAATTTGGATTGGATAATTTAGATTAGTCAAAAAACTATCCCTTTTTAGCAAAGAGCGGCGAGGGGAGATTTGGCAGAATTAATTTTTATAAATTTCGGAGAACAAATGTTAAAACAGGTTTCAGATACCTTACTTGCACCAAGCAATTTATCTCATCAATCATTGCTTAATATTTTTGATGTAATGTCGCATCGTCATATTGATTATGCGGATCTTTATTTCCAATTGAGCCAAGATGAAAGCTGGGTATTAGAAGATAGCATTATTAAAGAAGGTGGCTTTCATATTGATCGCGGTGTTGGGGTGCGCGCAGTTTCTGGAGAGAAAACAGGCTTTGCGTATTCCGATCAAATTAACTTAGCGTCATTACAACAATGTGCAGAGGCCGTAAAAGGTATCGCACAAATTAAAGAAGGCAATTTAATTTCGCCTCAAGCATTTAATGCGGTGAATGCGGTTCAGCGTTATGCAGCGATTAACCCGTTAGAAAGTTTAAGCAAAGAGAAAAAGATCGAATTATTACACCTTGTGGATCGAACAGCACGAGCTGAAGATCCTCGAGTTACCCATGTTTCCGCGGCATTAAGTTCGATTTATGAAGAAGTGTTAGTAGTCGCAACAGATGGCACACTTGCTGCAGATATTCGCCCGCTTGTGCGTTTATCCATTTCTGTTCTCGTGGAAGAAGATGGTAAACGTGAGCGGGGTAGTTGTGGTTCAGGTGGACGCTTTGGCTTAGATTGGTTCTTTGAAGTAGTAAATGGGGATATTCGTGCCGTTAATTTTGCAAAAGAAGCCGTTCGTCAAGCCCTTGTGAATCTAAGTGCGGTCGCTGCACCAGCAGGATTAATGCCGGTGGTATTGGGAGCCGGCTGGCCCGGTGTGTTGCTTCATGAAGCAGTAGGACACGGTTTGGAAGGGGATTTCAACCGCAAAGAAAGTTCCTTATTTACGGGTAAAATTGGTGAGTTGGTGACATCGCCATTATGTACGATTGTGGATGACGGTACATTACAAAATCGCCGAGGTTCTTTAACCATTGATGATGAAGGTGTGCCAAGTCAATGTAACGTTTTAATCAAAGATGGGATTTTGCAAGGCTATATGCAAGATAAACTCAATGCACGATTAATGGGCGTGAAACCGACAGGAAATGGTCGTCGTGAATCTTATGCGCATTTGCCAATGCCGCGAATGACGAATACCTATATGTTGGCTGGTCAAAGTAAATTTGATGATTTAATCGCTTCTGTGGATCGCGGTATTTATGCACCGCACTTCGGTGGTGGGCAAGTGGATATCACCTCAGGTAAATTTGTGTTCTCGACATCTGAAGCTTATCTCATTGAAAAAGGTAAAATCACGAAACCGGTTAAAGGGGCGACATTAATTGGCAGCGGTATTGATGTGATGCAAAAAGTCTCTATGGTGGCAGATGAAACCGATTTGGATCTCGGGATCGGCGTTTGTGGCAAAGATGGCCAAAGCGTGCCGGTCAGCGTTGGTCAGCCCGCCTTGAAAATTGATGAAATTACCGTTGGTGGTACAAATTAAGCATGCAGCCCGATAAATCATATCGGGCTTTTTTATCCCTTTTATTTAAGTGCGGTCAATTTTTCCATTATTTTTATTCATCGCTTTCTCAGGAATAATCATTGGGTTAAGTGAGCAATTCTCCATACGACATTTTCATATCCACACTTTTGTGATCCCTATCACAATATCTTGTAAAACCAGTTAAAAAATTTCCCCAAACAATCGCAATAAGTGATACATTTATTGTTGCATGACTTTTTGTCATTTAAGAGACAGGGACAGGCGTGAGTTTGTCTGAAATTTCATCAACCAGAGGGAAACATTTATGTTAATTGGTGTACCTAGAGAACTGCTTGAGAGCGAAAATCGTGTGGCGGCGACGCCAAAAACGGTTCAGCAGATCTTAAAACTGGGCTTTGACGTCATCGTAGAACACGATGCGGGATTCAAAGCGAGTTTTGAAGACCAAGCATTTATCGACGCCGGCGCAAAAATTGGCTCAAGTTCAGAAGTGTGGCATTCGGATGTGATTTTTAAAGTGAATCCACCAACGGATGCAGAAATTGATCAAATGAAGGAAGGTGCAATACTTGTGAGCTTCATTTGGCGTGCACAAAATCCGGATTTAATGAAAAAACTCACGTCGAAAAAAATTAATGTATTAGCGATGGATTCTGTGCCACGTATTTCCCGCGCGCAAGCGCTTGATGCATTAAGCTCTATGGCGAATATTTCTGGTTATCGTGCGGTGATTGAAGCCGCTCATGAATTTGGTAGCTTCTTCACGGGACAAATTACTGCAGCGGGTAAAGTACCACCGGCAAAAGTGTTAGTGATTGGTGCGGGGGTAGCAGGTCTTGCCGCGATTGGTGCTGCGAATAGTCTTGGTGCGATTGTTCGTGCTTTTGACTCTCGTCCAGAAGTAAAAGAACAAGTACAAAGTATGGGCGCGTCTTTCTTAGAAATTGATTTCAAAGAAGAAGGCGGTAGCGGCGATGGTTACGCGAAAGTGATGTCAGAAGAATTTAACCGTCGTGCGATGGAGCTTTATGCGGAACAAGCGAAAGAAGTGGATATTATTATTACCACTGCGGCGATTCCGGGTAAACCAGCTCCTCGCTTGATCACGAAAGAAATGGTTGATTCCATGAAACCAGGTTCTGTGGTGGTGGACTTAGCCGCAGCAACAGGCGGTAACTGTGCTTACACTGAAGCAGGAAAAGTGGTCATCACTGAGAACCAAGTGAAAGTGATTGGTTACACCGATTTCCCAAGCCGTTTACCAACACAATCTTCCCAACTTTACGGTACAAACTTAGTTAATTTATTAAAACTACTTTGTAAAGAAAAAGACGGCAAGATTAATATCGATTTTGACGATGTGGTATTACGCGGTGTGACTGTGGTACGTGATGGGGAAGAAATTCCACCAGCACAAATCCAAGTGTCAGCACAACCAAAACAAGAAGCGAAAGCGGCACAAAGTGCGGTTAAAAAAGAGGAAGAAAAACCAGCAGATCCTCGTATTAAATACGGTGCGATGGCGGGCGTGGGCGTGTTATTCCTCTGGCTTGCGTCTGTGGCGCCAGCAGCCTTCCTTTCTCACTTCACCGTATTCGTATTGGCTTGTGTAGTGGGTTACTACGTGGTTTGGAACGTCAGCCACGCTTTACACACTCCACTTATGGCGGTAACCAATGCGATTTCAGGTATCATCATTGTGGGTGCATTACTGCAAATTAGACAACCAACAGGCAACTTCTTTATTGATGTATTAGCCTTTGTGGCAATCTTGGTGGCTAGCATCAACATCTTTGGTGGTTTCCGTGTAACCCAACGTATGTTGGCGATGTTTAGAAAAGGTTAAGGAGAAGACGATGTCTGAAGGTTTAGTACAAGCAGCCTATATTATCGCTGCATTACTTTTCATTATGAGCTTAGCCGGTCTTTCTAAACATGAAACGGCAAAAGCCGGTTGTTGGTATGGTATTGTCGGTATGACAATTGCCCTTGTTGCAACCATTTTCGGCCCGCAATCAGAAGGTACATTATGGATTATCATTGCGATGATCATCGGTGGCGTGATTGGTGTTCAACGTGCATTAAAAGTTGAAATGACTGAAATGCCTGAACTCGTTGCGATCCTTCATAGCTTTGTAGGTTTAGCAGCAGTGCTCGTAGGCTTTAACAGCTACGGCTTAACACACGAAACTGATCCTGTATTAATGAATATCCATAACGTTGAAGTATTCTTAGGGATCTTCATCGGTGCGGTAACATTCACAGGTTCTATCGTCGCATTCGGTAAATTAAGCGGTAAAATCAATTCAAAAGCATTAATGTTGCCACATCGCCATAAATTAAATTTAGCGGCATTAGTGATTTCTGCTTTCTTGATGGTGGCATTCTTAAACAACCCAGATAATATCTTCCCAGTGTTACTCATGACAGCAATTGCACTTGCATTCGGCTGGCACTTAGTGGCATCTATCGGTGGTGCGGATATGCCGGTTGTGGTTTCAATGCTTAACTCTTATTCTGGTTGGGCAGCAGCTGCAGCGGGTTTCATGTTAAGCAATGACTTGCTTATCGTTACTGGTGCATTAGTGGGTTCTTCTGGTGCGATTCTTTCTTACATTATGTGTAAAGCGATGAACCGCTCATTTATCAGCGTTATCGCAGGTGGTTTTGGTAATGATGTTCAAGTATCTTCTGATGAAGAGCAAGGTGAACACCGTGAAACAACCGCAGAAGAAGTGGCTGAATTACTTAAAAATGCAAGCTCTGTAATCATCACACCAGGATACGGTATGGCGGTAGCACAGGCGCAATATCCTGTAGCTGAAATTACGGCGAAATTGCGTGAGCGTGGCATTAACGTGCGTTTTGGTATTCACCCTGTTGCAGGTCGTTTACCGGGTCATATGAACGTACTTTTAGCGGAAGCGAAAGTGCCTTATGACATCGTGCTTGAAATGGATGAAATCAATGATGATTTCGCAGATACCGATGTGGTATTGGTTATCGGTGCAAACGACACCGTAAACCCAGCTGCAATGGAAGATCCAAACAGCCCAATCGCCGGTATGCCAGTGTTAGAAGTATGGAAAGCACAAAACGTTATCGTATTTAAACGCTCGATGGCGGTGGGATATGCAGGCGTTCAAAACCCATTATTCTTCAAAGAAAACACTCAAATGCTCTTTGGTGATGCAAAAGAACGTGTTGATGACATTCTTACTGCATTAAACAAATAGCAAAAAACTGAAGTAAAACTGACCGCACTTTGAGAGATTAAAGTGCGGTTTTTTGTTTATTGAATTTTTCTCGTAATTATTTAGAATCATTCAGTATTTAATTTTTTTAAGAGATTTTCATGAATAAGCACATCTTTTTTCTATTCCTTTTTTCTTTTTCAACTTCTGCCTTCGCACTATTTCCAATTGAGAATGATTGGGCAAAGCATCACTTACAAGGAAAAGTGAAATCAATTAAATCCAAGGAAGAAGGTAATTCAGCCTTACCAGATAATGGGAGTGTAAGTTATCTGGATGCCTTTTATAATGAACAAGGTTTTTTAATAAAAGAAAAGGAACAGGGCGTTCTTTTTGATAAAGAAAAGATCACAATTCGTTACTATAAGTATGATGATCAGAATCGATTATTAGAAATCCAAGATGACAATTTAACTGAAACCAATCCTGAGCTGAAAACATTTAGTGCATTTTATCGTTATGTAGATAATCCAGATGGTAGTGGTGTCATGCAGTTTGTAGAATATAAGGACACACCGGATTTTTCATCATCATATAAAGAGCATTTTTATGATAAAGCGGGTATTTTGCTCAAAACTCAAGAGTATGATGTAGAGAATAAAACAACATCAGAGATAAAAAAATACGACTATGAGAATGGTAAACTGAGTAAAATATGTCGAATTGAAGATAATGTAGAAAGAGATTGCGATACTTATCATTACGAAAATGATGGTTCATTTACCGAATCTTTAAACATTTTTATCAATAGTGTGAAAAATTATTTTGATAAAAATCATCGCTTATTAAAAAGTGAAATTTTTAGTGTTGGAAAACGCATCAACTGGGTCACTGTATCATATCAATTTGATAAACATGGCAATGTTATTGAAGAGATAATCTATAACAAAGATGGTGTATGGAAGACCAAAAAGACTTATCAATATGAGTATTATGAATAGGATTCAATGTAAGCGCTGACAGTAAAAATGGGGTTGTTTTTTATCCGATGTGTCTTGCTAAAAAATATAAAAGTGCGGTCAAAATTGACCGCACTTTTTTACATTAACGTTGAATCAAATAGCGTAATTTGGTGCCATCTTGTTCTACGCTTAATAGTGTGTAACCGTGGTTTTTAGTATCAACAGGAATGTTGTTGATAGATTGGGCACAGTCACTTAAGAGCTCTAAAATTTCGCCTTTTTGTAATTGTGGCATGGTTTCGAGCATCACGATTGCTGGATACGGGCAAGGTTCACCTAGCGTATCTAACGTGTAATCTGGGGTGATATCTTTTGGATCTTTATCTAATTTTTGAACAACGGTAAATGCCATAATAATGTCCTCTTTTTTTTGAATGAATTCGTTAATATTTAATTAGCAACCACAAGTTTGTGGATTCGCTGCCGCAATTTTTGCTTTGGCTTTTTTCAAGAAGTGGCGTTCCCACCAAACAACAGCGATTAAGCAGAGAATAAGCAAGCCGTAATTCACTAATAAACCGCCAACTGGGCCAAAGGATTTCAATAAGTTAAGTTTTTCGTAATCTAATGCAAGTACAGGGGCAAGATCGTCCCATGCGTAGGCTAAATAGGTTGAACCAACAACATTACCCACGCCTACCCACATAAAGTGAACTTGACCTTCCATTGAACGGTACATCCAACCGGTTTCACATCCGCCGGCTAATACAATACCGAAGCCAAATAATAAACCACCGATAATTGCATTTGGACCTGCCCACATGATTTTAGCTGGTACGCCTAATTGAATGTAGCTGAATACGCCAAGCGTACCCACGATAATACCGAAGATTATGGCTTTTGCCATATAAGCACGACCGGTTACCCATAAATCACGGAAAGCGGAAGTAAAGCAGATTTGAGCACGTTCAATTAATAAGCCGAAAGCTAACCCACAAAGCATCGCAAAACCCAGTTTGACGGAGTTTGTCATCACATAAAGTGAAGCAATCAGGTAAGCAAAAAAGACGACCATACCAATCCAAAAACGACGATTTGCTTGTTTCGGATCCGTTTCTTGTAATTTTGCTGCGCCTTTTTTCAATTCTAATTTCACACGGAATATCGGAAGTAAGGTGACTTTTACGCCTGCGTAAGTACCTACAGCAGTGGCAATAGTGAAGAACCAAGCGTGAACCGAAAATTGTGGAATACCGGTGAAGAGAGAAGCGAGGTTACAGCCCATTGCTAAACGTGCACCGAAACCGGCTAATGCACCACCAATGAGGGCTTGAACAATACGACGTTTGTGCGGTTGATTACGCCATTTTACGTTGTTTGCCCAAAGTGCAGCCGAAATACATCCCGCGAACATACCTAAAATCATCACGCCATCAATACGAGTAAAAATCGTGCCTTGCATGCCGATAATTTTATAGTAGCTCCAGTCGGACACATCGACACCTAGCGCTTGCAAAGCATGACCGCCCCAACGGGTAAATTCCCCCGTAACCGCCCAATAAGTGCCAGTTACCCCAAAGTAATAAGCTGAAATAAGCCCCGCAGCAATAACTGCCGCGACAGGATTCCAGTATTTAATCAGATAATTTTGTTTAAATTGTTGCAAAACCTCTTTCATGAGAGAGTTAATCCTTAAAATGATGAAATGATGATTTGCAAGTGCGGTATAAAATGAAGAGATTTTTGAAGTGTCTACCATTTTCCTATACACAAAACTTGCGATATAGACAAATGAATTGTCGAACAAGATAATAGCATTTGTTTTTGGGTAATGCACGAGGGGATGGATAATTATTTGTGGGTAATTTTGAATTTTAAGATGAGAGAATAAAGTCAATCTATCGCCCTTATTTTTTCCTCAATATCAATTTTTCAATTAAAAAAACGAAGACTAGGGTAATAAGCATTGTTAGTCCACCAGCTAGAATAGCTAATAAACAAATTACCCAAGCAGATTTGTCCATATTAAGGAAAGCAAAGAAATAGAAACCAAATAGTAGGGAAAATGCACACCATAATCCCCAACTTAATTTGGGATATTTATTAAATAGAAATTCAAATAATCCTTCAAAAAATAAACGGAAAAAACATTCAAAGATAATATTACCCATAGGTTGTTTCAATGGTAAGTCATCATAATGATTCGTCTAGATAAACTTTCTGCCAGCCCAAATGTTAAGAGAAAAGTTAAACAGTCAATTTCATTTCTCGGATACGCATGGTTAATCCATCGATCAACAACAAGCGTCCACATAAATTTAAACCGATTTTTAACCGCACTTTGATAGCCTCTAAGGCTTGAATGGAGCCAACAACACCCACAATTGGAGCTAGTACGCCCGCCTCTACACAACTTAAAACATTTTGCCCAAAGAGCTGGCTAAGCTGGCGATAGGTTGGGGTATTGGGTTCATAAGTAAAGACGGATACTTGTCCTTCTAAACGGATTGCAGCACCAGAAACTAGCGGGATCTTCGCTTTCTCACAACCACGGTCGAGTGCATTACGGATATCTACGTTATCGGTACAATCTAATATCACATCAAAGTGCGGTATGATTTCCGCGAGTTTTTCTTCGGAAAGTTGTGCATTGATGGTTTCAATTTCGACATGAGGATTAATCTGTTGTAACGCAATTTTTGCCGATTCCACTTTAGGCATATTTAATCGGCTATCAGTATGTAACACCTGACGTTGTAAATTGGAAAGCGATACGGTGTCGAAATCTAACAAGGTTAAATGACCCACGCCAGCAGCTGCAAGATATTGACTTGCCGCACAACCTAAACCGCCCAGACCGACAATTAACATGCGGCTGTCTTTGAGTTTTTCTTGTCCGTCAAAATCAACCGCTTTTAAGATGATTTGGCGGTTATAACGCAGTTCTTCTTCGTAGCTTAATTCAGCCATTATTGCCCCAATAGGTGATTAAACGGTTCAATGGTGACGATTTCACCCGCAGCGATATTGCCACGATCTTTTTCGAGGCGAATAAAACAGTTACTTTTCACAAAAGAGCTGAATAAATGCGAACCTTGGAAACCCACTGGGTGCACTTCAAGTTGACCATTTTCATTAATTTGATAGAAACCACGTTGGAAATCTAAACGGCCAGGCGCTTTTTTCAAATTAGTTTGGGCAATCGCTTGAAAGTGCGGTTGTTTTTTCGGGTGTTTTTTACCGCTTAATTTAGCGATAGCCGGTTGAACCAATTGATAGAATGTCACTAATGCAGAGACCGGATTGCCGGGTAAACCGCAGAACCAAGCATTTTCTAATTTACCAAATGCAAATGGTTTGCCGGGTTTCATCGCAATTTTCCAGAAATTCACTTGACCCACTTTTTCTAACACAGTTTTCGTGAAGTCTGCTTCACCGACCGAAACGCCGCCACTTGTGATAACCAGATCTGCTTGAGCTTGTGCTTTCACAAAAGCCGCTTCAAATTCTGCTTGGTTATCTGGCAGAATACCGAAATCAAGCACGTCACAATTTAATTTTTCTAGCATTAATTTCACGGTGAAACGGTTGGTATCGTAAATTTGTCCCGCTTGTAACGGTTGGCCGACAGGCACTAATTCATCACCGGTTGAAAGCACGGCCACTTTTAAGCGAGGGTAAGCTTTGACTTCAGCAATACCTAATGACGCGAGTAAAGGTAAAGAAACGGCATTTAACTCATCGCCTTGATGTAATACCACATCACCTTTTTTCACATCTTCACCAATACGGCGAATATTCTGATTGGCTTTAGGCAAGGCAGAAAAGGTAACAGAACCATCTTCATTAACGTTGACCTCTTCTTGCATGACCACCGCATCGGCACCTTCAGGAATCATCGCACCCGTCATAATTCTGACCGCACTTTGTGCTACCCATTCCCCTTGAAATGGATTACCCGCAAAAGATTTTCCTGCGACAGAAAGTGTCATGGATTGCTGTAAATCGGCTAAACGAACCGCATAGCCATCCATCGCTGAGTTATCAAAAGAAGGCACATTAATCGGAGAAATCACATCTTCCGCACAGACACGATCCGCCGCTTCAGTTAAAGCTAGCGTTTCAGTTTTTGTTGGGAAGGGAAGTTGGTGGAGCATTTGCGCCAAGGCATCTTCAAGTGGCAACATAATTAATCCTTTGGGTTAATCAGAATAAAAGTGGATATATTGTAGCCCGAAATACAATATGAAGGAAATTAATAAATTAGGGTGATTTTTCGCATTTTACGAATAATTTATCTTTTGCTAAAATGCCGCATTATTTTTTTATAAATGGAAAGTGAATGAACGCGATTTCACCTGATGCGGAAAATGTTCGCCGAGCCTTGTTAGCCAAAGGCATCGAAACACCAATGATTGATCCGACTAAATGTAAAGATGAGCGCCGTGAGGCGATTGCTTCGCATATGCGTGAAGTGATGAAATTGATTGGGTTAGATCTACGTGATGATAGCCTAGAAGAAACACCAAATCGCTTAGCCAAAATGTTTATTGATGAAATTTTCAGTGGAATGGATTATGCCAATTTCCCGAAAATGACAAAAATCAAAAACCAAATGAAAGTGAGCGAAATGGTGCAAGTGAATGACATCACCTTAACCAGTACTTGTGAGCATCATTTTGTGACAATTGATGGCAATGTTGCTGTGGCATATTATCCAAAAGATTGGGTGATTGGCTTGTCTAAAATCAATCGCATTGTGGCGTTTTTTGCGCAACGTCCACAAGTACAAGAGCGTTTAACCGAACAGCTTTTAACTGCATTTCAAACCATTTTAGAAACGGATGATGTGGCCGTTTATGTGAAAGCGACACATTTCTGTGTGAAAGCGCGTGGGGTAAAAGATACTCATAGTTATACCGTGACATCAGCCTATGGTGGGGTCTTTTTAGAAGATCGCGAAACTCGAAAGGAATTTTTATCTTCCATTCAGAAATAACAAAAAGCACTGAGAATTCGGTGCTTTTTTGTTTATTTATTGTGCGAATATAAGTAAAATTAGCCCCTTTCATTTTTTTATTTCTATTTTGATTTTTATTGAGGATTTTTATGACAAAAGCCAATTCAAAATTGTTTCTTGTATTATTACTCGGTGTCCTTTCAGCCTTTGGCCCATTTGTGGTAGATCTTTATTTACCTTCATTGCCACAACTTGCGAGCTTTTTTGAAACAAGTGCCTCAATGACACAACTTACGCTCACTACAGCCATGATTGGTTTAGCGGTAGGGCAATTACTTCTTGGTCCGCTCAGTGATAAATTTGGTCGAAAAAAACCGCTTATTATTTCATTAGTCATTTATATTATCAGCACGGTTTTAATTGTGTTTTCACCAAATATTGAAACGATGATTGTTTTACGTGTGATTCAAGGACTTTCTTCGGCAGGAAGTGTGGTTATTTCTCGAGCTATCGCAACGGATCTTTATCGTGGGCGTGAAATGACACGTTTCTTTGGTTTATTAATGACAATTAACGGGATCGCGCCAATTATTTCGCCAATTCTTGGTAGTTTATTATTGGAATACATTAGCTGGAAAGGGGTATTTGTTTTCCTGGCTTTGATTGGTGTGGTTGTTTTATTTTTTTGCTTCCGTTTGAAAGAAAGCTTAAGCGTCGAAAATCGCTTACAAGGTTCAATATTTGCCACATTCTCAACCTTTGGTGTGATTATCAAAAACCGTTTATTTATGAGTTATGTTGGTATTGAAAGTTTTTTACTTGGTGCGATGTTTGCTTATATTGCTGCTTCACCATTTATTTTACAAAGTTTCTATGGATTAAGCGCATTTATCTTTAGTTTATGTTTTGGGGCGAATGGTGCTGCGTTAGTCATTGGTTCAAATGTAGGCGGTAAAATGTCAAATGGTAAAGCTTTAGCAATTGGAGTGCTGGGCTTCGTAGTTGTTGCACTTTATACCATTGCGGTATTAATTATTCAGCCGTACTGGTTGTTTGTAGAAATTGGTTTCTTTGCCATGTTGTTATTAATGGGTATTACTTTCCCTGCGATTTCTACTTTAGCGATGGAAAGTGAACGTCAATATGCAGGTAGTGCTTCTGCATTATTAGGTTTTGCCCCCTTCTTCTTAGGCGGTGTAGTCTCTCCACTAGTGGGTATCGGCAATATTTTTTATTCAACCGCTTTAGTGATTTTAGCTTGTGGAGTTTTGGGGCTTGCTATCTATTGGTCGATTCGTCATAAAATCCCAACTTCAGCATAGTAGTGAAAAGTGCGGTCAGTTTTGACGATTTTTTAAAAAAGAAAAAGGCGAACATCCATTTGTTCGCCTTTTGTTATTTCAGTTTTAGCTTCGAACACTTAATTTCTCAAATTCATCGAAGAATGTTGGGAACGTTTTAGCCGTACATTTGGGATCTAAAATCGTGACAGGTGTATCTGATAATGCAATCAACGCAAAGCACATTGCCATACGGTGATCGTTATAGGTCTCAATTTCAGCATGCTTAAATTGGGAGATCGCAAGCGGTTGAATACGAATAAAATCTTCGCCTTCTTCAACATTTGCACCAACTTTTCGTAACTCTGCAGCCATAGCGGCAAGGCGATCGGTTTCTTTTACTCGCCAGTTATAAATATTGCGAATAACGGTTTCCCCCTTAGCAAATAAGGCGGTTGTTGCTATTGTCATGGCTGCATCAGGAATGTGGTTCATATCCATATTAACACCGTGAAGCTCAGCTTGTTCCGCTTGAATAAAATCATCACCCCAAGTGATTTTGGCGCCCATTTTTTCGAGTACATCGGCAAATAGACGGTCGCCTTGAATGGAATGTTTACCAATTCCTGTCACTTTTACATTGCCTTTAATCGCGGCGGCGGCAAGGAAATAAGAGGCAGATGAA
Organism: Haemophilus parainfluenzae; assembly: GCF_014931395.1. Lineage (NCBI taxonomy): Bacteria > Pseudomonadati > Pseudomonadota > Gammaproteobacteria > Pasteurellales > Pasteurellaceae > Parahaemophilus > Parahaemophilus parainfluenzae. The sequence continues at coordinate 1,859,199 of NZ_CP063120.1, read as the reverse complement.
GCATCACCTTCCACCATGTATTTACCAGGTGACACATAGGATTGATTACCTTTCACCTTAAACACTTGATAGTTGTGGTTTTCAACCGAAACACCAAAATCTTTCATCATCGCGAGGGTGATATCAATATAAGGTTTTGAGACTAAATCACCCACAATATGGATATCTAAATCGCCCTCAGCAAGCGGAGCAGCCATTAAAAGTGCGGTCAAAAATTGAGAAGAAATTGAACCGTCAATTTTTACTACGCCACCTTTAATCCCTTGATTGCGAATCGCAAGCGGTGGGTAACCGTCATTTTCTAAATAACGAACATTGGCACCCGCTTGAAGAAGCGCATCCACCAAATGTTTGATTGGACGCTCTTTCATACGTGGCTCACCAGTCAAAATGACTTCGCCTTCAGTTTTGCCTTTTAAACAAAGTGCAGCCGTCAAAGGGCGCATGGCCGTACCAGCATTGCCAAGAAAAAGTGATAAGCCATTTTCAACCTGAAATGCACCACCTAAGCCTTCAACTTCGCAGCAAGTTTTATCTTCAGAAAGTTGGTAATTCACACCTAACGCTTTAAGGGCGTTTAACATATGACGAATATCATCACTGTCTAACAGGTTAGTGACCGTTGTGGTACCTTTAGCCAATGCTGCTAATAATAATGCTCGGTTCGATAAGCTTTTCGAACCCGGTAAGTTGATTTCACCTTCAATATGAGAAATCGGCTCTAAGGTGATTGCTTTCATTACAAGACCACCGTTTTGTTTTTATACACAAAAATACGATCATGTAAGGCAAGATCAAGTGCACGGCTTAATACGGTTTTTTCCACATCACGCCCCGCACGCATCATGGCATCTGCAGAATAAGTGTGGTCTACGTTAATCACGTTTTGCATGATGATCGGACCTTGATCTAATTCATTGTTAATGAAGTGAGCCGTTGCACCAATAATTTTTACGCCACGTTCATAGGCTTGTTGATAGGGTTTGGCACCAATAAATGCCGGTAAGAATGAATGGTGAATATTAATCACACGATTTGGATAACGCGCCACGAATTCTGGATTCAATACACGCATGTACTTTGCTAAAACAATGTAATCAGGTGCATATTCATCAATTTTTTCAGCCAGTAATTTATCGTGTTCCACACGAGTGAGCCCTTCATGACTGACACAATGGAATGGAATATCAAAGCGTTTAACCAATTCGCGTAAATTATCGTGATTCCCAATGACAGCCGCAATTTCTACATCTAATGCACCGTAGTAATTTTTCATTAAGATATCACCTAAGCAGTGCGCTTCTTTAGTCACTAAAATCACGATACGTTTACGTTTTGCACTGATTAGGCGGCAATTTGTCCCTGCCGGCAAACTATAATTTAAGTCAGCTAACAAAGTTTCTTCATTAAAAATGCCTTCCAATTCGGTGCGCATAAAGAAATGCTTTGTTTCGAAATCAACGAACTCATTATTGTGAAGGATATTTAATTGATGTTTGTAACAAATGTTGGTGATTTTGGCGATTAAACCTTTATCATCCGGACAGTCGGTCAGTAATATTTTCTTTTCTAACATAATGAATATTTTGCAAGATAAATAAAAAAAGAGAACCCATAAAAATGGGTTCTACATAATCGATAATAGAATTAGATTTCAAAAGAAGCTAAAGAGGCACCTTTATCTAAGGCCTTTTGAATCACACGAGGTGTGCGGCCTTGACCAGTCCATGTTCTTTCTTGACCCGTTTCATCAGTATATTTGTATTTTGCAGGGCGAGGTTCACGTTTTTTACGAATTGAAGAAGGTGCAATACCAATAATTGCCGTTAATTCTTCTGCCGTGATGCCTTCTTGTTTAATTAATTCTTTATATTTTGCAATACGTGCGCGACGCTCTTGTTCCGCTTGTTCAATTTCAGCTGCTTGAGCACGTTTTTCTTCAACAGCAGCTTGTAATTTTAAAAGTGAGCTTTCGGCTTGCTCTAATGTTAAATCTCGTACAGCAGCGCGTAAACTACGAAGGTTCGTTAAACCTTTTGTTAATTCGTTCATGATGTCCTCTTTTTTATGTGTGTGAATGCTTATATTTTAGGGAAAACAATAATAACGAAAATAATATATTTGGTAAATATTAATTCGCCTAAATTAAAGAATTAATTGGTCTGATCTCATCATACTCCATATTATGGAGTGCATATTTCCTATATTATTGCAATCGTTTGCTCGTAAAACCGTATAACAATAAATTAACAATTCAATAAGTGATTTCAAATTAAAGAACAGATTTTAGGGAAAGTGTAAGATTTTATTGGTAATTTTATCCATTTTAATGTAATCTTTTCTCATCCTATACAACAGTAGAGGTGCGGTCATTATAAGTATTTTCCTGGAGTGGATAGCGTTGAAGGGAAAGGAAAGGAATGATTGCCGAAATCGAATAGGCGTCATCTTATTCGGTTGGTCACGTCTTCGAAAGGAACGTGACTGTCATAGTTTTTGTATACTAACTATGGAGTGCTACGGTTAGGTATGATCATACTGTGTCTGTTCTTGCCGTTGTCTCCATTAAATTATTAGGAATAACTTAATGGAACTAGTCGATTATTCTTCATCTATTTATTCAATTATACCCGCATTACTTGCGATTATTTTAGCGATTGCAACTCGTCGGGTTTTGGTGTCTCTCAGTGCAGGGATTATTGTCGGTGCATTAATGTTGGTTGATTTCAACCCATTGAATGCGCTTGTTTATTTAAAAGATAATGTTGTTGCATTAGTTTATAGTAGCGAAGAAGGCATGAATTCAAATATGAATATTGTGTTTTTCTTAGTATTACTAGGGGTATTAACTTCGCTTTTAACCGTTTCTGGTAGTAATCGCGCTTTTGCTGAATGGGCGCAAAGCAAAATTAAAGACCGTCGTGGTGCAAAATTATTAGCAGCATCTTTAGTGTTTGTGACATTTATCGATGATTACTTCCACAGTCTTGCAGTAGGTGCGATTGCTCGTCCGGTCACCGATCGTTTTAAAGTTTCTCGCGCAAAATTAGCGTACATTCTTGATTCTACTGCTGCACCAATGTGTGTCATGATGCCAGTATCAAGCTGGGGGGCATATATTATTACTCTCGTAGCTGGTTTATTGGCGACGTATTCTATTACGTCTTATACTCCAATGGGGGCATTCGTAGCCATGAGTTCAATGAACTACTATGCGATCTTCTCATTATTGATGGTATTCTTTGTTGCCTATTTTTCATTTGATATTGCCTCAATGGCAAATCATGAAAAATTAGTAATGGAAAGTGGCTACGAAGAAGAAATAATTGAAGGAGTAAAAGGAAAAGTTCGTAATTTGATTTTTCCGATTGTCATTTTGATTGTTGTGACTGTGTCTATGATGATTCATACGGGGAGTGAAGCCTTAGCAGCAGATGGAAAACCATTTAGCCTCTTAGGTGCGTTTGAAAATACAACCGTAGGTATTTCGCTTGTTGTAGGTGGTTCAAGTGCGGTTGCGATGTCAACATTATTGATTATTCTTGAGCGTCAAGTTTCTTTGCCTGAATATGGAAAAGCATGGATTGCTGGCATTAAATCGATGTTAGGTGCAATTGCTATTCTGTTCTTTGCGTGGACAATCAATAAAGTGGTTGGGGATGCACAAACCGGTAAATACTTATCCTCTTTAGTGAGTGGCAGTATTCCAGTTCAATTTTTACCTGTAATTTTATTTATCCTTGGTTCAGCAATGGCATTCTCAACGGGGACAAGCTGGGGGACATTTGGTATTATGTTACCAATCGCTGCAGCAATGGCGACCAACTCTGCTCCAGAGTTATTACTTCCTTGTCTGTCTGCAGTTATGGCTGGCGCGGTATGTGGCGACCACTGTTCACCGGTTTCGGATACAACGATTCTGTCATCAACTGGGGCAAAATGTAACCACATGGATCACGTCACCACACAATTACCTTATGCAGCAACTGTTGCGACAGCAAGTGCGGTAGGCTACATTGTGGTAGGCTTTACAGAATCAGGTTTAGCTGGATTTGTAACAACAGCAGTTGTTTTAGTGGCTTTAGTGTTTATCGTGAAAAAACGTTGATTATAAACGTGAAAAAGAAAGGGCGTACTGTGTAGTACGCCCTTTTTGTATTTATTGTGAAATTTAGAGCAATGGACTAAACAAGAAAAATAACCGCTCGATGATTCGATGATAGAAAGGACGATTTATCCATTCTTGCATATCGAGTGCGGAAGAATTTGCTAAATAATTTTCATGGAGTGTGGCCACTTCATTGGCAAAATTACGATCTTCTACGGCAACGGTGATTTCAAAGTTAAGCAGAAAACTTCGTAAATCCATATTTACCGTACCAACGAGTGCAAGCTTGTTATCGATTAACACACTTTTAGTATGTAGAAGTCCTGCTTCAAAATCATAAATTTTGACACCTGCTTCGAGCAAATCATCAAAGAACGTTCGACTCGCCCAACGAACCATCAAGGAATCATTGTTTTTAGGTAAAATGATCGTGATATCAACGCCACGGAATGCGGCAATACGTAATGCTTCAGCAATATTGTGACTTGGCACAAAGTAAGGTGATGTGATCACAATGCTTTCTCTTGCCGCATAAATAACCGTTGCAAGAGATTGCGCAATTAAATCATCCGGAAATGCGGGGCCACTCGCAATAACTTGTACAGAATGGGTGTCATTATCGTCAATTTCAACAAAGGGACAATTTGGTAATAACAGGGGTAATTCTTCTGTCGTTTCAATTTCCCAATCCCAAGCATGTAAGCTGTTTAAAATTGGTGAAACAGGGCCGTTGATTCTCACCATTACGTCGATCCAATTGCCTACGTTGCTATCTTGTTTGAAGAAATTTGGGTCCACCATATTCATACTGCCTGTATAGGCAATTTGATTATCAATGATGATGATTTTACGATGTTGGCGTAAATCAATTCGGCTGAAGAACATCCGGAATAAATTTACATGAAGCGCCTCAGTAATTTCAATGCCTTTCGCTCGCATTTCTTTACAAATCGGGCTTCTCAAAAAAGCATGACTGCCAACGGAATCGAGTAAAAGGCAAACTTTAACCCCACATTGTACGGCTTCTTCTAAGGCTTGTCTCACCTCATCAATTAATCCATCATTACTCCAAATATAAAACACCATATTAATGGAATGACGCGCTTGTTGAATATCACGAATGATACTTCGAATGATGCTTTCTGGTGTATCAAGAATATGTAATTCATTACCTCGAATGTTTGGAATACCTAAGCGTTGGTGGACTAATTTAAATAAGGCATGATAACGAGGATCTTGGGAATGCATGACCAGATCTTTTTGTTCTGAAAGTTGCTGAAGCCATTGCGTATATTTAGGTTTTAATAATTGAAAGGCTTTGGCTCGGCGAGTACCGAGTTTAACTTCACCAAAAATCAAATAGGCAATGACGCCAATCAGCGGCACGAGATAAATAATCATCAGCCATGACAGCGTAGCGGAGACCGCTTGTTTTTTGACGAGTAAACGCAAGGTGATAGAAATAACCGCCATCCAAATTAACACGGGAATAACATAAACCAGTATAATATGTTCAAAATTCATTAATTTTTGACCGCACTTATGAAACTAGACATTATTTATCAGACTGATGATTTTATCATTATTTACAAGCCTTGTGGGCTAAGTGTGCATAAAGATCAAAGTGAAATTGGTTTAACCACTTTGCTTGCTGAGCAGTTTGGCGTGCCACAAGTCTGGCTTGTACATCGGTTAGATAAAGTGACATCTGGTTTACTCATTTTGGCATTGAATGCTGAAACTGCGGCTGAATTTTTCCGACTTTTTTCTGAACATCATATCCAAAAGACTTATCTTGCACTCAGCAATCAAAAGCCAAAAAAGAAGCAAGGATTGATTGTCGGGGATATGCAAAAGACCAGAAACGGAGCCTGGAAACTCTGCCAATCGAAAGAAAATCCCGCGATTACGCGTTTTGAAAGTGTAAGTTGTGAGCCTAATTTACGATTATTTTTTTTAAAGCCGCAAACGGGCAAAACTCATCAATTGCGTGTAGCGATGAAAAGCTTAGGTAGCCCCATTTTAGGCGATGCGCTTTATGGTAAAAACACTGAAAAAATTGACCGCACTTATTTACATGCCGCAAGATTGCAATTTGAATTTAAAGGTCAGGCATTTGATGTGTTTACCCCTCCGAAAGAAGGAGAGTTGTGGCATCGTGATGCTGTTCAATCTCAGATTCAAAAATTTGGCTCAGCAAATGCTGAGCCAAAGATATAAACGTGATTGATTATTTCGCTAATCCGATACCTGTATAGCCACGTTCACGCATGGTTGCTTCTTTTGATTTACGAATTAAGGTTTCAATTGTCATGCCTTGAACGAGAATTGAGAAGGCCACTACCGCATACGTCATACCTAAAATAAGATCGCGAACATCCATTTCTAATCCTTCAATATAAAATTGACCACTTGGAATAGAAAGCGCCATAGCGAGCGCTAATCCGCCTCGTAATGCGCCCCAAGTGAGAACTTTCATGGTGTAAGGGTTGTATTTACGGTAGCGTTTCATGACTTGGAATGGTAGCCAAACACTTGCATAGCGACAGATTAAGCACACTGGAATAGCAAGGAAAATTAAGATTAACCCTTGCCAAGACACATGAATCAATAAAATCGCTAAACCGATCAAGATGAAGAGTAAGGAGTTAAGGAAGTGATCGATCATTTCCCAAAAGTGATCTAAATAGCGTTGGCTTTGTTGAGAAAAGCCTGTGTATCTTGTCCAGTTACCAATTAAAATCCCCGCGACAACCATTGCTAATGCACCTGAGACATGTAAGAGATTAGCAAGCATAAAGCCCGCAGTAGGTACGATTAAGGTCAAAAGAATTTCTAACGAACCATCATCGGTGGCTGAAATCAGATAATGGGCGAAGAGACCTAAAACCAATCCAAATGCAATCCCACCTAAAGCTTCTTTAAAAAATAAATGGAGAATACCGCTTGCTGTCGGTTCATGCCCGCCAAATGCGACAGCAAAAACCGTAGTAAAAATTACCAAGCCAATTCCATCATTAAAAAGTGATTCGCCTTCCACTTGCATAGATAAGCGTTTTGGTGCTTTTAAGTTTTTGATAATGGCAAGTACGGCAATCGGGTCATCAGGCGATATGAGTGCACCAAATAAGATGCAGTAAATTAAATCAATATGCCAACCGAAAAGTAAAGCTACGCCATAAAGTAGAAAACCAATAAAAAAGGTGGAGGCAAGCGTTGAGAACAGAGCGAAAGTGGTAATTTCCCATTTTTGATTGTTTAAGACTGGAAGTTTAATGCCCAAGGCGCCGGCAAAGAGCAAAAAGCCTAAAATCCCGTTCAATAAGAAATCTTTAAAATCAATGCGTTCGATGACGCGTGTTGCAATGTCATCCAAATTAAACCAGCCGAAATATCCCAATAACACTAGGAAAAGTGAGCCTGCCATGGAGGTGGCAGTGATGGCAATGGTATATTGGATATTATCGTTCAGTTTACGCGTGATAAAACTGATAAGAATGGCTATTGTGGTGAGAAAACACAAGTAAGTATAAATATTCATAAAATGATCCGAGTAAAGTAATAAAAGCGCCGCCAGTATAAGCAAGTTAGTTTTATTTATAAAGTGCGTTTTTAGGAAAAATTTTAATGAGAACGAAGGGTAAAATTCATTTGATTGCAACTGAAGCGTAATCACATTAATAGGCGTAACTTCTTCCATTACAGAGGAAAAGTGCGGTTAAGATTTCAATTATTTTGTATAATAGATCCAATTTTTCACATTAGGAACAAAAATGAAATTTATCTCTTTTAATATTAATGGGTTACGTGCCCGTCCTCATCAACTTGAAGCAATTATTGAAAAATACCAACCGGATGTGATTGGTTTACAAGAAATCAAAGTGGCGGATGAGGACTTTCCTTATGCGATTACTGAAAATCTGGGTTATCACGTTTTTCATCACGGGCAAAAAGGCCACTATGGTGTAGCCCTATTAACTAAACAAGAACCAAAAGCGGTACGTCGTGGTTTTCCAACCGATAATGAAGATGCGCAAAAACGCATTATTATGGCAGATTTAGAAACCCCGTTTGGTTTGTTAACGGTAATTAATGGCTATTTCCCACAAGGGGAAAGCCGTGCTCATGAAACGAAGTTTCCGGCAAAAGAAAAATTTTATGCGGATCTTCAACGTTATTTAGAACAAGATCACGATAAAGCCAATCCGGTTTTAATTATGGGCGATATGAATATCAGTCCAAGTGATTTGGATATTGGTATCGGCGATGAAAATCGCAAACGTTGGTTGCGTACTGGTAAATGTTCATTCTTACCCGAAGAGCGTGAATGGTATCAACGCTTATACGATTATGGATTGGAAGATACGTTCCGCAAATTAAATCCAACAGTCAATGACAAGTTCTCGTGGTTTGATTATCGCTCAAAAGGTTTCGATGATAACCGTGGATTACGTATCGATCATATTTTAGTGAATCATCAATTAGCAGAGCGTTGCGTGGACGTCGGCATTGCATTGGATATTCGTGCGATGGAAAAACCGTCAGATCACGCACCAATCTGGGCAGAGTTTAAATAGGAAAGCAGCATGGATATGGCAAATTGGCAGAATTACCGTTCACAAGTGAATGGTATGCCTGCCGTGTTTACCGCAAATATTGAAGATTTAGATGTTTATCATGGTAAACATCTCAGTAAGGTTGTGCAATTTACCGTACCTTATCAGGGAGATGAGGATGGTTTACCGAATGAAGACGAATATGAAAAATTGATTAATCGTCTTTTTAAAATCCTTGCACAATTGACCGCACTTCCAAATGTTTTCTTTGCTGGGCACTTTATTTGCAACCATCAGGCAAAAATGCATTTTTATTGTGAACATGATGCTTTGCTTAAAGAAACCCTTCAACAACTCGATTTTGTCTCAGAAATCAATGTGCAGGATGATCCCAATTGGGATACCTATTTCGATTTCTTATTGGCTTCTCCATTAGAAATGAAATTAAATGCGACGGAAGAGATTTTGAGCATGCTGAACAGCAAAGGGCGTAATTTAAGTGATACTTATTTGATTGAGCATACTTTCCATTTTGATGAAGAAGAAAAAATGTTTCCCTTTATGGATGAACTAACGCTTGGAAAAGTGTCTTTTAGTACGTTGAAATATTCAAGCCAAGCCATCCAGACGGAAGAAGATGAACCGCCTTATTTCATGGTGAAATTGGAGCAAGAGCTTTCATTAGACAGTAATGAGATCTTTGAGTGGGTAGAGCGCTTTGAAAAATTAGCTATGGAGTTTTCAGGCGACTATATTGGCTGGGAATGCGATAACTTAATGGATGATCGTTCATCATTAAATTAGCCTGATAATCTATTCAATCAGTATAGATTAGATAAAAATAAAGCCCATCAACACGATGGGCTTAAATTCTTTTGGCTACAAATTTAGGATTCGTAAAAGGAGACAAACGAAAGCTAAACCAAAAGAGAAAATTGGCTCCTCCTGCGGGACTCGAACCTGCGACATATGGATTAACAGTCCACCGTTCTACCGACTGAACTAAGGAGGAATAAATTTGGTATCACAAAGAATAGGCGCGCATTTTAATGAGCGACCTGTCGCTTGTCAATACTCAAAATGAAAAAAATCATAAAAAAATTTACCGTTTTTGCTATCCACAAAGCCTGTGGATAACTTTGTGGATTGTTTTTGTTTAAAATGGTCAACCACTGGTGCAGACTGGCTTTGTCTCAAATTGTTCATCTATTAGCCATTCGTTTATATTTGTTTAAATATCAATATGTTATATAAAGTCCAGCAAAAAAAATAAAATATTTTTCAATTTTGAAGTGTTTATGACTTGACACGCCTAAGTATGTGTAAAACTTGGATTTTTATCGCTCAATTTGGAGTAATAAATGTGTTAAAATAATCACACTTCTAAAACAGTAAAAAAATTGACCGCACTTATGGCAGAGAAAATTAATACTAAGCCTTTTATCCTTCATTCCGATTTTAAACCTTCCGGTGATCAACCCCAAGCAATCGAAAAATTAATCGAAAATTTAGAGGATGGTTTGGCGCATCAAACCCTTCTCGGGGTAACGGGATCGGGTAAAACCTTTACTATTGCGAATGTTATAGCAACGTTAAACCGTCCAGCAATGTTGCTTGCCCCAAATAAAACGCTTGCCGCTCAGCTTTATGCAGAAATGAAAGCGTTTTTTCCAGAAAATGCGGTGGAATATTTCGTCTCATACTATGATTACTATCAGCCAGAAGCTTATGTGCCGAGTAGTGATACGTTTATTGAGAAAGATGCTTCAATTAATGATCAAATTGAACAGATGCGTCTTTCTGCCACGAAATCGTTCTTAGAACGTCGAGATACTATTGTAGTAGCGTCTGTATCAGCGATTTATGGTTTGGGCGACCCAGATAGCTATCTGCAGATGATGTTGCATTTACAGCAAGGTGCCATTATCGATCAGCGTCAGATTTTAGCGAAGTTAGCAGAATTACAATATACAAGAAACGATCAAGCCTTTCAGCGTGGTACATTCCGTGTGCGCGGTGAAGTGATTGATATTTTCCCTGCTGAATCTGACGATCGAGCGGTACGAATTGAATTATTTGATGATGAAATTGAACGCCTAAGCTTATTTGATCCTTTAACTGGAACAAGTTTTGGCGCTGTTCCGCGTTTTACGGTGTATCCGAAAACCCACTATGTGACGCCAAGAGAGCGTATTTTAGATGCTATTGAAAAAATCAAAGCGGAACTTGTACAACGCCGTGAATATTTCATCAAGGAACATAAATTACTGGAAGAGCAGCGTATTACCCAACGCACGCAATTTGACATTGAGATGATGAATGAGCTCGGCTATTGCTCGGGAATCGAAAACTATTCACGATATCTTTCAGGCCGAAATGAGGGCGAACCGCCTCCGACATTATTTGATTATATGCCGTCTGATGCGATTTTGATTATTGATGAATCACACGTGACTGTGCCGCAAATTGGTGGTATGTATCGTGGAGACCGCTCACGTAAAGAAACTTTGGTAGAATATGGTTTCCGTTTGCCTTCTGCATTGGATAATCGTCCATTACGCTTTGAAGAGTTTGAACGTTTAGCGCCGCAGACGATTTACGTTTCTGCAACACCTGGCCCTTATGAGTTAGAAAAATCAGGCAGTGAAATAGTTGATCAGGTTGTGCGTCCAACAGGCTTACTTGATCCGCAAATTGAAATTCGTCCAGTGTCCATTCAAGTGGATGATTTGCTCTCCGAAGCGCGTCAAAGAGCGGATAAAAATGAGCGTGTTTTAGTGACGACGCTAACGAAGAAAATGGCAGAAGATTTAACGGATTATTTAGACGAACACGGCATTCGTGTACGTTATCTGCATTCAGATATTGATACGGTTGAGCGTGTAGAGATTATTCGTGATTTACGTTTAGGTGAATTTGATGTATTGGTTGGTATCAACTTGTTACGTGAGGGCTTGGATATTCCAGAAGTTTCTCTTGTGGCGATTTTAGATGCCGATAAAGAAGGTTTCTTGCGTTCTGAGCGTTCCTTAATTCAAACCATCGGTCGTGCAGCTAGAAACTTGAATGGTAAAGCGATTTTGTATGCTGATAGCATCACTAAATCTATGGAAAAAGCCATTACCGAAACGAATCGCCGCCGTGCAAAACAAATGAAATACAATGAAGAAAAGGGCATTGTTCCACAGGCATTGAATAAGAAAGTGGGTGAGTTATTAGATATTGGTCAAGGTGCAAATCAAAAAGCCAAATCGAAACAACGTGGAAAAACGGCGGCTGAACCGACCGCACTTTATAATGCGCCTAAATCAGCTAAAGAATTCCAACAACAAATTAAGAAATTGGAACAACAAATGTATAAATTTGCTCAAGATCTCGAATTTGAAAAAGCGGCCGCAGTACGCGATCAGCTTCATCAATTAAGAGAGCAGTTTATGGTATCAGAATAATGCTGCTCTATGTATTTTTATGGCGTTTAAGATGGATAAGTAGCCGTAATTATACTTAATATAGTAAAAGTATAGAAATTTTAGTAATTTTACTAATTAAAAATTAATAAAATCAAATAATTGTTAATTTTCATGATTAAATATTAAGATAAATTTTCTCTTATTTAAGGAAGATTTAATATTAATAGATATTAATGGTTAGAAAAAAGAGTTGATTTTACTATCAATAAAATCAACTCTTCTTTTTTACTATAGTTAGCTAATATTCTTTATTGGAAATATAACGATAACTATGCTTCGATTGGAGATCTCCAGTCATCAGAACCTGATGTGCCCGCAATGCCGTGTTCCCAATTAATTTTACGATAAGCAAGAGAAAGCTCTAATAACTGAGTGAATTCTCTTTTATCTGGGTCCTGGCAATGTGGCATCACTAAGTCAATAGACACAATAGTTGCATCTTCTAATGTTGTTGTAAAGTAATGTTCTTGTTTACCTTCAACAGAAGTACGGTACCATTTTAACTCAACTTTAGGAAGCATTTCACCAGATGCTAGCGCATTATAAAGTAATGGAACAGCTTTATTGAGGGCAACAGTTAATTTTAGTGGTTGGTGAGCACGTTGACCGGATGGTTGGCCTGATTGAGGATCGGTAGGAACTTTAACAATATGCTTAACTTCCTGAACTAACATTTGATCTTCATGACCTTGAACATAAATATTACCGACTGAATCAGCAGTAAATGCGCCAGCTGTAATATTGCCTTGAGTTTTACCTGTAATAGATACATAACATGGAGTTGGCATAATAGTCCTCTGTTGTTTCTTCTGTGATAATTTTTCGTTAAGAAGATCTAATTGACATCTTCCTAAGAATCCAAGTAATTCTAGATTCAATCAAATCTCCTTCTACAAGTATCTAGTAATTTGGCAGAAAAAACAATAATTTTTTTATTTTAAGATAAAGAAATTTATGTTAACTTAAGATAGACAATATGTTTGTCTTTACTAGAAATTTTAAGGTAGGTTTAATTATGTCTAAGACTAAAGATGGCTCAGTTGCACCTAAAGAGCGAATTAATATTAAATATGTTCCTGCAACAGAAGGACAGACCGCAGAGGTTGAACTTCCATTAAATTTGCTTGTTGTTGGTGATATGAAAGGAAGAGCTGATGATTCTTCAATAGAAGAGCGTTCAATGGTCTCTATTAATAAAAATAATTTCTCCTCAGTTATGGGCGAAATGGATATTAAGTTAAATATTAATGTTCCAAATAAATTGTCAGGTAAAGATAATGATGAATTAAATGTTGATTTATCGTTTGGTTCTCTTAATGATTTTTCTCCCGATAGTATTGTTAATAAAGTTCCGGAATTAAAAAAACTTTTAGAGCTTAGAGAGGCACTAACGGCGGTTAAAGGCCCTCTTGGTAATGTTCCAGCATTCCGAGCACGATTGACTGAATTATTAGAAAATGATGAATCAAGAGAGAAGCTATTAGAAGAGCTTAATTTAGTAAGTCCTAAAAAATAATAGATATACTTACTAGAGAAAAAAGGAATAAATCATGACAAAAACAGTAGAACAAGTAATTACAGAATCATCTTCTCAAGAGCAATCATCTTTGTTAGATGAAATTATGTCTCATACGCGTATAGCCTCCGATAGTGAAGGGTATGATGTAGCAAAGCAAGGTGTTGCTGCATTTATCTCAAATATATTATCAACAGATAGTCAAGAAGAACCAATTAATAAACTATTAATTGATAGAATGATTGCTGAGATTGATAGAAAATTAAGTATTCAAGTAGATGAGATTTTACATAATAGTGAATTTCAACAATTAGAATCCTCTTGGAGATCGTTGAAATTACTTGTAGATAAAACAGATTTCCGTGAAAACATTAAAATTAATATTTTGCATGCAACTAAAGATGAATTACTTGATGATTTTGAGTTTGCACCTGAAATTGTTCAATCTGGTTTCTATAAGCATGTTTATTCATCAGGATATGGTCAATTTGGTGGTGAGCCAATAGGGGCCGTGATTGGTAATTATGAATTCACATCTAGAGCGCCAGACATGAAATTACTTCAGTATGTTAGTGCTGTTGGAGCAATGTCTCATGCGCCTTTCCTCTCCTCTGTTGCTCCACAATTCTTTGGAATATCTGATTATACTGAACTACCAGCAATTAAAGACCTTAAATCAGTATTTGAAAGCCCTGTTTACACAAAATGGAGAGCTTTACGTGAATCAGAAGATTCTCGTTGTTTAGGTTTAACTGCTTCACGTTTCTTGGTTCGATTACCATATTCTGTTATGGATAACCCAGTTAAGAGTTTTGGTTATGAAGAAAATGTAAGCGAAAAGCACTCGCATTACTTATGGGGGAATAGTGCATTTTTACTCGCTTCTTGTTTAACAGATAGTTTTGCTAAATATCGTTGGTGCGCTAATATTATTGGACCTCAAAGTGGTGGGGCTGTATATGATTTACCTGTGCATTTATATGAATCTATGGGACAAACAGTCGCAAAAATTCCTACAGAGGTGCTAATTACTGACCGTCGAGAATTTGAGTTGGCTGAAGAAGGATTTATTGCTTTAACAATGAGAAAAGGTAGTGATAATGCTGCATTCTTTTCCGCTAATTCAGTTCAAAAACCTAAAGTATTTCCTAATACGAAAGAGGGCAAAATTGCTGAAACTAATTATAAATTAGGTACTCAGTTACCTTACACGTTTATGATTACTCGAATTGCACATTATATAAAGACTTTACAAAGAGAACAAATTGGTTCTTGGAAAGAGCGTGGTGATTTAGAGAAAGAATTAAACACCTGGTTGAAACAGTATGTAGCTGATCAAGAAAATCCTCCTGCAGATGTTCGTAGTCGTAGACCTTTCCGTAGTGCTTCGATTACTGTTTCTGATGTAGAAGGTGATCCAGGTTGGTTCTTATCTTCAATTAAAGTTAGACCTCATTTTAAATATATGGGTTCTAATTTTGAATTATCACTTGTCGGTCGTTTAGACAAGGAGTAAATTAAAATATGGCAGCATTATTAAACTGGGATAGAGATGGCGCTGCTAGTCTATTTGAACGGATTCAGGGAAATGGAGTTTCGTATAAACACTCCTCTTTGAAAGAGCTAGTTCAATCAATTAAATATAATCTTTTATGTATATTAAATACTCATCCAGGAGCATCTCAGAGTGCTCCTGAGTTGGGTATCGCTGATTTAAATGATGCGACAATTGATACAGTAGATATATCTATAAGGGTAAAATCAATTATAGAAAGATGTATTCTTGATTTTGAACCAAGAATTGTAAATGTAGATGTTCAACCAATGATTAATGAAGATGAACCTTTACGTTTACGTTTTCGAATTAAAGCAATTTTGTCTATTGAATATATTGGACATCCTATAGTGTTTAATTTGCACTTAGATAATGATCGACATTATTATCTAGATTTGGCTGATTTGTAGTTTATATGAGTTTAGAAAAATATTTTAGAGATGAGCTGGATTATTTAAGGGAATTAGGAAAACAAATTTCCATTGAAAAACCGCATATCTCTAACTTTTTATCAGAAAAAAGTTCTGATCCAGACGTAGAACGTTTACTAGAAGGTTTTGCTTTTTTAACAGGAACTTTAAAGGCCAAAATAGAAGATGAGTTTCCTGAATTTACTCATAGTATGATTGATATGCTGTGGCCAGATTATTTGCGCCCAACTCCCAGCATGACAATTATTGAGTTTAATCCTAATGAAGATGTTGCAAAGTCGCAAGAGTTAATTTCTAAAGGGATGTATTTGTTTAGTAAACCAATAGAAACTTCTTATGTGGATGAGCATAGCAATATAATTGATGAAGGTGCTCTTCAATGCACATTTCAAACTTGCAGAGATTTATGGCTTAATCCATTTTCTATTTCAGATATTGAGTTATTTAATACTGATAATAAATCGGTGATTTCCATTGATTTTAGATTAGATCATGAATTATCTGTTAATGAATTAGATTTAAATAAATTACAATTTTTCTTAGGTGCAGATAACTATACGAATCAACAATTATATTTGTGGTTAAATAATTATTTGGATGGGGTTGAACTTGTTGTTGGTGATAAATCTTATCAGCTTCCAACTGTAGGTTTTTCACCGGTAGGATTTAAGCAAGAAGAATCGGTTTTGCCATATTCCCCTAATTCAAGTTTAGCATATAGGGTACTTTATGAATATTTTTGCTATCCAGATAGTTTTTCTTTTTTAGATATTGTAGGTTTTAATAAGTTATCTTCTGACCAGCTATGTAATGAATTCAGTTTACGTTTTTCTTTTTCACGTCCTCTTCCATCTGATATAAAGGTTCGAAAATCAGCGTTACGTTTACATTGTGTTCCAGCTATAAATTTATTTGAACATGATAGCGAAAATATAGTGTTGGATGGCTCTAAATCCGAATATTTAATTAAAGGCAGTCATCAGCATCCAGAATGGTATGAGACCTTTGCAATTAATAAGGTTGCTAGTTTTGTTCAAAATCAATCAAATAAAAGAGGAAAAATTAATAGCAATGAAAGGATTTATGTTCCTTTTGAGAGTTTTCAACATCAATTTGAATATCATAAAGGGCGTACTGTTCTTTATTATAAAACTAAGACAAAGACATCATTATTTTCTCCAGGATTTGATTATTACATATCATTTGTAAGAGGAGATGAAGAGTTAATTCTTGATACTAACGAATGTGTATCTATTAATATGGTGTGTACAAATCGTGATTTACCAACTTCTTTAAAGGTAGGTGATATTTGTATTGGGGGAAGATATGCTCCGTCTTCATTTACCTTTAGTAATATTACTCGACCCTCTTTACCATTACATCCTATTATGGATGGGACACTTACGTGGAAACTTATTTCTAGTTCTTCATTAAATTATTTATCTATATTAAATATTGATACGTTAAGAGAAATTCTAAAAACTTATGATTTACCAGCTTGGCATAGCCATAGACATTCTCGTATATCACAAAAAAAGCTAGATGCAATAAAATCTATTGAAACCAGACCCTTAGATCGATTATTTAAAGGTGTTTCCATCAGAGGGTTACAGTCAACTTTATATGTTAGCCAATCTGGTTTTGAATCTGAGGGAGAATTATTTTTATTAGGAAGTGTTCTTTCTAACTTTTTCTCTCTTTATTCAAGTGTTAATTCATTCCATAAATTAAAAATTGTTAATATTGAAACACAGGAGGTTTTTGAATGGCCTATTCAGCTAGGACAGAAAAGCCTAATGTAGAGATGGATGAATTAAATAAAATAGTATTACGTAAATATAATTTTTTTCAATTGGTAGAAATATTACATAAGCTAGAAAATGTTGATATATGTGATACATTAAATATCCAACCAGATAAAGAAATTATTCGATTTACATCGTATGCAGGACTAGGCTTTCCAACAAGAGATATTATCGATGTATCTGTTGGTGAAAAAGGAAAATATACATTAGAGGTCAGTTTTCTTGGTTTACAAGGAACTCAATCGCCTTTACCTACATATTACTTAGAAAATTTAGCTGCAGAATACTTACATAAAGAAACTAAATTAATTGATTTCATTAATTTGTTTAATCATAGGTTAATATTTTTTCTTCATCATATATGGAGAAAGTATCGTTATTATATTAATTTTAAAGATGGAGCCACAGATTCTTTTTCTAATAAATTATTTTCATTAGTTGGACTTGACCATAAACAAACTCGAGAATTTTTGGGTATTGATGCTAGCAAACTATTAGCTAATTTAGGAGCACTAGTAAACTCTAGTCGTTCAAGAGATGTTATTTGTAGACTAGTATCTCAATGTTTTGAAATTAAAGATGTTTCTTTAGATGAATGGGTTTTTAGATATGTTGATATACCACAAGATCAGCAGAATCGTCTAGGTATAATGTCTAGGATAAATGGGATTGGATTAAAGGGTAGAAGTTGTTTAGGGGAAAACTTCACATTAGGTTCAAGAATACAAGATCGTTCGGGTAAATTTGAATTACAATTAAACAACTTATCTAGGAAGCAATTTTTGTCCTTTTTACCTAATGGCTCTAATTATAAAATTTTATCTAATTTTGTCTCTTTTATCTTAAAGGATCAATTTGCTTGGGATTTAAGATTAAAAATGAAACCTAAACAGGTTACTGGTATAAAGCTAGGAGATGAAAAAAATGCAATGTTGGGCTGGATTAGTTTTTTAGGAAAACCTGAAAATAATCCAAATATAAAGCTCAGTGTAAGGGAGTGATGATGAGTAAAGAATTAGTTTTATTATTAACAATAAAGAATGTATTGGAACTTGAGAGTGGTTTTTCTAGAGAATATTGTTTTAATCAAGACGGTGGGAGCATTGGTTCTGGAGCCAATAATCATTGGGTTATTCAAGATATAAAGAAAAATATTCCTATCAATCAGGCGCACATAGAGTGGAGAGATGGTAGCTATTGTTTACAAGTAATCAATAAACCATTGCTTATTAATGGCGCGTCTTTTACACCTAAGTCTGGTTTTATTAAGCTTGCAAATGAGGATCAAATTAAATTTGGTTCACTTAAGGTGTTTACTGTCGTGGCTGAAAAATCAGCTATAACGAGTGGTAATTATTCAAAATCACTAGAGGATATCGTTACAGGAAATCAAGATCATTTAGACGATATTTTAAGGGTTAAAAAAGGGGGGCTTGATTTGAGTGTAGAAACTAAAAATATTGATGATTCTATTATTCATGACCCTTTGCGTGCATTACAGCCAGATTCAAATAAACTAATTACTTCTGTTGATGATGAGAATTTTATTCCATCAAATAAAAGAAATATTACTTCACGTGGGAGTTCAAACATGAATCAATCCTATATTGATTTACCTATGATTGAAAATGAGGAAAAAAAATTATCACCGTTTTCAGAAAATGCATATGTCACTATATCCCCCTTGATGAGAGAGATGGATACAAAAATTGAGTTAGTTGACACTCAAGAAACACATGATTTTTTACAGGAGGTAGGTAAAACATTAAAGGCTACTATAGAAGGTCTCTTGGCATTACAAAAAGAACAAAGTAGCTTATCAGATAAGCATCTTAGACCAATTGAGGATAATCCTCTTCGTTTAAATTTGGACTATGAGTCTACTATTGATGTTTTATTTGGAGACCAAAAAAGTCCTGTGCACCTCGCTGCACCTGCTGCGGTTCGGGAAAGCCTTCATAATTTGCTGATTCATAATGAGGCAAATAGAATTGCAATCATTAGTGCTTTAAAAGCAATTTTAGATGCTTTTTCGCCAGATGTTTTATTGAAACGCTTTGAAAATTATCGCCGTAGTAATGAAGTTAAGCCCTCAAATAATGCCTGGGCTTGGGATATGTATAAAAATTATTATGAAGAATTAACCTCAAAACGCCAATATGGTTTTGAGAAATTATTTTGGGAGGTTTACTCTCAAGCTTACGATAAAGCATTACGTGATAAACAAACAGAAGGAAACCAATAAATGCTATTAGTAAATCGCTTTTCACCATTAAAATGTTTAGTCCTAGGAATTGTTATTGCATCAACAACAGCCTGTGGAAATACAGGAATGGCGCTATCTAAGATGGGACAAATTATTAAAGATCCTACTATTCCAGTTGGGGGACCTTTAGATCAGCCATCAACATTAAACTTAACTTTATTAGCTGAACCAGATATTAATCGTAACGAAACTAATCAACCGTCACCAATTGAAGTCAAAGTTGTGTATTTAAGCGAGGATTCTAGATTGTTATCTGCTTATTATGAGCAACTGAGCACAGAAGATATTAAAGAGGTGCTAGGTAAAAATTATATCGATCATCAGGATTATACTTTGTTGCCCTCTCAATTTAAGGCTGTACCACCAATTAAATTAGATAAAAATAATAATTATCTAGGCGTAGTTGCATATTATGCTGATTCAGGTGAAACAGAATGGAAAAAAGTTGTTAAACTTAGTGGTGTTGGGCATAAATATAGTGTATTAGTTCATCTGAAAGATAAAGAAGTTGATGTAAGAAAAGACGAAGAGTAATTATATGCGAAATCAAAATAGAGTTCTTTGGAAGGAAGGGTTGTTTATTCAGCCGCAGCACTTTCAACAGCAACAACGTCATATTGATTATTTAATTGGAAATCAGTTAACCAAGTTTAATAATACTTATAATTTCGGTTTTCAAAAGCTAGAGTTAAATCAAGAGATGTTAAATCTTGGGAAAATTTCTTTGCTATCAGCAACGGGCGTTTTTCCAGATGGAACATACTTCGAATTACCTCATCAGGATTTGTTGCCATCAGCATTAGATGTTCAAAACTTAGATAATTTGGGTGCATATGATATTTATTTGGCGCTTCCTAATGCTAGTATGGTTTTTTCAGAAGTGAAAACTGACAATCAAACTGAGTATGACGTTGCAGCGCGATATAGTGAAAATATACAAGATATTAAAGATATTCATACATTCAATGGTAGTAATACAGATGTTTTTCTAGCACATTTATCTCCTAAATTACTTCAGGGACACGAGGATAGAAGTGCGTATACTTGTTTACATATGGCCAGAATTAAAGAAAAGTTGCCCGATGGTCGCTTGGTGTTAGATGAGAAGTTTATTCCTACATGTATGGATATTACTGCTTCAAGTGAACTTAGAGGGTTTGTTACTGAGTTGTCTAGTACATTAGAGCAGAGAGCAGAGACTTTATCATCTCGTCTTGGTTCTCCTTCTCAGCAAGGAATTGCGGATGTGGCTGAGTTTTTAATGTTGCAATTATTAAATCGAGAGTATCCATTTTATAAACATTTAAACATTCATCCTCATATTCATCCGGAGTATATGTATAGATTATTAATTCAACTGTGTGGAGAATTAATGACATTTACAGATGCCTCAAGATTAGCAAAAGATTTTCTCAGATACGATCATTTTGATCTCACTTTATGTTTTCAAAGATTATTTAAACAACTTCGAATTGCATTAAGTACAGTTTTAACACCAAAAGCAGTTTCAATCCAACTTGAATCTCATCCTTATGGTGTTAAAAGTGCGGTTATTAATGATCAAGATTTATTGTATAAAGCAGAGTTTATTCTGGCTGTATCGGCTAGGGTTCCTGAGGAAATTTTGCGTAAACAATTTATTCATCAAATTAAAATTACGACACCAGATAAAATTAGACAGTTAGTTAGTGTTCAATTGCCAGGGATTGAATTGAAACCACTCGTCTCTGCGCCAAGACAATTACCATATCACGCAGGATATACTTATTTCCATCTGGATACAGGGTGTGATGATTGGCTTGATGTACAGCGTAGTCACTCAATCGCATTTCATGTGGCAGGTGATTTCCCTGAATTAGATATGCAGTTATGGGCTATTAGAGGTTAGTATGAGTGAAGTATTAGAACATTTTCAGGATGATTCATTGCCTTCTTATCATCTATCATTAAGAGGAAACAGTATAAACCCTATTGTTGATGCGGCAACACCATTATTGGGAATGGTTATGAGATTGAAGCATATTACTGATCAAGCTATGCCAGAAAATTTATATCAACAAGTTGTAAAGGATATCCAATCTATTGAACAATTATTAAAGGGAAGGAATTATGAGTCAGGAATGATCGTTTCTTTTCGCTATGTATTGTGTACGTTTATTGATGAAGTTGCCTTAAGCCATGGATGGGGAACTAAGAGCACTTGGTTCCAACAATCTCTTTTAACCTATTTTCATAATGAAACTTGGGGGGGAGAAAAAGTTTATATTTTGTTAGATAAATTATTGGCAGAGCCTAAACGTTATATTGATTTATTAGAGTTTATTTATATATGTTTTAGTTTAGGGTTTAGAGGTCGTTATAAGATTGAAACTCAAAACTCCGAAGAGTTTGAACTAATATACAAAAAATTGCACGATGCAATTTTAAACGTGAGAAACTACAATAGTAGTAATATTGTGATTTATCAAGAGCATGACACTAATAAACACTTCTACAAATTGCTCAATAAAAAATCATTAAAGAAAATTTTCTTTATGGGCTTTATTGTTTTGGCATTTATTTATTTTATATATTCATTTGTTTTGGGACGCCAAAGTCAAAGTATTTTAGACCAATTAAATAGCCTATTAGGTTAAGAGTAATATATGATCAGAATTGAATTACCTGTTTTAGTTAGTAAGTTAAATCCAATATCAAAGCAAATTTTAGAGGAGTGTGCAGCTACGTGTATGAATGAGCAGTATGCTGAGATTACGGTACCTAATTTATTGCTTAGCTTTTTATCTTCTCCTCTGAATGATATTCGAATTATATTATCTGAAGCATCAATAGATGTAGATGAGCTGAAAACGTTATTAAAAGAAAATTCAGAACAAACGAGACTATTAGATGTGCAACAAAACTATCCGGTTTTTTCTCCTTTACTTGTTGAATTGCTTCAAGATAGTTGGTTGACTGCTTCAACAGAATTCAATTTAAATACACTAAGAAGTGGTATTATTCTTTATGTTTTATTGGGCTCTGTATATCGATATCTTCCTAATCAGGCTGCAAAAATTTTAATTTCGATTAATCGAGAACTATTAAAACAAGATTTTGTTGCTAAATTAATAAACTCTGCCGAAACAGAAAATACGACTTATAGCAAAGAGTCTAGTCGTGTAGGTACTAAGTCTGATAGTTTGTTAGCTATGTATGCACAAAATGTAACAGAGTTAGCGAGACAGGGAAAAATTGACCCAGTTTTATGTCGAGACAAAGAGATTGATCTAATGATAGATATATTATCTCGTAGACGTAAAAATAATCCAATTGTTGTTGGAGAAGCGGGTGTCGGTAAAAGTGCCTTAATCGAAGGTCTTGCCTTGAGAATTGTATCTGAAAATGTACCTGAAAGTATGTTGAATACCGAATTGATGAATTTGGACCTCGGTGCATTGCAAGCTGGAGCCGCTGTAAAAGGTGAATTTGAAAAACGTTTTAAAGGAATAATGAAAGAGGTTAATGAGTCAATTAAACCAATTATTCTTTTTATTGATGAAGCGCATACTCTTATTGGAGCAGGTAATCAATCAGGTGGATTAGATGTTTCTAACTTATTAAAACCAGCTTTAGCAAGAGGGGAGCTAAAGACTATTGCAGCAACGACATGGAGTGAATATAAAAAATATTTTGAAAAAGATGCAGCACTTTCCAGACGTTTTCAATTGGTTAAACTCGAACCGCCTTCAGTTAATGATGCAATTGTGATTATGAGGGGATTAAGAGCAACTTATGAAGAGGCTCATAAGGTTTTAATTGAAGAGGATGCATTAATTTCTGTGGTTGAGCTGAGCGAGAGATACCTTAGTGGACGTCAATTACCGGATAAAGCTATCGATGTATTAGATACAGCTTGTGCTAGAGTTTCAATTAATTTAACTTCACCTCCTAAGTTAATATCTGAATTGTCAAATAATAGACATAAGATAGAGATGGAGGTAGCTCTACTTGATAGAGAATTATTATTAGGCCTTAGTCAGAATAAAGATCGCTTGTCTGAGCTAAAAAAAGAGCTTAAGAAAATTGATAAGACTGAAACTAAATTAAGAAAAGATTGGCTGAAACAGCAAGAAATTGTTAGACAAATTGTTGAATTACGTCGCTCTTTATTAGAAAAAGCCTCATCTAATTCAGAGATTAATAAAGAGGATAAGAATAATTCATTATCAAGTGAAGAAAATAAACAAATTGCTAAACTTACAAGTTTGAGTAGAGAATTAGAGAGATTACAGAAGACACAAGTTTTAGTTTCTCCTCATGTGACTCAAAAACAAATTGCAACAGTTATTGCTGAGTGGACAGGCGTTCCTCTAGATAAATTATCTCAAAATGAACTTAACGTAATTACAGAATTGCCAAGCTATTTGACGAAGGAAATTAAAGGACAAGAATTAGCAATAAAACATCTTCATAAACATTTGTTGACAGCTAGAGCTGATTTAAGACGTACAGGACGTCCTTTAGGAGCCTTTTTACTTGTCGGGCCCAGCGGTGTGGGTAAGACGGAAACTGTTATTCAAATTGCAGATTTATTATTTGGTGGAAAACAATATTTAACAACAATCAATATGTCTGAATTTCAAGAAAAACATACAGTTTCTCGTTTAATTGGTTCTCCTCCTGGGTATGTAGGATATGGAGAGGGGGGCGTGTTAACAGAGGCAATTAGACGAAAACCATATTCTGTTGTATTACTTGATGAAGTTGAGAAAGCCCATCCTGATGTACTTAATTTATTTTATCAAGCTTTTGATAAAGGTGAACTGGCTGATGGAGAGGGGCGAATAATTGATTGTAAAAACATTGTATTCTTTTTAACATCAAATTTAGGTTATCAAACCATAGTCGATAATGCAGATGTTCCTGAAAAAATAAATGATGAACTTTACCCTGAATTATCAGAGTTCTTTAAACCTGCACTATTAGCGAGAATGGAAGTAATACCTTATCTTCCGTTACCTAGAGAGGTTTTAAAAATCATTATTGATGGTAAGTTAGCAAAACTATCTAATTTATTAGAAAGACGTTTTGAAGCCAAAATTATTATTGATGAGCAAGTTAAGGAAGAAATTCTTAATCGTGCAACAAGAGCTGAGAATGGTGCACGAATATTAGAATCTATTATTGATGGACAAATGTTGCCACCTGTCTCGTTATTGCTATTACAAAAAATGTCACAGAATGAAGAGATTAAAAAAATTCAGTTTATGATTAAAGATAATAAGTTTGTAGCGAAAGTTGGGGAAAATGAATGCGATTTAGCTTAAATATATTATCAATACCTTTATTCTTGACTGCTTTTTCTAATATTTCTTATGCGGATCTAAAAAAACAAGACCAATCAAGTGATATTTTACTTAAAATGGAACAGTGTAGATCTCTGAAATCTGAATTAGAGAGACTTGACTGCTATGATAAAGCTTGGGGAGATAATAGAGTATTTTCTCAAATTAGATCAGTTCAAGGAGGCAAAGCATGGAATAGAGCTATTGAACAAGAAAAAACTCGAACTACAGACTCTTTAAATTTTTTAACAAAAATTACGGAATCGGAAGATAATCCAACCGTAGTGATTACAACACCGTCCTTAGGACATAAGAGTCCTCGTCCAGTATTAATGATTAGTTGTGTTGATAATATTACGCGTTTACAAATAGCAATGCCATCTCCAATTAATGAAAGGGATGTCTATTTAGATGTAATCACCAATAAAACAAGTTTTAAAACTCATTGGTTTTTCCGTGAGAATGGCTTTTTATTAGAAGCAAGTAGAGGACTTGAAGGAATCAGTGAAATTCAGCGTTTATTTAAATCATCAACTCTAAGATTTAATTCTGATGTTCCAGCAATTAATGAATTAGTTTTCAAGATTGAAGATCTTGAAAATGAAATTAAACCACTAAAAACTGCATGTCATTGGTAATTTATGGAAGTATTAATTGATAATCCTTGGAAAGAACAAATTCTTTCTCCTATTCAATCAGAGGTTGATATTGATGAAGATCTAGAATGGCTTGAGCTTGATGGAGACATGGTTAAGTTGGGCTCTCTAGAGCATCAAACTTTAAATATTTCTCACCTTCGACATTTAGCCGCGCGCCTATTATCCACGAAGAGTAAGGATCTTCGTATACTTGCTCATTTTCTAAGAACGTTGCAGCATTCTGGGAAAGTGACTGAGTTACTCATCGGTTTAGTATCATTTGCTGATTATGTGGAACATTACTGGGAAACATCACCGCCATCGCAGAAAATAAGAAAAGAAAGACTAACACAACAAATTCTGAAACGCTTTGAAAATATGGCATCTTACTTTAGCCAAGATTCTTCGCGTTTAGAGAAAGAGCAGGCAAAACAACAGTTTGAGCGTTTAATAGAATATTGGAAAGATAATGCGAAACTTAAGGCGGAACTTGAACAACTTCTACTGCGTTATGCTTTTACAGATAAGCAAGTTCATCAAAATGATACTGTAAGTGGTGCTCCTGAGGTTAAAGAATCAAATTCAGGCAAAAAACCAATAATCGAATCTAAGCATAGTAGTTCTGACTTAGATTTAGGAATGATTTCGAGTGAAAAAGAAGTAAGAAAATCAATCGTTGAACCGGTATCTATTGATGCAAGTAATGATCGAGCTTGGAAAAATACACTGCTTAAAGTAGCTGATTATCTCATTGAAAGGGACTTTTCTAATCCGATTGGTTATCAATTAAGACGTTTTGCTATTTGGAGCCAAATTACAGTTGCACCATTAGCAGAAAATGATCGAACTCAACTGGCTGCAGTTTCTCAAGATAGAGTTAATGATTATAAAGTTTTAATTGAGAAAGCATTGAGTTGTGATGTGTGGAAAGAGATTGAATATAGTTTAACTCTTGCACCGTATTGGATTGAAGGACACTGCTTGTCAGCTAAGGTTGCAGAGAGAATGGAGTGCCCACAGGTGGCAAAAGCAATTAAAGAATCAGTGTTATCGTTTATAGATCGTTTACCTGAATTAAAACAATTAAAATTTAATGATGGAACGCCATTTATTTCTGATGAATGTTCTTCATGGCTGCATGATAAAAATGAAGTTGATCAACTATTAGTGAGTGATATTCAGTTAAATGAGCAGATTGGAGATTATTATCAAAAACAGGGTATTTTAAATACGTTGAAATTTATGAATAATCAATCTTATACAGATCTTCGTTCACAAATATATGCCCAATTATCTAGTATTGAGTTACTAGAAAAAGAAGGTTTACATAATTTAGCTAAACAGCAATATTTTATTTTAGAGCAAGCAATTTCGCCAATAATGGTGAAAGATTGGGAGCCATCACTATTTACTCTTTTGCATGATAAGCAAGAGAAAAATGCTTAATATGGAAGGTATGGATAATGAAATTACCGTTATTTTTTCAAACATTTAGACCATTATTATCAAGATTGAAACTATCAGGTCCAATTTTACTGATTATTTTATGGATTGCTATTCTTGTTTGGATTTGGTGGCAAGGGGCAGATTATTCTATTGATAATTACAAACCATTGGAAACTTTAACTCGTCGTTGGCTTGTAACCGCTGTGATGATTATCATTGCAATTTCTTGGATTGCTTGGCGAATGAGTAAGCGTTTAAATCAACTAGAAAAACGACAACAAGAAGATAAAAAAAATCAACATTCCCCAGTCCAAGAGGATATCGATGCTCAGCGTCGTTATCTAGATCGTTGGGTTGTTCGTTTCAAACGATATTTAGAGGTACCAGAGTACCATTATGCACTACCATGGTATATCTCTTTGGGGGCTGATGAGAGCGGTAATACTAGTTTGTTAACAAAGGGAGCTGATTTTGTTGAGCTTTATGAGACTGATGAAGAGTCAACTTCCCAAGTTGAGTTTTCTATTTTTACTAATGGAGATGCGGTTATTATTTCTCCAAACAGCAATCTTATTTCTCAAGTGTTGGAAGTCGAACATAAACCTAAGTTGTATTCAAAACTGTGGAATAATTTGCTTGATTGGATCGTTGAGCAACGCAAAAGACAACCCCTTAACGGGATCATTTTGGCTGTAGATTTTTATGAGTTATTAACTTCTAGCAAAGAAAAAAGAGATGCATATGTAGAAACGCTACAACAGCGTCTTCAAGATATTTTTAATAAAGTAAATAGTGAGTTACCTATATATGTTGTGATGACTAAGCTAGATAGATTATCTGGCTTCCAAGTTATGTATGACAAATTAACAAAAGAGCAAAGAGAAGCAATTTTAGGTACAACATTCTCAGGGAAAGGAGAACATTGGCAAGATGAATTATCTACATTTTGGGATAATTGGTGTCAACAAATGAATAGTGCTATGCCTGATATGCTTTTAAGTATCCAATCAGAGCAAAGAGGTAATGTTTTTAGCTTTATTCGTCAGGTTAATGGTGCTTATGAAGATGTGTCTAAATTATTAACAAATTTATTGGCAACGATAGGTAAATCAAGCTATTTCCCTAAAGGGATATATTTTACATCAGCCTTACAAAGTGGACGTATTGATGATTTATTTGTTCAGTCATCGTCAGAGCAATTTAATCTTGGACAACAGACTTATTCAACGTGGTCAAATAAAGTTTCTTATTCTTATTTTTGTAAAGAACTATTTGAAAATGTGCTGTTTAGTTATCCGAATATTGCTTCAGAAAGTAGAGCTTGGAAAGTTTCATATGAAAAAACATTTAAAGTTTCACTAATCTTAGGTGGGCTTGCTGCTATAGGGATATTATTTGGCTGGCAGTATTATTACAAACAAAATCACGACGCAGGGGTTGCTGTATTAGAGCAAATAAAAGCATTTAAAAATGTACCCATTTCGACTGAAAAGGACTACTTTGGAGATAAGCAATTGCCGCTATTAAATCCTGTACGTGATGCTGTCTTGAAATATGGTGATTATAAAGATAATTCTACTATATTTACTGATATGGGCTTATATCAGGGAAATAAAATGGGACCTTATATTTCTTCTACTTATTGGAAGTTATTGCAGTTCCGCTTTTTACCTGCAATTATGAATGGATTACAACGTGAATTAGATAATGCACCAGAAAATAGTAATGAAAAACTAGAAATCTTACGTGTTATGAGAATGCTTGATGATAAGAGTGGTCGTTCTGATCAAGTCGTTGAGGATTTTATGCGTAAATATTGGAGCAATGTATTTAGAGGTCAGAGTCAGCTCCAAGCAAATTTACTTTCTCATTTAGATTACGCACTAAAGAATACCGATTGGTATGCAGGACGTAAGCAGGGCAATCAAGAAATGATAGAAGCCTTTAAACCTTATGACTTATCAATTCGTAATGCCCAGAAAGAATTGAGTAATCTTTCTATTTATGAGCGTGTGTATCAAAATTTAAAAAGTAATGCGAAAAGCGTCTATCCTACAGATTTAGATTATCGTGAAGAAATTGGTTCAGGTTATGATGATTTATTTAGCGCAATTGATACTGAATTATTGAGAATTCCTCGTTTCTTTACAACGGAAGGCTTGACTAATTATTTTGTAAAACGAGATTCTCAATTAATTAAATTAACTGCCATTGATAGTTGGGTATTAAATTTATCATCTAATATTGAGTATAGTGATGCTGATCGCCAGGAAATTTCTAATAGGGTATCAGAGCAATACGTCAATGAGTATATTGCAACATGGAATAATGCTTTAGATAACTTAGATATTAAACGGTTTGAGGATATTCCACAGGCAGTTAAAGCAATTGAACGAATAACAGGAAGCTCGCAAAGTATGAAGAGAGCGATTGCTACGGTAAATACTAATACTTCTCCTGCATCAGCTCCAAACGGGGTTGAAGGCAAAGCATTAGAATCATTGTTAGCTTCACCAGAGTTTGTGTTAAGAAATCAAATATCAAATAACTTTGTTAATGAGAAAAATATTTTAACTCAAGATGATGGAAGAGACAGTATATTACAAAATGTATACCCTTCTTTATCTAATTTACATCGCTATCTGCTTGCAATACAGAACTCTCCAGAAAAAGGAAAAGCTGCACTGAGAGCTGTGCAAATGAGATTTGATCAACAATCAACAGATCCGATTATTGAATTACAGCAGTTAGCCAAAACGGTTCCTGAGCCGTTAGGTCGTTGGTTAGAACAGATTGCGGATAATGCATGGAAAGCAGTGTTAAAATCTGCAGTTATTGCTTTAGAAGTTGAATGGAATAATAAAGTTGTGAAACCATATAAAGCGACGATTGAAGGGCGTTATCCATTTGCTCCATCTGCATCACAAGAAGTAGCAATTAGTGATTTTGATCGATTCTTTGCTCCAGATGGAATTATAGATGGATTCTATAATAAATATTTAAGTGCTTTCATTGATAATGACATCATGGATGATTCAGAGGAAGGTAAATCATTCTTAAGAGAAGATGTAATAGAGCAATTTGAGTTAGCTCAACGAATTAGAGATACTTTCTTTAGCAGTGAAAATGGATTAGGAGCGCAATATATTGTTGAGCCAGTTAGTTTAGCTGCCAATAAGAGACGAAGTGTACTTAATTTAGATGGACAAATCATTGATTTTACACATGGTAATAAAAAACGAGTAAATGTGGTTTGGCCTAACTCTATGAATGTTGCAGTGGAAAGTAAACTAACGTTGGTTCCAAATAAAGTGAATACATCACCGCGTAGTATTTCTTTCCGTGGTCCTTGGGCTCAAATTAAATTATTCAATTCGGGTAAAATTATCAGTAATAAAGATGGTGCATTTGATATTCGATATGATGTAGATGGTGGCTATGCAACCTATCGAGTCTATGTCGATTCATCGGATAACCCATTCTCATCGGATATGTTCCGTAGATTTAAGTTACAAGAAACATTGTACTAATAAATCGTAAAAATATGAATAATTATAAGATGGCCAAACGGCCATCTTATTACTATAAAATACGGGATAAACAATGACTAAATCAATACTAGATAAAACCTTAACAAGTGCGGCCGATTTGAGTCAGCAAGTCAGTTCGTTGGGGGAGCTAACTGGAGCCAATAAGGTTGTTCAAAAAACGGAAAAAATACAAAAAAGGCTTTCTCAAATTGAGAAAGCCAAATCTTTAGGTGAAGCTGGCTTAAAAAAAATACAAACATTAAAAACCAGTGCGCATCAACAAGCCATATCATCTCCCGGAATTGTTGAGTCAGACAAAGGATTGTCATCGTCTTCAGCATCTAGTTTAGCTACATCCTTACCAAGTAGTCTTGGAGGAGGACTTGATGCAATATCCTCCTTCCTAAACAAAAGCCCAAGCGGTTTACAATTTACCTTACAAGCAGGCAATTTACCACCCAATACCTTCAAAGTTGTCAGTTTTGAATATCGAGAAGCTTACAGTACTCCATTTGAAATCAACTTATTATTAAGTAGCCCACAAAGTGCGGTTAATTTTAGTGATGTTTTAGATAACCAAGCAACATTAAGCATTTGGCGTAATGGTGAGTTATTACGTAGTGTAAGTGGGATGGTATCTTCTTTTGAACAGGGAGATAGCGGTTTTAGACAAACCTTCTACCGAATGGAAATCAATCCAGAGTTATGGCGTTTAGGCTTAAGACGTAACTCACGAATCTTCCAAAATGAGTCGCCTATTGATATTTTACAAAGCTTACTCACTGAAAATGGGGTGACGCAATATCGTTTTGATTTAAGACACGAACATCCCCCACGAGAGTTTTGTGTTCAATACCGAGAAACCGATTTAGCATTCTTACAACGTTTAAGTGCAGAAGAAGGGTTAACTTATTATTTTGAACAAGATGGTGGTCAAACCAAACTGATATTCAGTGATGATGCCCAAACCTTAAATAATGGTAATGCGGTATCTCTTCCTTATAACCTCAATAAAAAAGCACAATTACAAGAAACGGTGGTGACGGCATTTAACCGAAGTGAACGAGTGCGTCCGTCGGAAGTGAAGTTAAAAGACTATACCTTTAAAAACCCAAGTTGGACGGCGGAGTTTAATAAGGAAGCGGGAGATGCGAATAATCAACGTAGTGGTTATGAGCATTATGACTATCCAGGTCGTTTTAAAGACGAAAACCAAGGTAAAGCTTTTACCCAATATCGTTTGGAAAGTTTAAGAACGGATGCACACCAAGGTTGGGGAAAGAGTAATAGTGCTCAACTGAGTGTAGGTGGCTTATTACAGCTTACTAACCACCCAAATGCGAGTTTAAATACCTTATGGCAAATTAGCCGAATTGTATATCGTGGAAGCCAACCGCAGGCTTTAGAGCAAGAAGGTGGCGATAAAGCGACGACACTAGAAAATGAATTTGAGTTTATCCCAAGACATCAAAGTTGGCGTCCAATGCAATTGACGAAGCCTAGAGTGGAGGGACCACAGATTGCGATAGTGGTCGGTCCAAAAGATGAAGAGATTTACTGTGATAAATTTGGTCGAATTAAACTGCAATTTTTATGGGATAGAGAAGGCCAATACAATGACCACAGTTCTTGCTGGATACGAGTGACTCAACCTTGGGCAGGTAAGAACTGGGGGATGATAGCTATTCCTCGTGTAGGTCAAGAAATCGTTGTAGACTTTTTAGAAGGCGACCCAGACCAACCGATAGTGACAGGTCGAACTTACCATGCAACGAATATGCCACCTGATGCATTACCAGCTGCGAAGACACAAATGAACCTGATGTCTCAGACTTATAAAGGCGGTGGTTATAATGGTTTGATGATGGACGATGCAACGAACAATCAACGTCTTGATTTGCATGCTCAAAAGAACATGAATACGAAGGTGTTGAATGACCAGACTGCTTCGGTGGGGAATAACCGTACTTTAGATGTGACGGGGAATGACTCTACGACAATTGGTAAAAATCGAACTCTTAATGTCAAAGAGACTGAATCAACTACTGTAGGTAAAGGACGTTCAGTTACTATCTCTAAAGGTAACGATGTAAAAGGTGTGAATTCAGGAGACTTAATTGAAACTGTAAGTGGCACACGCTATGCAGATGCTAATGTAGTGGCATTTGATGCAAAAACACAATTATCGTTACAAGTTGGAAAGGATACTTCAATTACCATGGTAGATGGTGCTATTACATTTATGGCAGGCAGTAGCAAAATTATCATGACGAAAGAACAGATAGTTGTTATGTCAAATGATAATATTTTGATGGAGTCTGCTTATATTGGATTGAATGATGGAATATCAGTAGATGGTAGCGATAGTGATAAAGATAAATCGGATCAGGATACTGCTAAGCAAGAGTCAGAAAGTGAAGTTTCTTCGGTAAGTGGTGAGGCAAGTCTAGTTTCTCAGCACGCTTCAGGGGTAATGGCTGCTGACGCAAAGTTAGTGACTGCGCAAGGTAGCGCATCGCTTGATATGAAAAATGAAAGTGCAAAGGCTAAGGGTAGTATGGCATTAACGGATTTACAAATGACTCATCCAAATGGGAGTATTAATAGTAAAGTTGGTGCTGTATCTGCAGAAGGTTCATTTGATCAGTCTTCAATTAGATTAAAAGCAGAGGCAGTTGCAGCCTCTCTTGAAGGGGAGTATAAAGGGGATATAGGAAAAATAAAAGGATCCGCTAAAACTTTTAGCGCTGATGCGGAGTTTATTTCTGCAGCATATCTGGGGGAAAATGGTAAATATGGTTATGAATTTAAAGCAAGTGCACAGGCTGCCGCTATAGCGGGCGAGGTTTCTGGGTGTTTAGGAACAGAGGATTCTGTAATGATGGTATGCGGTAAACTTGGAACCGAGTTTGGAGTTTCACCAGGATCAGTCGCTAGTAAAGTAATCATCGATAGTAATAAGGAAACCGCAGGTTTGGGTGGTAATATAAAACTTCCAACTGGATTATTAAGTGCCGAAGGTGAGGTGCAATTTAACGCGAAAGCATTTAAGGATTTATTTTAATTTTTATATTGTATATGTTTTTTGTTAAAGGAGTTATTTATGATTGATTCACCTAAAAAATTACTTCCTATTGGAAGTGTGATTCGAATGAGGGGAGCTGATTCAGATCATAAAATTCTTATCATTAATAGAGTTGTTTTAGGGAAATGGAACGGAGAGAATGGGTATTTTGAATACTGTGGTTGTCCTCATATTGTAGGAGCTGTAGATGGACAAAAGTTTTATTTTAATTCAGAACAGATTGAAGAAATCTGTTTTCAGGGTTATGTTGATAATGATGAAGTAGAATACCAACTACGTTATCAAGCTTTTGTTGAAAATAATGTTCTAAAAAAATTAGATTT